>MBAA01000098.1:923-7994 GCA_001940655.1 Promethearchaeota archaeon CR_4
TCGGGGATGCTATGAACGTGGTCAGAAGAATTTGTTACCATTTATTGTGAAACGGGATTGTCAATCGGGGGGATTGTGATTAGACCTCATTCAACCATAACCCATTATTCCGTCCTGATCATTTGTTTATTCCTCATTGGCATCCAGATAAATCTATGCAATTCTGGTGATTCTGTTAATACAACTGACTCAGGAGTGTATACCGTCTCGACACCTTTGTCGTCCCCTCCAGTTATTCCTTCCGCTTCAAATACATATGACTCGAGTGTTGGTCTCCACTTTGATACGTCCGAAAGGTGTGAGCAAGTTTTCGACTGGTCTGCTTGGAACACAACGGGTGTGACATTTGACACTCTTTCCTCCTACAATTCAACCCTCGCTAACATCACCTTTCAAGTGAGGAACTTCACTCTTAAAAAAGAAAATATTGTCCAGCACGATTCCTCGGGAGAATTGTCACGTAGTCAGCAGGCTCAGGGATTCACAACGGTTTTTGACCGCTTCTTCTACGGTTTTTCAATTTTCATCTCAGGTACGGCATCAGCTACTCTTAATATGTCCATTCGCGAGGGGAACTATGATGGGCCAATTTTGGGTCAAACATTAGCAATTTTACCCGTGGGGGATCCGCAATGGTATGATGTTTCATTCGAAACGCCATTCTTCCTCCCCGCTGGGCACTATTACATCCAATCTTCGCTAGTCGGTATTTCAGATAGTGTTGTGCCAACAACCCCTTGGATGCGTACTGCCATTGGTTCATTTGGTGATTGTTACATTTATTCTGGATACTGGCAACCCCAGCTCTGGAATTTAACATTGCAGATCCACGTGAAGGACTTCATCGACCCTGAATCCGTCAGTATGACAATGGAATATGAAGGTTTGAGTCAAAACATAACCAATCTCGGTCAGGGGTTTGGGTGGGCAAATATTACAGTACCAATCACCGGTGAATCTCTTAACTTTATGATAGATAATTCTTCCTCAATAGAATATTGTTATTTATGCCACCTATTCTTTTTCCGAACTTCGGAATCGATTAATTGCGTAACTTTTGAAGTAGGACATGCTGATTGGATGCTAAATGTGTTCTCGACAGAGGGATTTAACGACTATGATTTCCTGAGTTATCAAGGAAACGTCACGGGATTCCAATCAGATTATTCTGACATTCAAGCATTCTCGGGAGAAACAGTTGTGGGGTATTCCCGGCCTAATCCCGCTCTTTTGATCTTTACCATACCTGTAGATACAATCACATTCGAAAGTCCCAATCAAATAACTGGCATCGAAATCCCCGGGGAAGTCTATTCGGGTCAAGTTATTGATCTAAACCTCTCTCTTGGGTTGTCTGGTTACGTGAAAGCTGTAATTTATTCCGGCACATCGATCGTGTATGAAAACTATACTTATGCGAACTACGAGATATCTTTTCGCTGGATCGTGAACACGAGCCTCCCTGCCGGGGAATATATTTTTAAAGCAAGATTTTTGGCATTTAACGAAGTGGGATCTATCCAGCAGAACTTAACTCTCTCTCGAGTGGCGAGAATGGGATTTAATAATATTAGTATTCTAGCCTTGGATTCACTCCATTTGAATTATAACTTGATTGACGTGTATTTTGGAACCTACATCGAGGAAGCTAATGTTAGTTATACTCTCAAAGGACTATCAGGAATTCTCCACTACAGCGATACAGGTAATTACACAGGGGACATCAACTTGGATGAGTATGCCCTCCGTCCTGGATCGTATACATTAGATATAGAAGCGAACAAGAGTGGATACCAACCGTTTCTCGTGTCAGTTCCCGTGGAAATTCTTCCCAGAAAAATGGATTTTGAGATTTCCCCGTCCATCACCCCCCTACACCCCGGAGATACTGTTGAGTTCAAAATATCCACGAAGGATAGTGTGACAGGGAATAATTTACTCCGCCCCGCAGACATAATAATCAAGGTTTACCCCGCAGGAGGGAATCCAAATCTTGAAGCAATTATTACCGATACAATTAGAAGTGTAACTTTAACCGCACTTTCTGAAGTAACCATCCCATCCAACGCGCCCAGTGGCACGTACGAAATTTTTTTACAACTTGACAGCGTTTTTTACTCTGGAAACGAGACTCTGGAAAATGGGTTGGTCATTGAAGTGTCCTCTAACTTCGGATTGACTGCTTTTATTGTTATTGGCATTTGTATGATTGGGGCAATCGTTTGTATACCACGATTGAAAGCCAGATTCCAGCGTTCAGTGCCAAGTGCCCTACTTCCGCAGGGAGAAACATTTTCAAATATTATTTTTTACAAGTTCACGAAACAGGGGCCCGCCGTTATCTATTCTGAACATCCTTTACAAGAACCTCAAGCAACATCGTCTGGTGCATACTTCTACACCGCGATTGGGCAAGGGTCACGATATAGAACTGGTCTTTTTGGACCACTCCCCTTTGGATTAGAACGTGGCGATGAGGTGGCCTTGATTTACGCCACAAATATTGTAGATACAGGCCTTATTGATCGTCGGTTAAACCGTCTTAACTACATCTTAATTGCATTAATTACCTCACAAACCAAAATCCCTGTCATTGATCGTATTCACCTCGAACAGCATCTAGAACAACTAACCAAAGAAATTCCCGATATGTCCGCTATGGAAACCGTTCGCTTTTCTAAAATAGTTGCCAAGATTCACGCGATATGATTAAAGTTAAGTATCCCTTCACTTTTCACCGAGACAATGATCATACCAAAAAATCGCTGCTTTACAACTAAAAATCCTAAAATTATTTGAATAGAAAGGGCAAAAGGAAGGTAGTGGACTATGAACTCATCGAGTTTTAAAGTGGTGTTAGCGGGCGATTTAAATGTAGGTAAAACTAGCTTGATTTACCGATTTGTGGACGATTTTTTTGCCGAAGACTATCTACCTACATTAGGATTTCAAATATTTGTCAAAAATTTACGTCTTGATAACATTTCGATCGATTTCACGATTTGGGACGTAGGCGGGGGACAGAACTTTCAGCTTCTCCGGAAAAATTATTACGTGCGCAGCGATGGATTTTTACTGGTCTTCGACCTTGGAGCACCAGAATCATTCAACAATTTGGACAAGTGGTTAGCAGAACTCAGGGAGGTTTGTCCCAAGGCACCGTTTGTTTTAGTGGGAAACAAAAACGACATTCCTGACAAAAAGATACCCCTTGCAGAAATTAATGAAAAAAGTAATTCATTAGGAGCTTCAGGAACAATTATCACGTCCGCGAAGACCGGATTTAATGTTAAAGACGCCTTTAATATCTTAGGACGAGCAATAATTGCGATCCTTCCCACCTTAGAGAAATGAATTTTTCATGGAAAACGGAATCCTTTCAAACAATCGATTCATTCTTGGTAAATCAATTTTTTTGAAATACGTCGCAAGATTCCGGAAAGCGTTGATTTTGCTATCTCGAGTTTTTCAGCTAACTCCGTTAAGGTGATACGACGCGGTAATTCATAATAACCGAGGGCCATGGCCTTTTCGAGGACTAACTCTTGACGCTTGGTGAGGATGACTGAATCTTCTTCTTTCTTCAAGGCTCCGATGGATGAAATCGAATATACGATGCCCAATTCGTCGAAAAGTTCCAGGAGCGCATCGATTTTCTTTCGCGGAGAAATAAGTTCCCAATTACTAATACCATTCTGAACCAGGATTGGATATTTTAATATGCATTCGGATTGAATGAGCGAGCGGAGGATGAAAGTGTCTTTAGATTTTACATTAATGAGGACGTCCGTGTCTATTTCTTCCCATTTGTTCAAATTGATGATAGATGGATGCTTTTCTATCAAAGGGATGATTTTTGGCCATTCAACACTCTGGATTTTCACGAGGGCATTGTTGATAATAGATCCAGATTCCCCCGCCAGAGTGATGGGTAGCAGGGTCTGAATCTCGAATTTTACGGTTGGAAAGTTTTTACTCGCCTCGGTGATCCACACTTCATCTGGGAGCTCCACCTTGACGTGAGCGAGGACAATGTCCCCAATTAACTCCATCTGCCCGGTTTTGAAGAGTACCCCTTCCAGTTTTTTCTGAGCAGTGATGTCCCGGAAACTTATGACTCCACCGATAATCTCGTCATTGATATTGTGAATGGGCGCTGCTTTCACTGAAATGAAAAATGCTTTGCTTTCCTTTGAAATTAACTGGAGAAAATCTGACCGGGATAGCGTTGCTCCCTTGCGAAGAACCCGGTCAAGTAGGGAGGATACCGGTTTTCCAGATTTTTCTTCAACGATATGTAACACTTGTTGAACATCCCTCCCAAATGCATCGCTTTGTGACCAACCGGTTAAGGATTCCGCCACTTTATTTAACAACGTAATATTTCCGTTAAGGTCTGTTGCAATAACTCCGTCTCCGATGCTGCGTAGGGTAACCATTATTCGTTCTTTCTCGTTTGCCAACGCTTCTTGGATCTTTTTCCGTTCGATTGCATAACGGATTGAACGCCCTAGTAAATTCCCGGTGACACGTCCTTTCACAAGGTAGTCTTGCGCTCCCTCTTGCACTGCTTTAATCCCCATATCTTCTGCGCTAAGACTAGTAAATACGATAATCGGGATCTTGGGAAAATCTTTGTAAACGCGGAAGAAAGTGTCAAGTTCAAAACTATCTGGAAGGTTTAGATCGAGTAGTATTGCATCAAAGGATCCATCTTTTAATCTAATTTCTCCTTCGGAGAGTGTCCCGGTTACAACTAGATTAATATGTTCATTCTTTTCATCCTTCAGGTATTCTTGTATAAGTATAATATCTCCTGGATTGTCTTCTATCAGGAGGACATTTAGACTAAGTTTTCCCATTTGGGTCACCTCTTCGGCAAACTAGCAATTTCGATCCAAAAATGTTCGATAGCCTTTACCACTTCGGTAAATTCTTTCAATTCTGAGGGTTTTGTTATGTAACAATTCGCGTGGAGGTCATAAGATTTCTCAATATCCATTTCCGCGTGAGAACTAGTGAGTATTATAACGGGAATTCGTTTGAGTTGGGGATCTTGTTTTAGCTCTTGGAGCACTTCAAATCCATCAATTTTCGGGAGGTTCAGGTCTAATACAATCAAGTCTGGTCGTGGTTTGTCGTGATATTTTTCCCGTTGTCCTAAGAACATTAGGGCTTCCTCACCATCCTCCACAACGTGTAACGTATAGGATGTTTTTGTTTCTTTCAGGAATTCGCTAAATAATAGAACATCTCCTGGATTATCTTCCACTAAGAGTATGTTTACGGGTTTAATTGAGGATTGGAACTTGTTCATATTCTCTCTCACTTATCTCGAGAACTGCCAACGTAGACTTTAATGATGCTGGAAAAGTTTGGTAAAGAAACAAAATCCGTTAATTCCTTCTTTGTAACTCCTGTTTTTTGAAGTTTTAAGCTAATATGTTCACATAACATTTTTTATAGGAAGAAGGGAATTTCCTTATTAGTGATTTTGCAATGAGTGAACATGCTTTCTTAAGCAATAAGAAAATTATCATTACTGGCGCGAGTGCGGGTATTGGAAAGACTCTCGCGATGGGATTGGCAAATTTCGGGGCTAACGTTGGTCTTCTAAGTCGGTCCGCAGATAGGCTCAGTGAACTAGCGCAAGAAATTAAAAACAAAGGAGGTCAAGCGGCCTTTGCCACGGGTGACATGCAGAAAAGTGTCCAAGTACACCAAGCCATCAATAAATTGGTTCAAAAATTAGGTGGCATTGATGTTCTGATAAATAATGCAGGGATTATGGATTTAAACCCGCTCCCGGACAATTATGACGAGATCGACCGTACGATTGATACTGATCTGAAAGGTCCCCTCTATTGCACCTTAGCGGTAATGCCCTACTTTTCTAAGCAGCACTCCGGCGCTATCATCAACACCAGCAGCCTCCTCTCTCTCGAGGCCGCAGCGAACTTCGTCCAGTACAGCGTGCTTTATACCATCGCAAAGGCAGGTCTCAATATTTTCACCCGAACGATTACCCAACGAATGAACAAGGACGGAGTCCAAGTGAACGCTATTTTACCCGGGTACGTGAAAACCGAATTGATTCACGATGTCCCTCAAAAAGACATAGATACGTTTGGTGCCATCCAACCGGAGGAGCTCCTTCCATTCTTCGCATTCTTTGCTGCGAATGAAGACTCCAAGATAACGGGACGACTTATCCCCGTGGATTTATTCAAATCAGCCGCACATTTTGCGAGGAAACAATTTCCCGGTCGAGTACCCACATGGGAGGAACTCGAACCGCATTTAAAAAGTCGGTATTCGGATCCCAAGTTTGCAGTTTACGGGGAACCACTCCGTTTGTTCAGTGAAGGACGCAAGGTCTTGTTGTGGCTTCTCGGGTGGAACCAACCTCTTATGAAATAATGATAACTTATTTTTTTTATTTCCTTCTGTAAACAATTCTAAAAACGGCATATTTTTATTCGTATTTTACCACAAAATTCGAGATTTATGCGCACAAGTTCGCGCATCAGTTTACTTCCCTGCATTTTCCTCTTCCATTAGATAAACTCCTAGAACCGATATTTGTTCTGGATTTCACCCAAATCAAGAAGTGATAAAAATGAGTCAAAATTCAAGTCTTGAATCAGAACCTCAAGTAGTATTTGACGCAGATGTTAAAAAAACGTCAAAATCAAACAAGAAAAAAGGGCCTAATTTAAATCCGATAAGATTACGAGATTATAACCCAGCGATCACTTTCTATCCGTTATTCTTCTTCAGCATAATAGCGGCGCTGATAGAACATTTCTATGGGCGTAATTTGACCGGAACGGCGGTCTCTTGGTTGCAAATTATCTGGGTGGGTGGATTATTTGTGAGCATATGTATCGCTATCTTCAACTTTCCGACACTAAAAATAATTGGTATTTTTCTAGCGATCGTTGTCACAATTTTAACATTGGTCTTGTTATATGATAACCACATTATCACTTAATGAGTTCGATTAAATCCCCTTAAATATTTTTTGTATCAAATATTTTGCGCCATTCGCCCATGTCCGAATCAAAAAGC
>MBAA01000163.1:0-2744 GCA_001940655.1 Promethearchaeota archaeon CR_4
ATGCCATCATAGGGTGTGGTGTAGGGGCGGCACTCACCGGTCTCCGCCCTGTGTGCGAGATTATGTTCGGGGACCTCGTCACACTCGCGATGGACCAAATCGTCAACCAAGCCGCAAAGATGCGGTTCATGTTCGGCGGGCAAGCGTCCGTTCCTCTAGTCATCCGTGCGCCCTTTGGCGCGGGCGGGAATTATGCCGGACACCATAGCTCGTCATTTGAAGCGTGGTTTGCCCACATCCCTGGTTTGAAAGTCGTGCAACCTTCTACCCCCTTTGACGCGAAAGGTCTCCTCAAGACTGCTATCCGAGATGGCAACCCGGTCATGTTTTGCGAACACAAGATGTGTTACCGCCAGAGAGGCCCTGTACCACAGGGAGACTATACGATCCCCTTCGGCATAGCAGACGTGAAGCGGGAAGGCACAGACGTCACGATCATCGCTACCTCGTATATGGTCTTCAAGGCTTTGAAAGCGGCAGATATTCTCCAAGAGCAAGGTATCTCTGCGGAAGTCATCGATCCCCGCACGCTCGTTCCGTTCGACAGCAAAACCATTGGCGAATCCGTGAAAAAGACCGGGCGAGCTGTTATCGTCCATGAAGCGTGTGATTTTGGAGGAATCTCCGGGGAAATCACGAAACAAATCCTCAAGGAAGCATTCTGGTACCTCGATGCCCCCATTACGACTGTAGCAGGCCTGAATACGGTAGTCGGGTTCTCTCCCGTGTTCGAGGACGGGTTCCGGCCAGATGAACACAAGATCGCGGAAGCTGCCGGAGAACTCATTAATGGGGAATAATTCGATTACTCATTACTGAGAGGATTCTATGAGTAAGTATCAAAAATATACTACAGACGATGGAACATACATATATCCGCACAAGCATTGCCCAAGATGTAATGCGGTTATGGATGAATCTAAGGAGTACTGTAGCGAATCGTGCCAAACTGCGGTCACAGTCAAGCATAAAGCATCGAAAAAGAAAACTTACATGATCTTTGGGATTTTGGGTGCCATCATTGCCGTTGCTATAATCTTGATGGTGATTTTCAGTTCATAATCCTTGGCCTAGTAATTTTTTTCCAATTTTTGTAGTAACGAATAGTCATGAGAGTTTCACCCCATGAGAATTGCGGTATTGGACCGGGACCGGTGTAAACCAGAAGATTGCGCCCCGAGTGAGCATAAACCGTGCATTAAATACTGCCCCCGGGTTCGCACAGGGGATGAGACTATCGTTTTGATAGAAGATGAAAAACGTGTCGCAATCCAGGAGAGTCTATGTTCCGGGTGCGGCATTTGCGTGAAGAAATGCCCCTTCACCGCCATTCACATCGAAAACGTGCCGGAAGAATTGGAAAAAGACCTATCCCACCGGTATTCTCAGGACGGATTTGCCCTCTTCCGCATGATCATGCCCAAGGCTGGCAACACCCTCGGATTGATTGGACAGAACGGGACGGGAAAATCCACGTGCGTCAAAATACTCGCGGGGGAGATGAAGATGAACTTGGGACGCTTTGGGGACGAGGAACCAGCGTGGGACGAGATCATCAAACATTTCCGGGGTTCCGAACTCCAAAATTATCTCACCAAGCTACGGAATAAAGAAGTGAAGCTCCTCCATAAACCCCAAAATATCACGGACTTACCAAAAATTGTCCAAGGACGCGTCCGGGATCTCTTCGAAAAGATCAATGAGACCGGTGCCCTCGATGGAATCGTGGCCCAATTGGGATTAACGAACGTTTTGGATCGAACCCTCGACCAACTCTCCGGGGGAGAATTGCAACGTGTTGCGATCGCCGCCACTTTACTCCGCAAAGGTGATATCTATCTCTTTGACGAGCCCACTTCTTACTTGGACGTGAAAGAGCGACTTAACATGGCCCAGATGATCCGAGGTCTTACGACCGCGGGGAAGACCGTCATCGTGGTGGAACACGACCTTGCCATCCTCGACTACCTGAGCGACCAAGTATGCTTATTATACGGGAAACCAGGCGCATTCGGTATCGTGTCCCACCCTCAAGGCGTTCGGGTGGGCATCAACATTTACCTTAACGGGTACTTGAAGGACGAGAACATGCGGATCCGGGAGGAACCAATCCGGTTCCACGAGCGACCCCCCACGTCCGGGTTTGACAGCGGGGACATAATTTTCTCGTTTTACGGAATGAAGAAAACCCTCGGGGACTTTTCCTTAGAAACGCAAGGGGGCGAAATCCACGCGGGGGAAATTATCGGCATCCTCGGTCCCAATGGTATAGGCAAGACGACATTCGTGAATATAGTCGCGGGAACATTAACACCAGATGAGGGGAAACTGCCTTCGAAAAAGCTCCGGGTGGCAGTGAAGCCCCAATACATTTCCACGGACGACCCGCGCACCGTGGCCATGATCCTCGCGGATACGAAAAAGAAGAGTGAACTAGATTCCTCGTTTTTCAAGCGAATTGAAAATAAGCTAGATATCTTTCCCTTGATGGGGCGCCACTTGACGGAATTAAGTGGGGGCGAGCTTCAGCGGGTTACAATAGCCCAATGTCTTATGCAGAGTGCGGACATCTATATGCTGGACGAACCATGCGCCTTCCTCGACGTGGAAATGCGCCTCCAAGTCGCCCGCCTCATCAGGCGTTCCATTGAGGATTATAAGAAGTGCGCGTTTGTCGTGGAGCACGACATTATTACCCAAGATTTCATCGCGGATTCCCTCCTCGTCTTTGAAGGCACGTCAGG
>MBAA01000163.1:2879-8358 GCA_001940655.1 Promethearchaeota archaeon CR_4
TCAGATTCAAAAACAGAAAGGCGAGTATTACTACATCACGACTGCCACGGAAGCCAAGAGAGAAATCATAGAAGAAGACAATCAAGATGTAGAACAATGAATTTTCTTTCTTCGGTTAGAAAATGTTTTATTCCCCTTCGTTCTCCCTTTTGAAATAGGTGCATTTTTGATGGTCTCATTTAAGGAGTTAGGCCTGTCCAACACGAAAGAAATGTTTCGTAAGGCCTTGGAGGGGCATTACGCTGTCCCAGGATACAATTTTAACAATATGGAACAACTGCAGGCTATTATCACTGCCTGCGTGGAAACTAAGTCTCCCGTCATCCTGCAAGTGTCGGAGGGAGCCCGCAAGTATGCCAACCAAACGCTCTTGCGCTATATGGCCCAAGGCGCGGTAGCATTTGCCAAGGAATTGGGGTATGCGATTCCCATTACTCTCCACTTGGATCACGGGGCCAATTTTGCGATCTGCAAGTCGTGCGTTGATTTCGGGTTTTCCTCCGTCATGTACGATGGCTCGGCCCTCCCCTATGAAGAAAACATTAAAATTTCAAAACAAGTTGTCGAATATGCCCACGCGAATGATGTAAGTGTGGAATGTGAGCTCGGAGTACTGAAAGGGAAGGAAGATGACATTTCCCACGATGTTGCGCATTATACCCGTCCCGAAGAGGTTCAAGATTTCGTGTCCAAAACGAGGTGTGATAGTCTAGCGATCTCGATTGGTACCTCCCATGGTGCCTACAAGTTCAAACTTAAAACCGGGCAGTCCGCCACGCTCCGCTTGGATATTTTAGAAGAAGTGAAGAAACGCTTGCCGAATTTCCCAATCGTGCTACACGGGTCTTCATCGGTTCCGCAGGATCTGGTGGCAATTGTCAACAAGTACGGCGGGAAAATGGAAGATACCGCCGGTGTTCCCGAGGATCAACTTCGCAAGGCAGCCGCACTCAATGTGACGAAAATCAATATCGATACGGATGGGCGAATTGCAATGACCGCAGCAGTTCGGAAGACTCTTGCAGAACACCCGGAGTGGTTTGACCCCCGCCAATACCTAGGACCAGCCCGACAATCACTCATCGACTTGTACAAACGCAAGAATAAAGAAGTACTCGGATCTGCTGGTCATGCGTAAATTTTCGAATCTATATTTTCGGAATTTTAATCTTTTTTTCTTAGTTAAATAATACGGGCAATTGTAACAATAGCAACCCAATTTAAAAAAGTAGAAGAGAAATTACGGATTATCTCCCCCACAATGCGGACATTGCTTTGCTTCGATGGGAATCGGTTGTCCACACGAGATGCAGAATTTCCGGAGCCCATTTGGGGGCGGAAAAACTTGTTCTTGTGGCGCATATCCGTACTCCATCTGGCCTAAGGACGCGTTTGAGGATTCATAGGGACTTTGATAACGTGTTCCATAACCCCTCTGGCGGGCGCGGTGGCGGACAGCCAATATGAGGGCTAGGACTGCAACACCCCCAATAATCCCTACGATGATGAAAATCACGGTAAGAGAGGGAGGTGCTACCATCAAATTCAGGATGACGACATAGTCTGTCGATCCACCCTCGGTATCCATCACCACGATTTCGAGAATTGCCATGTAGTTCCCACTCGACACGGTGGATTTCACGATGTTGGTTCCGTCCCCTTTAGGATAGGTTACAGACCGGGGGATCGTTATTTGACCCTCGAGTTGTCCCGTTCCGGCGTTATATGAGTAGTCTTCCCAAGGTAATCGCCCATTGCCTATCAATAATCCGAGGGTGCCATTCAATTCATATACGGGGAAGAATACTACCACGCCCGTCAGCTGATTGTCCGAGTCTTCGTAGTCCACCTCGTCTGTCGTAGATACCGAAAAGGAATAAGTGTTGAGCTGTCGCGCAGTTTGAATGATATACCTATCATCATCTGTTTTCATTGTATCAAATGAGATTTTCCCAAAGTAGGAAAGAGTTTCATCGATGACTGGATCATAGTTGACCACGATGAAACTACTCCGTTGCGAATAGATGTTCGTATAGCCGGCACTGTTATTCCCCTCGTAAAAATAGGCATAAAGACCAGATGTATGTCCACGAGCGTCGAGTAGCGTGTTAAATTCAGAACCCCCACTGTAACTTACACTCTTGGTGAAAGAATATTGTGCTTTCACGTTGAAGGCACTGAGGGCGGCGCTTCCTGCATAGAGCTGGAGGTTACTCAAGCTGGTCGCGTTGGTTAAAGAGACGGATAATAATCCGGATGAAGAAGTTGGATTTCTGTCAATTTCGTCTTTGTTTTGCGAGATTGTTGAAAATCTTGGCGGGGTGGGAGTAGTCCAAATTACAGCGCCCGTTGCATTGCGTAGTACCGTATTCACATTTGCAGATGTATTTAAGAAGTAAGGCGATGTGGATGGTCCTAACAGCAGCGAGTATGAAGCATTGACGTAGATCCCCGAAGGTAGGAGCATTTCCGTCACATTGACAAAATCCACGACATCTAAAATCGCGGGATTCGAACTCGTGAGGTTTAAGGTCTCTCCCGCCTTCAATCCCGTAACGGGGAGGCCAGTGGTTCCATCCGTCACGTACAGGTATATTGCAGTCGTTCCATCTTCTGATCTTTCAGGTGTGCATCGCCTGGCTATGTTGAATGCTTGATTGGGCAGCAAGTAATCGATGAGGTTGCTCGCGAATTGAGCGTGATTCCCGCCTATCACGGGGTCTATCATATAGGTATTGGTTAACAGGGATGGCCCTGACAACACGACCACGTTACCTGCAATGCCCATCCCTGTGGTTTTAGCCACGATAGTTGAACTAGATGTGTCCGCAGTGAGAACTGAGGTTCCCGTTCCCGTGACGCTTAGGATCGCTCCCCAGTCAAATAAGAGTTGCTCCACGTTAGTTAGCATTGGATCAGAGGACGCTGCCGCATCGATTGTGGAAACGTTCCTGAGACCGTAGAATCCGTAAAATTGAATGGCCTCGAAATTGGTGTTAAAGAAACTTATTCCAGTTCCCAACCTCGCGAGCACGGTATTAACGGAATCCAGTGCGAGAGATTGGTAGCGATCCCCAACGACCAAGATGCTACCACCATTATTGTGGAAGTTTACGAGGGCTTGTATTTCGGTAAGAGTGTAGGGGAGGAAGGGGGTCTGGAGTACTACCGCGTCATAATTCTGGAGCAAGTCGTAGGTAAGGAGGCGGCCATCCCTAGCGGGGACATACTCTGGCGTCCAATATTCCATCTTGAGGTCTACGGAGTAGTTTTTCTCGATGAATACTTTGGCAAAATTATATAACTCGAGCTGTGTGGTGCCGTAGGGTAACGCGTTGAAGTAATCGTTCGCCCCGTGGAAGCTGTCAAAAAAAACTCGCTTTTTAGGCAACTTGACAGTAAAATCCAACGTGACTTGGTCGAGGAGTTCCCCAGTTTGGGAGTCCGTAAAGTTGATGGTTCCCACTCTCTGTCCAATAGATGCATTCCATTCCACCATAATTGAGAGATTCCATAATTGGACACCCGGTATTGTAAAATTCAGGGAAGATTGGGAAGAACTGACCTTCACTCCCGCTATTGATGTAGGTAAATCAATCGATACATTTCGCGCGGTTCCGGATACAACGGTTAAATTCATTGTTTGGGCATCTCCAGGAAAATTAAGCAGGTCATAGGGCGCGAAAGGAACCTCTTCAGGATAGACACAGGTGAGGTTATTCACATTGGTAGGAAATCTGGCGAGTATATTATCGATGTATGTTCGTGCGTTGGCGGCATTGATGAGACCTGCCCCTTGTCGCTCAAGAGATTCGCCAAGATCAGTTGCTGACTCCATAAGAATGGCGCGAAGGGCAAGTGGATTCAAGCTAGTATTATACTCGAGGAGCAACGCTGCCACTCCTGCCGCAATGGGGGCAGCCATACTTGTTCCACTGAGAGGGACGTAATCAGATCCTTCACTTCCCGTAATGATGTTCTCGAGATATACCATCTCCCTTTCAATTGCCGATTCGATGCCGAGTGGAGCGATGATGTCCACGCCGGGAGCGGTAATGCTCGGGTAAGCTTGCATCGCCAGCGTGGGTCCTGCACTCGAAAAGTCAGCGAGGTTATTGTTACGATCTGATGCAGCAACTGACAACGTGTAGAGGGAGGATCCAGGGAGTGCTCCGGTGAAATAATCAGGTCCACCATTACCTGCCGATGCTATTATCAAAGCCCCATGCTCCGTTGCATTCTGTATAGCATAGCCTTCCAGCGTGAATACTTCAGGGAGGTCTCCACCCAAGCTCATACTGATAATCTGCGCGCCATTATCGACAGCCCACTCCACTCCCTTGAGAATATCACTGAATTCACCACCCCCCGAGGAATTTAGAACCTTTCCCACGAGAAGGCTAGCCCCCGGGGCAATGCCAGCGTATTTCCCACCAGATGCTATCCCACTACCCACGACAATCCCCGCGGTATGGGTACCATGCCCATACCAATCAGCGGTATCGTTCGGATCAATGACCCCATCTTCAGCGGCAAAATTTTCCGCTGATATTACCCTCCCTGCAAAGTCCGCGTGGTAACGTATCGACCCATTAGATCCCACGTACCCGAGTCCCGTATCCAAGATTGCGATTTTCACGTTGCTCCCGGTAATACCAGCAAGCGCCGGGTTATCAGCCCCGACCGCAATTCGCCACCAGTTATTCGTGTCTATTGCTGCCGGTATAGGAGTAGTATCTCCTGGAAGCTGTTCGATACGGTCGAGACAAACACGAGCTATTACCGGGGAATCTGCGAGATTACTTAATTGCATAGCTGGAACATTGGCTACAATGCCCGGGAAGAGGTGGTACTCGTATGTTACTGCGCCTCCCATATTTAAGACTGCTTTCTTTGCAGCGTTTGCTTGGGGATCTTGGGAATCAAGTAGGATTATGACATTAAGATTTTCTTTTTCCCCTATCCCGATTTGTAATCGCGATCTCAACGCGGTGTCGTATTTTTCGTGAAGAATTTGGCCGGTGAGTTGTGCACCGGATGTTGATGTGTGTTTTGTCATAGTTTGGATGGTGGGATTTACTCTCGGGGAGAATGTCAAGGCCAAACTCGCCCCAATGAGACTCAAAAGCATCCAAGTTACGAAAATTATCGCTTGCCACCTCTTTGTCTTCATGCGTGTTGTCTCCATTCTAGAAAAATTATTTGAAGTAAAGACGCTCAAGCGCCATAAAAAAGTTATTCGTTACGCCTTAACCTAAAATTAATTATCATTTATATATAGAAAGACCTAACGGCAAATTATTAAGCTACCTTGCGTGAAAACGGAAATATTTCTAGTTCTTTAGGTAATCAGGAAAAAATAGAAATAAAATAAGCATTTAACTTGCGATAATCCCATTTTTTAACGTGAAAACGATCTTTGGTCGTCCACGTTTGCTATTGTTGATGGGGTATTTGTCCACGACATTGCGATTCATTA
>MBAA01000163.1:8423-12880 GCA_001940655.1 Promethearchaeota archaeon CR_4
GTCATCGGGCCTTTTGACCCCAAAAGGTCGACAATTTTCTTCTGTAAATCACTTTCGATTTCGAGACTGAGTTTTTGTTCCGCCATTAGATACACACATCCGAAAGCTTAAAATTTACTTTAAAGGATATTATAATATACTTCGATGTAAAATATAAATATGTCGGCGTATTTAGGCATTAATGGATTTTTGTCAAGTGTTTAATAACAAATCTCCAAAATGTCGGTAGTTCAAGACAAAATTGCCATTATTTCTACTCGCGTCCTATTAATGCCCGACAAAAAATCTCGCCAACGTCAAAACTAACCCAAATCTCGATGGTGACAAATGAATGTCGGAAAAAACGAGTGAAGGTTCTAGCAAGAAAGAACCCAAGATGGGACGCCCGAAGACTCCAAGTCACCTCGAAACCCGGCGGGTTTTCTTCACACTCAATTACAAGACACGATTGTTTTTGGAATTAATCAAAGCCCACGGCACTTGGACTTCAGATTCTGAAGTTGTCCAAAACCTCATTGTTGATTACGTAGAAAGTCACAAGGATTTATTCGACAGTGAGCTGTTAGAATTCTACGATAAAGAATTCCACGCCAAAGCGAGACAACACGCCAAAGAACAGATGCAGAAGATAACCCAAGAAATGCAAGAAGTAGACACGAACGTTGACACCGACAAAGATCTATAATTGTAATCTTCTTCTGACCTTAATTTTTCTCCATATATTTTTAAATCGTTCTCTATACTTACTAAAATTCAGAAATGACTCAGGCGGTTCTTCCAGGAATCATCGTTGGCTAACTCAATTTGGAGTAACGTCATCATCGTCGCCGTACTATCACGCCACCTGCTTCATAAAAGTTATGCAGGACAAGTTGCGCGTAAAAGTCATATAGAATCAGCATAATGGTCGACTAAAAAAGGTGAGACCCCCCTTGTTTCCGCTGGAGCGCCTGAAAAGCAATTATGATATCTAATTTTACTATAAAAAAAAGCCATTGTTAGTTATTTTCTCTTTCTATATTTATGTTTATATGTCAATAATTTGACATAGCAACACTAATCTACGATATCAATAACTACGAACCTGATAAGCACTGCTTTCCCTAGACACAAATTGAACCAACCTGAAGCAATCTGCTAGAAAAATATTTCCAGCGGAAAACTAGGAGTCAGGGGTGGAAATCGAGATCACTAATAAGCCTAATAGAAGCATCGTTGCTAGTTGAATACTGATTTTATAAAAAACTAAGACGGAATTAGATTAACCACCAAGGCCGCCGCCTAAGAACATAAAGATCATCATCACGGCTACCATAGCAACTAGCATAATCATTTGTATCTTACTTTGCTTGCCTTTCTTTTTCGTTTCACCTTGATATTTATCCATACATTCTTGACTACACGTTTGCTTTTCCTCAGCGGTAGCCCGTCCACAAATAATGCAGTGTGAGTGGGGTCCCCACTTAGTTTGGAGCTTTTTCTTCCAAGACCCGCCTTCGATTTTTTCAGCCATTAAGATTCACTTTCAAGATGGATAATGTTGCCTGTGTTTTAATTTTTGGGATAATTTTTGCCGAGCATTCTTAACGAGTTATTTTCGTCCCAATATCCGCAGCGGGATCCTTGATAATGTGGCTTATTTGTGCGAGCTCCTTCCCGGATAACAAATGTACAGATAATTGACTCCGCTTGACAATCTCGGACGAAACGGGGTCGAAAATTTGGTATTCTCCGGCGGCAGCTATCTTGGCACCCGCACCTTTTTGGAGTACCTTTTGTAGCTGATCCACGGTGATGCTGGAGAATCGCTTCGCGTCAGGAAACTTATGCGGATCTTTATCGTAAATACCGTCTACATCGGTAAGTACAACGAGGAGATCCGCGTGGAGGAATTCCGCAATGATCACTGCGACAGATGTGGTACTTTGCCCTGGCTGAAGGCCTCCCATTACCACTAGTTTACCCGTTGCACGGGCTTTGGCGAACTCTTCAACGGATTTTGGTACCCAAGGGTAGGTAGTATCTCCGATCGCCCGAATTAGTAATTGACCATTTATCCGAGACGTGGCAATGCCTAACAGGTCGCATTCGGTTTCGCTCGCTCCCAGTGCTCGCGCGCCTTGGATGTATGTACGAGCGATCCTGCCTCCACCCACGATAATTGCTTGGATTTCAGGAGTTTTCTTTAGAAATTGAGCGAATTTTTGCACACGGTCAGTATTCACACCTGCATCGTCGAAAAACAGGGATCCTCCTATTTTAATGACTACTCGTGAAGCCATCTACATGCACGTCTTGGCAATTTTTTTTAAGCATTGAAGCGTTGTTTCAATTCAGTGTCTACATCATGAACGCGGCGGAAAATAAACTCTTCGACTTCAAGTTGAAAGTCATCGTAATTGGCGATGCTGCTGTCGGCAAAACTTCCCTGATAAAAAATTTCACGAAAGGATTGTCCGCGTTCGAAACAAGTACGAAGGCCACGCTCGGTATGGATATTTTTACCGTTCCCCTGCAAATCAGTAAAATCAACAAGACACAATTGAACCTCTGGGATATTGGTGGTGGATCGAGGTTTAACGATCTAAGAACAACCTTTTACCAAGGAACCCAAGGGTTCATTGCTGTGGTTGACGTGACCCGCTTTGAAACTTTTAAACACCTCCCCACGTGGATCAAGGAAGTGGAGGAAATTCTAGGAAAGAGAATTCCTGGTAACATTTTAGCAAATAAAAGTGACCTTGAAGATTTTCGAACTGTTCCATACAAGGAAATCGAAAATTATGCCAAGAGGCAAAACTTAACCTATTACCGGACTTCCGCCCGTACGGGGGAAAATGTGAATAAATCCTTCACGTGGCTTGCCCGAAAAATCTACAAGTTGCTCGTGGGTGCTCCCCCAAAAATTGGAGTGTCTTAAGAGGTTTTTTCTATGAATCCACGCCCGCCTACAACGGTTATAGTTGATGTTCCCCATCGGATTTCCGGATTTTTTGAACCTGTGGATGTAAAACTTGGACGTTCCGTTGAGGATCTTGCTCGTGTCGGATCACGAGGGGGTGGTCCAGCTTTAACGATGTTTGGACACACCACCATCAAATTATTACCGACCACGCCAAGCGAATCGCGATGTCATATTTTCATTAACGGGGAAGATGTAACTACCGAAGCTAAAACGACCGCGGTTGTGTTCCAGCAATTTCTGGACTACTTGAAGACTCCCGTGGAAGTCGAGATTCGCCATGACTTTGACTTGCCAATTGGATGTGGGTATGGTGCTAGCGGTGCTGGGGCAATCGGGGCCGCGGTCGGACTCACCTGCGTTCTGGGTTTACCTCTGACACTAAATCAGGCAGGGCGAATTGCGCATATAGCGGAAGTAATGAATAAAACGGGCCTTGGGACTGTTGGGGGGCAATTATTCGCGGGTTTCAACATCACCACTCATGCGGGTTATCCGTTTATCCTCGACAAGCTCATTATTCCCCCCGGTACGAAAGTGATCTGCGGTAGTTTTGGGCCCGTCTACACAAAAAGTATTCTCAGTAGTTGGGAATGGAAGGAAAAAATTCGTAGCGTGGGAGCGAAATCATTTGAGACGCTCTTTACATGGCCCAACCTTCAAAATTTTATGGATGTATGTCGGAAGTTTGTTGCTGACGTTGGAATGCTCGATGCTTTACACCTCGATAACGTCAAAAATTTGATGGATGAATTAAATACTCTGAAGATCTATGGGGCGAGCATGAACCAGCTCGGACAGAGCGTGTATGCTATTTGCAATGTCAAACAAGCAACCGCAGTCAAAAAAATATTTGAGAAGCATGAAGTTACAAAGGGGCCGTGGGAATTGGAAGTATGTTACCAAGGACCGGTCTTACGCGTACCGTAGGAAGGCGGCAATGCCCCCAAAAGTTGCTTTTAGCGTTTGACCTTCGTCGATTTCTATAGATATCATCTGGATCTCAGTCCCCATACTCTCCGCCATTTCCCCTAATTCTTCGGCTGCAGGAATTTTCTGATCCACGTAAATCCGTTGGGTTTTACACTGAGGGCACTCTTGAACTCTTACCTTCTCTTCGATTTCGGGGATTTTATCCTCTTTTGTCGTGTGTTCTTCCGTGTATCCACAAGATTCGCATTTGATGCGTATACGATACGTGTCGAGGGCCTCAGAAATAAGGAGAGTTTCCACTTTTCCGTGTGCGAGGGCGTACCGTACGTCTGCTTCCCCGTAAGTGATAAGATCGCTATCTTTAGCTAGCTTACCAAGGAATTTTTGCATAATCTGCTTTTCTTCAACGTAACGGACGTCTTTCAAGCGATCTTGAGCCCGGAACAGGAGCGAACGGATGCCATCCTCCCCCGCGGAGTCAGTGTCGATATTTGCGATGATCTTATCCTGGAGACGATAATCTAACATACCACTTTGAGCAAAGTCATCCTTAGACATACCA
>MBAA01000163.1:12918-15163 GCA_001940655.1 Promethearchaeota archaeon CR_4
CAAAAAGATACTGTTTGAAACTTCGGCTATGCGTTCATAAAATTGGTGGATTCCTTCTTCTCGTATGCGTTCGAACCGGCGCTGGGACTGCCCACCTGCCCGGAATTTGCCAAAGACTCCCGAGGTCATTTTTCGCACAATGTTCAAGTGGGTGCCCCGAATCCACCCGATAGCCGCTTCCTTGTGATCCACGACAATGATCCCATACAGATTCTTGTCTACAAGCATTTGCTCGATGGGTTCGAGCAGGAATTGAGATGCACAGTGGTACTTGAAGGTACGAATCGGTTCGGGGGGTTCGATGATATAGACTTCCATTCGCTCTGTACCTGGCGCGTTCCCTTGGGGAATCGCCCCCGCCATCAGAACTAGACCAGTAGGACCCACTGACTTCACCATCTTGAGCCGTGAAATCAAGGTTGTAATGCTATCAAGCACATTTTTCCGGGTTTGTTTCGATTTAATGTTCTGGGATTCTGACACTTCGTTCCTCAAGTAGCTTGCAACTTGAGCTAGATCACGATCAGGGGGTATAAATACAGTTATCAATTCCGTGTGAAAGCCTTTCTTCTGTTTCAGAAACTCCAGTTCTTTGCGGAGTTTATACTGGTGGAAAGAATCTCGGAGGTGGGCAGTTTCATCGACAGCCATGTGTAATTACAACCAAGGAACCTATTATTGCACGACCCATTCGCGAATGGAAATGGATTGATCCCTAAAATAAGCATCATTTCAATTAAATTTTTATTTTCGCCGGGCAGGAGGATCGCGGACTTGGGCGCGAAAGTTCTTTTTTCCCAATTTCCAAGGGAAATTTATGTCCTCCGAGGAAATACCACCGGATCATCCACGGGCAGCATCCTTACGCGTCCGCCATCGAATCACGGACGGCCTTGACCGCAATATTGTGACTAAAGCTGGCCTGATTGCCCAAGGGCGGGGTGAGGCATTCGATTATTTTCTGGGAGAAAAGACGCCAGTACCCGCGGAAGAAGCGATGAAAGTTGCAGTGGCGCTCATATTGAACGCGAAACATCCTGTCATCAGTGTCAATGGAAATGCCGCTGCTCTCGATGCCAAGTCCACCGTAGATCTCGCGCGGGAAACCGACGCAAAAATCGAGATCAACATCTTCTATGCAGCTCCTGGGCGAGTAGAAGCGATCCGGGATGAATTACGTGCTGCGGGTGCAGGCGAATTATTAGGTCTAGGGGATGTGGCACCTACCACAATCGCAGAATTGAGCAGCAACCGGCGAATTGTGGATCCGCGTGGGATTAAGATAGCGGACGTGGTACTCGTTCCCCTCGAAGATGGCGATCGTACGGAAGCGCTGCGCAAGGAAGGGAAACTCATTATCGCCATAGACTTAAATCCATTAAGTCGGACTGCACAAATGGCTAGTGTCACGATCGTGGATAATTTCATCCGATGCATGCCCCGGATGGTTGAACTTTCCCAACAGTTAAAAAAAATGACTCGTGACGAGAGAGATACTTTAATCTCCCGTTTTTCGAACGAACAAAACTTACTCGCATCTATTCAAGTAATGGTTAATCACCTGACCTCGTTAATAAAGAAGGGGATCAGTCTAAGTGTTGAATTCAATGCTGACGCGCAATCATCCCAAAAGAAATAAAATTATTTATGGGGCGACATTACAAGTGCCAGACAGTCAAGCTTGTTGTGACTCGGCCGAGGTTTCTATTGAGGTTCCAGAATATGGCACCCTTAAACATTGACCCGTCGTACTATGTCCGGAAGTGCATCCATGATGACCTCTCCGCCGTGATGAACATCAACGAAACCTGCTTGCCGGAAAATTACCCGCTCTTCTTTTACGAGGAGATCCTCGAAAAGTACCCGAACGCATTCCTCGTGGCCTGTACGAGAAATGGCGGCAAGGAGATCATTGTCGGATACATTATGTGGCGTTTGGAGCGAGGAGTCTCCGAATTTGGCGTGAAGATAGTCAAAAAAGGGCATCTCGTGTCCCTTGCGGTTATGGATAGGGTTCGCCGGCACGGAGTCGCATCCCAGTTATTGACCCATGGTATGGCCGCCATCCAAGCTTACGGGGCGAGAGAATTTGTCCTCGAGGTGCGCATTTCCAATACCCCTGCGATTAAGCTCTACAAGGACATATTCACTTTCGAGCAAAAAAAGGTAATTGCCCAATATTACCGGGATAGTGAAGACGCGTTCTTCATGGCCCGACAGGCGAACATCTCTAACTTATAATTAT
>MBAA01000163.1:15175-22855 GCA_001940655.1 Promethearchaeota archaeon CR_4
CAATCAAAATATTCACTCAACCGTTGTGGACTATACGTGTGTACCATTTTCGTCCTTTTCCAACTCGTGAAAGAGTTTCCCATAGTTATCTCGGAAAATCGCGATGCAACACTTCGCAAGTATACTGAGATGGCAAAAGTCAATCCTAGCGCGCTCGCAGACCGCCCACCCAAGATTTTTTATCCGGTTACTCCTTGCGGGACTGGATCTGCAAAAGAGGTTCCCTTTATTGCGCCCTTTGACGTCACAAACGTGACCTGGATGGGGATAAACCAGCATCGGGTAGTTATCGCGCTTTCAACTGGTTACGCTCCGGGGGAAGATTCCCATTCCGAGCGATTAGAGCATTCCCGCGGGCAACTTGCGGTAGATGTGCTCCACAACGATGCTTCCGCCAAAGAAGCGGTTCAACACGTCAAACGCGCCCTCGAAACCGGGGAGTACAAAAGCGTGAACTTCCTCATAGCGGATCCAGAAGGAGCTTGGATCCTTCACTTTTGGGGAGGCCCAGTCGAAATGAAGGGACTTTCCCCAGGAATGCACGTTTTCGGCAATTATTATTTCCCCCACCTGTTGCAGGAGAACGAGGGGAATAAGGCGATGGCGTGGCTCAAGAACGATACCCGCAACCGGGTGAATCGCGCTTCTCGTCTTTGGGCCCAGATCCCACAATTCCAGCACCCCCCGTTTTCTAAGCTGAATACACTTCCTGGTATTCGCACGCTCATCACGGATCATAAAGGAGATCCTAGTCGGGAGATGAGTATATGTCGGCACGCGCCAATTGAGGATCCCGATGGGCGACGTACGCTCAGTAACACGACAATATTTGTCCACAACACGGACTTAGACAAGTCGGACATCTATTACAATCCCGGGAATCCGTGCGAGCATAAATGGAAGTGCTATTCCCACCTCTTTGAGGAGAAAAATTTCGAAGCAGTTTATGCGGATCCATCAGTCGATGACTCGACTCCGGAAACAAGGGACAATAATGTGGGGAAAGAGGGGCGGAAACCCTTTTTCGGGAAATTCCCCTTTGACAAGTGACATTTTATTTATGTAGGTCTTTCCGGAAAATATTCTATAAGAAAGAAAAAGATGGATTGACGAGCAATCAACCATACATATTTGGTAACCGGTCTTCTAGAAGGACATTTCGACGTGGGTCGATTCGGGCGGTTATGTTAATAAAATCGTCTTTACTCGGGTCCCCGGGCCAGGGTGCATAGTGTTCCGCGCCAGTATCCCACTCTTTATTCGTCCAGAATGCAAAGTAGGAGATATTTCGGGCTACGGGATCGTTGAGGAGGGGCTCGAAGAACTCGTTGGACCACAAGGTATGAAAGTTGTTGATGTGAATGCCATTGTAGAGAATCCCACCGTGGTCATTCATTATATGCTCATATTGCGCTTCAAAACTACTCCTCAATCCTATTTCCGTGATCGCGGCGGCCTTGTTGTGCTTCGCCGCTAGATTGACTACCATTCGTACTTCATCTAAATTCAATGCCAGACTATCCTCCACCTCTTCCCCATAACCGAAGAGATCGAAATATATGTCAAATCCCAGAATATCGACCATATCCAAATCCGGGCAGGCAGTAAGGTATTCTTCCTCGGACAGTTCGGCCCAATCTGCGCCACTGCTTCCCCAGACCCCGTTTGGGGAAATCGCATACAAGAGATTGTGGACGCCGTGTTGCGTGAAATAGTCGATGGTATAGCGCCAGATGATGTTCAATACGGTTTTATAGATGGTGGGGTCAATCGTGTATTCATTGTCATCGATTGCAGCAGATCCCCACCAGAACCAACCCCCGTTATTCTCGTGGAAGGGACGGAAAATAATTGGGATCGATTTTCCGTTGTCATCAAGGAGGTTTTTGAAAAAGTTAGCGAGAGTTGCTAATTTTTCTTCATATATCGCAAAATTAGCTCCTACATTCGTCAAATTAGTAAATTGTGCTTGTACCTGTGAAACCGATGCAGAGGGAATCATTCGCCACAATTCGTGGGGACCCTCGTTGTACTCGTAATAGATTGCAGTTCCATTGGGTAATATCGTTTCGGGTACGCAATTCGCCTGGTGCCACACCATTGATGTCACCCCGCCCCGTCTCCGTATGCCCTTGATGAGAGTGGTGTAGTCTTCTGCATATTCGTGCATCAACATATCTTTATATTGTAATCCTCCTTCATCCGTGATCCACCAATCGCCAGTAATGCAACACGCGTCCAAGCTCATAAATGCTGGATAGCTGCCAGTCACATTTTTCACATCCTCGTATGCATTCTCATCTTCGACACCTAAGAGAATCCCTGGAGAGTTCCGAAGTGCACTTGAGAGCGATTTAGTTTCTTCCGTTGCATTTGGGTCAACTGGTTGAGATAAATGTTGAGTTTGAGAGGGTTTTGTTAAGAGAAAATACAATGGAATTACCATTATAACCGAACAGATTAAAATAACCAAAATAAGATTTTTCTTTCGCATACAAATACCCCAACAAGCTTAAATCGAGGAAAATTTGATGATTTCTCTATTTAAATCTTGTTCTTTGAAGCATAATTTTTTTTTATGAGTGATTTGGGATGAACATTCCGAAATGAAACCATTCGGGACATTCTATTCTAGTTATTTTGTGTTTTCCTCAATCATTCCAGAGGTGATTATTATCTTGCCTGCCGTTCCAATAATTGCACGAGCGCGGTGAGCGTGGAGTTTATGGGGGTGGGGATTTGGAGCTGTTTTCCCCACTCAACTATTTTACCGTTCATAAACAAAATTTCCGTGGGTTTCCCCTTTTCGATGTCTTGGAGCATCGAGTTTCGGTTGTCACGCGTTTTCCGGGCGACATCGAACATCGTGCCCACGGGGTCGATTCCAGTGAGATCTACACCCTTCCGCTGGGCGATTGCAACTGCTTCCCGAACTGCTCCTTCCATTGCTGCCCGAATGAGCGGTTCAGTGAGTAATTCCCCGTTGATCACTCGTGCAATGGCACCAAATGGATTAATACCCAAGTTGACGAACACTTTCTCCCAGACCCTCTTGGTAATGTCCGGAACTATTTGGAAGGGAATCCCGCCCGCGTTCCACGCTTCAGCGAGATTTTTCACAATTTTATCTACTCGGTCGTTCACTTTAACACTCGTTTCGGTGTTCTTGGTTGATACTCCAATAAAGGTACTACCTAACCCGGTATGGACGACTCGCCCCGGTTCTTTGAAGATAACCCCGTGGGAGGTGAGGACGCGGATTATTTGAGTGCGAGGACAACGGGCAAGGAAAATTTCTTCGTTTCCGATGCCATTCTGCAGAATACATACGGGAACCTTTTCGAGGGCGGGAGCGAGGAGTTCTACTGCTGCACTCAGAGCATAAGTTTTCGTTGTGATGATGATTGCGTCAAAATTCTCCCCAGTAGGCATCGAGGTGAGTGCGGGACGGAAAAATCGGATCGTGTGGGTGGTACCACTTACTTTATCGTCAACGATAAGACCGTGGGCGTTGACTGCCTCCACGTGGGTTGGACGACCAACGAGAGTCACTTCTTGCCCTCCAGTTTCCAATGCAGCTCCAAACCAGCTGCCAATGGCGCCTGCGCCATACACCGCTAACCGCATCGCCTGCACCATATGTCACTCTTCAACGTTTCCGCTTGTATAGTTTAAGTTTGGAAAATAAGTACTTTACATATTTTTGATTTTTCTTACCAGTTAAATTTCCGCAAAATGAAGGGTACGGGGAGAATATATAAAGATCACTAACACTTGGTCGTTGTTCTAAATCGTCCCCACGTGATCCTAATGAGCTTGATAGTGAGCTATAACACTTAAATACTAACACTCTCCTATAGACATATGTCATATGGTCGAAGGTATTCCTTGGCAGAAAAACGGGAAATTCTCCGCTATCGTGAAACTCACACCTATGAAGAAACATCCCAAAAATTCGGAGTTTCACAAATGACACTAGCAAGATGGTCGAAACGCATTTCAAGGTGGTCGAATCGAGATATGACTAACACTCCTACCACTCCAAAACCTATAGTAGAATTGCCGTATGGAGTGAGGCTAGACCTCTGGTCGCTTCTCCAAGTGCTCAAAAGTATTGACGGGGTGAATGTAATCTCCCTCGTCTCGGATGAGGGTAAATCCATTGCATCACTCGGTACGGAAACCGTGAACGAAGGAAAGCTCTTAGCTATGACAGCAGCCTTGCTCTCGTTAGGAGAACGTTCGTCCCGGGAATTTGAACAGGGGAATCTTGAGATGATGCTCACTAAGGCGAACGGGGGTACAACTCTCGTGGTTGGTGCTGGGGAGCATGCCGTGTTGGTGATGCTGTTTGATGCGTCAGCAGACCTCTCAAAGCTCTTCGCCCGCGATTTCCCTCTGATCGACAAGATTCGGGAAGTCGTCAAAACCCTCTATTAGGTTTCCAGAGGCCAGAACTCCCGGTACCTCTCGTTGTTTTTCTACAAATCTCTATAATTTTCCCGGTAACTATTTTTTCAAAAAACCATCTATGGATCGTTGCCCCTTTGGGATGAACCCTTTCGACTGCCTAATCCGGAAGAGGTTCACTTCCTGGGGGGCAGTCTTCGGGGATAGGTTCAGATATTTGAGGAGCTCGAGTCCATTCTTCACGGCATACCCTGAAAAGTGGTTGTTCCAGTAAGTATTGACCTGTTTGACTTGGGGAAGGATAGCTGCTATCTTCTTCGCCCAGTCTTGGATTTCTCCCAGTTGGAAGTCGTAATTGAACCACGGGTGTCGGCCAAATCCGTGAAAACGGATGTACACCGCACGAGGATCCGTAACTTGAATGACCGGTGGTAAGAGGGGTTCGATTACTGTTGTGTAAATTGTTTGGTGGTCTCGTAGCAATGAAAAGGTTTCGCGCGCGGTTATTCCGGCGATGATCTTCATTGGATCCCGCCAGTCTTGGATTTCCGGTTCTTGGAGGAGATTTGCGATGGGGATGCCTCGCGTGTTCTTGTTATTTGAATTTTTATTTAGATTCCAGTCCACCCGAAGCTTGTTTGGTGGTTCGGCTGCCCGGGCGTTGATTGTGGCAACTACATCAGGCGGAAGTAACCAAGAGAGGTGGCGAAATTCCACAGCAAGCTTTCGCGCGGGGTTCCAGTTTTTCAGGAAGGTTTCGAGGTTGGTCCAGTGTTCCATTTTATTGAATTTGGGAGGTAATTGGAGCAGGTACCCGTCCATCTTGTTCACTTCTTCTAAGGGTCGCATATTGTGTAGGAATGTTTCCAATGGGGCACGAATGAGCGTGGGATCAAGCATCGCCTCGTGAGTGATCACCTTGGGAACTTTTGCGGTGAACGTGAAATCTGCAGGGGTTTCCCTCGCCCACTTGCGCGCGGATGCTTCCGCAGGGATGTGGTAAAAGGAGGAGTCGATCTCGACCGTGCTGAAGACCTGTGCGTAGAATAAAAGGTATAACTCTTTGGGGAGGGATTTCGGGTAAAATGAGCCAACCCAGTCCTCGTAACTCCATCCTGAAGTACCCACTCGTAAGTTTTTGCCCGGAGTAGGGTTTTCTTCACTTGACGAGTTCACACGCGGGTTAGAATCAACATCTTGTCCCATCGAAATCGCCTGCTGCGATCATAGAGGAGGAGACCTTTAATTATCTCTTGTCACTGTCTTTCAAATAACTTCTCCAGTCCTGAATCAGTGATTCCTCGGGGGGACGTTTAAATGGTGATTGTGCCTTAGGTCTCCTAAACCTCTCCTTGGAAGTTTGTCTCATATGTCGTTTATCACACGCCAGCCCAGTCCTGCACCTGACCGAGTTCGTTACCAGTTGACGTTAGTGTTCGTCCTCATCAACGTAGTCGTGTTCATCTTCACGTTTTCGGTTGCTGAATACCGTATTTCATATAATTGGGTTGCTTTACTCGCCCAGAACAACACGGACGTCCTCATAAATGGCGAGTGGTGGCGTTTGTTCACGGCAATGTGGTTACACTTTGATCTATTACACATTGGTAGCAATATGCTGGGGTTGTTAATGTTCGGGGTGAGCCTGGAAACGTTCGTGCGCCGATGGCAATATATTATAATTTACTTTGCCGCGGGGTTAGTGGGTAACCTCGGATCGCTTGTGTTTTCTGACGCGTCCTCCTATTCACTGGGCGCCTCCGGGTGCATCTTCGGGATCCTGGCCTCAGCCATCATCGGTCGCAGGGCTTTCAACCAGCAGAACTTGTTTATGGCGGTCATCTTCATCGCCGCCTACATCGGATCCTCGGCGGGGCCAGGGGTGGACAGCTGGGCACATGTCTTTGGAGCTCTCGCAGGGGCGGTTTTGATCCTGGTCTTCACGCGGCGAAATTTGGGGACTGTCTACCGTAAGAAAAATCCCACTCCTGATAGGGCTTCTCGTAACTTTTCCTATTCCCAAGAGTCAATTTCCCTCGCAATCTGCCCGTATTGCCGAAGTAGCATCCCCATCGATGCCCTTAATTGTCCTTCTTGTAACCGCCCACTCCCATCGTTGTAATTCCTCCCTTCTTCTCCTTCTTCGCCACCATTCTTATATGTTCTTTCCCACTTCTTTTTACAATTCAAATTCTAAAATTCCCCTGATCGCCCTTTTTAAGTGGTGGCGGGCAAAGATCACCTGCCGATGATGAGCACGTTCCCTTCTGACGCGTGATGAAGTATAACGATTTCTGAGGCAATCTCCTACTTTCCTTCCTTATGGCATTTCTTTAATGAATAAGAGAAGGAATCCATTATAATCCAGTGAGACACACCCATCACGAAAAATATTTCCGCAACAGCGAGTTTGCTCCATCAAAATAGGTAGGATCCAGTTTATGTTCGTTAAAATCGTCCGTGTATTGTTTCTCGAACGAGATAGCGAACATCTCTAGACGATACCAATATTCTTGGGAGGATTTAGTGACGACGAGCATAAATATTGCAAGCTGGCCGCGAAAAAAGAAGACCTTCTTGTCCACGTAATCTATCTCCCGTATGTGACCTTTACTGGCAAGTATTTCCCCTAACAGGGAGTCGATGCCACGGAGTGCGCCTGACGCGACTTCGCTCTTCATCCCTGAGGACTCTCTAGGAAATTCAGGCGGCGTACGGGTGGATCGAAATGAATATGTGAAAAGCGGTAACCCACCTTTTGCGTCATATACGAGCAAACTGTCAAGGTTGAGGAGCCATTGGAGGTCTGCGAGGCGGGGAAATTGCTCCCAAGATATCACCATGAGAAATGCCCCTATCACGATGGCTGCCGAGGTAATCCCGAAAATAATGTAACCGAACAAGAGGTGGAGGACTGGAATGAAGTTACTCAACCCCACGAGGAGGAGTCCAACATAGAAACGTTGTGGCGCATTGTTGTATTTAACCATTTCTACTTCTCTAAACCGATGAAAAAAATGCCGGGTGACTAGGCCTGCGGGGATGAGTTCCATGTAAAAAAGGACGAAACGAAGTTCGTTGACAATGAGGATGAGGGGCAAGAGAACACCAAAGATGGCGAGCGCGAAGATGCTGAAGCGATATGCATTGATTCGCCCTGAATGCGAAGGGATTGGAATATGTTTTGGTGAAATTTGACGTGATTCTTGCGAGGATAGTGGAGGGGAATGAAAGGCTTGGGAATCTTCTTTGTTTTGGGTGGGGGAGTTC
>MBAA01000143.1:0-380 GCA_001940655.1 Promethearchaeota archaeon CR_4
ACGAGCTATTAACGATTTTTAAAGAAATTCGCCTGGAATCGAAAACCATGCACAAGGATATTAAAATCGATGAATTGATGTCCCAGATTACTATAATACGCCGACAGGGATACGCTATCAGTTATAATGAAGGCACCCTCGGAGTTATTCACATTTCTGCGCCTATTAAGAATTATGTGCTTTCGAGTGTTTTAAATCTCAGTGGTCCCGAGTTTCGCATGAACCACAAAGTAAAGGAATTAATTCAGGAATTAATCGATTGTGCCGGGCGTGTCTCCAATAACCTAACCAAGTGGCCTGCCTTGAAACCTTATGTTGCACGGCGGCGGATGTAGCGTCTTCGTAATTCCCCGGTTGTTAAAGTTTTTCAACTGATTATC
>MBAA01000143.1:409-724 GCA_001940655.1 Promethearchaeota archaeon CR_4
GCCTTGATTTCAACAAGCCATATATTGACAACTTGTGGTATAATAAATAACTTAAAGAAACAAGGAACATCAGTTCCATGATATGGAACTTAGATATAATAACAGGAAAGGAACGGAATAAAAACATTATATAAAACAGGTAGCAACGCTCTCTAACCTCCACTTAAGCCTCAAGCTACCGAGGTGTTATAGGGAGAGCCCTAGAGGGAACATTAGCTGTGCTATAAAAGTGTACGAAGAGGTGAGTCTTTACTTTAACTTAATTAAAAGGAGAGTTGAATGGCAGAAAGTAAGTATCAGGAATATTTGGCGAAA
>MBAA01000143.1:807-3163 GCA_001940655.1 Promethearchaeota archaeon CR_4
GGTTTTTGTATTTCGAACACCAGTCCACCTTGTCCCAGTAATAAGGACACGCCGTGCAATAATAACGGGCTTTTATTAATTGAGAAGACGCCCCCGAGGACGGTTCTATCGCTTTTACAATGCAATAGTCGCAGATCCACCTCCCGTTGTCGGACGGTGCGGAGGCTACGTGCAGGTGGCAAAAATCACACAATTGGGGGGGTTCATTCGATGCCAAATCGCATTTTAGGCAAACGAGGGTGTTTTCATCGGCGAGGACTTTCCTCGCGCGACACTTCTCGCAATACACCGACACGTTCTATCGAGCTCTTTTTTTTATAATCGCTTTTCGAGGGGACAAATAAAAAGAGAAAAAATAACCCTCGATGAAAACCTGTCATCTTTTTCTTAAAGATCTAAGAATTAGTCTTTTTCTCATTTTACAACGTGTTTCGTCCGCTTGTAACTCCATTTCATAACTTAAACCTTCAAACTCGTCAAACTAATTGCGTGTTATGGTTGTGGAAAGACTGCCAGACCAAACTCTCTTAGGGGATCGGATTGGGAGAATTTTTTACCAGAACGACCCATAGAGTATTCAATGATTTGTGTTCGAGGTGGGAACGATATGTCAAATGTCAAAAAACTTATGATTCTTTCTTTCTTGTGCTTCATTCTTTTCCCGTTGTTGCCCAACGGGACGATGTATACTGTCAAATCCACGGAAGCAGCGAGCTCGATGCCTACCCCACTGGCGGGGGGGTATTTGAACGAGATCTGGGCAAGTCTCTACGTAGCAGATTTCGGGACAGAACCATTTGCACTGTCCGGTGTGACTGACCAGAACCTTTAATCAACTCAGAACGCGGTCAGGGATGCCTACGTGGATAGTCGTCAACCTACAACAAATTTCGGGGGGGCAAATATCCTTTATTTAAATGCTACTGTTACAACATCGCCCCAGTCTGTATCATTTGTCTATATTGGTCACTCAGAATCCCAACCATATTTAATATCAAACCCACAGTACGCGTACGGAATATATGTTAGGGACAATCCTGGTGGCAATATGTTCCCTGAATATTTTATTTACTCAACATCTCCCTTTAACGAATTTGAAGTGACATTCGAAAACCAGCCAGAAGAGAGTGCTGAAGAAGTGGAATCTGTAGACTTTTCTGGAGAAAGTGGATGGGTTACAGTAACTACAACATCGTGGTATCCATACATCAAGTATACATCAAGGTTTCTGGATCCCATATATTGCCCGGCTGGACTTCTGATAGACTCACGTGATGCGGAGAACAAACCGTTTGTAACGACTACAACATCTAAATTTCATAGATCCACGGGAATCTGTTATGTCCAAACGAACACTACAGAGATGCTCACGTTATCATCGCCCACGCTCGCCACGTTGAATCTGGAGGCGAACGATCGCATTAGCGTGACGTTCAGCACCACGAGCACGCACCAGATCAACCTGCTCACGAGCTACAACGGAGTTATGGTCAATACGCGAGAGCTCGTTGCGGAGGGTAATTCCAATTTTGCCCCGCAGACCAAGGATTTCACCATCACTACCGCCGAAATCATCAACGGATTAAACTTCACGGGCATCTTTGACGATACCCAAAATCTGCAAATTACCTCCTTTGTGATTGAACGTCTCCTGTGCACAATAACGGAGAGTGCTGACCCGTTGGAGCTAGGGGATACGGAGGGTGTGCGGGTAAATGTCCCGGATGTCGTGGACGTGGCAGAGGTTAAACTGGAGTACAACGGAATTAACCACTCGATGACATACGAATCGGGCACAGATACTTATTTCTGGAATACTTGGATCCCGGCTGGCACGGGACTGCAAGCTTACACCGTGTGGGTGGGAGACACCTCCAGCAATTGGGGATACATAACAGGAACCATTACCGTAGTCGACACAACCCCCCCCGCCTGCTCAGAATTGGCCGTAAGCCCCAATCCGCTAGAATTAGGTGCTACGGCGTGGGTACGGGCGAATGGGGTTGATTATTCTGGCGTGACAGAGGCGCGCCTCGAGTATGGGGGCGTAAACCACACAATGGCGTGGGACTCGGGTATAGATTCGTGGGTTTGGGACAGTTGGGTTCCGGCGGTCGCCGGCCTTAACGCCTACACCGTGTGGATGCGCGATGCTTTCGGCAATTGGGGATCAGGTGGGGGAACCATCGCCGTGGTTGATATCCGGGCGAGTAACGACCCGCTGGAACTCGGCGAGACCGCCCAGGTAGACGTCAACCTGACCTTTCTGGGGGGAATCACAGAAGTGCTCTTGGAGTACGAGGGGAGTAACCACACGATGGCGTACAACGCGAGCGCCGGTTTGTGGTGCTGGGAC
>MBAA01000143.1:3218-4152 GCA_001940655.1 Promethearchaeota archaeon CR_4
GGTCGGGAATTTGGGAAGATCTCGTGGGAGCGGTGACCGTGCAGGACACGCTCGCACCCGTGATCGCCCTCACGCCCGACTTTGTCGTGCCTACCCCTGAAGTGGAGGGGCACTTCTCCGCCACGTTTTCTTTTACAAATGATACTCCCGGTGGGCCCCCTGTGGGATTTACGAACATTTCTTCCGAGCATTGCACGGTTCAGGTGGTGGCGAGTTACGCGGGGCATGCCCAGGTGCTGGAACTCGCAGATGACGATGGCGAGAACTTTTGCCAAGCGCGTCATGTTTTTGCAGAACCACACGTTTCCGGCACGGTTGAACTGTACCTGGCCATCTCGAGCGTGACGGTCGGCCACATATTTGAGGCGATATTAGGGAACGGGGCTAGCGAGAATCTTCTCATTCAGCTGGAAAACGGAAAATTGACTGTCACGGACGGGGGAGTGTCAAATATGCTCGTGTCGGGTATGATACCAGGACGCTTCACTCATATGCGCATCGCGTTCGACTGCACCGCGGGTACGTACAGGGTGTGGGTGAATGGCACGCCCCGTGGCACTTTTGCCTTGGCGGGCGATCCTACGTCACTCAATGTCTTCCGGTTCCGGACCGTCAGAGGTCCAGCGGGTGAATATGGTGGGTATGTCGATGCCGTGGATTTTTCCTGGGATCCGGCCTATATACCGTGGCGTAATTTACCACATGTGACGTGGACCATCTCTGATGAGTGCTTGCCGACCGCTCTCGCCTGGAACGTTACCCGCAACGGCGTGTTATGGGTAAATGGGACGGGATACTCCACCGGCACGTCCCTTATTATCCCGGTGGGAATCCTCTCAGATGAAGACGTGGTATTAGCAGTTGAGGTATCTGATGGGTTGTATCTGGCAAATGACGAGGTGACGATCCACGCGAATTGGGTTCCCTGTATCAA
>MBAA01000143.1:4167-6111 GCA_001940655.1 Promethearchaeota archaeon CR_4
TGTCGAATATCCCTATAGGGCAACGGGACACTTTGTTGCGTGGACTATTACGGATCGGGAGACTTCTGAACCTCGATGCACGGTGTACAAGAATGGCACGCCGTGGATCCTCGTAGACTACGAGTGGGTGCCAGGAACTGAAATTCTCCTCAATATTGACGGACTGGATTTCGGCGACCATGCTATCACCCTTGTCGCGGATGATGGTTACGATGGGCAGAACTCGAGCACGGTGCTAGTCCGGGTGTGGGATCGTTATACGAACGGGACGTGGCAGGATTTACGCACGGGGCATCAAACGATAAATTGTACGCGGTGGGCGAAGACCTACGCAGAACTGATCCTTGTGGGTACTGCTAGTGACTGCACATCGATAATGGTCACGGCGTATACGAAAAATGTGTTTATTCCCGCGCCCTTAGCGGGGTGCGTTGGAACGTTCGAAATTGCGCTAGATGGCGAGATTGAATGCGTGCAGGTGCCGTACACGACGTATTTCTATTACGACCCGTTAGCGCTTGACACTGACTCGGACGCGGCGCGCTTGGGCGTGTATCAGCTCGTTGACGATGCGTGGCATTTCGTTGGTGGACATGTAGACGTGAATTACCACTACATCCAAGTGAATTGTTCCAGTACTGGCATATTTGCGCTCGCAGAAGTGCCACCAGAAACGGAAACGTCGTCAGGGACAGGAGGGATTTATCTCACGATTGCGATCATTGGTGGTATCGCAGGAATAATTGTAGTCGTGACGGTCATTTGGGCACGCCGACGTGTAAGGAGTAAGTAAATCGATTGGAAACTCTTTTAGATTCTTTTTTTTATCATTGGGCAATTCCAGGGGATTATTTCTCGTTAAACCTTTTATACATCCTTTTTTGGCAAGAACCGCTTGTAGGCCGAAGTACAGGCCTCCCACGATGGAAACGTGGTTGTTTTAAGATAGGTGTCAATTTCTGGGAAGATAATAGATCCTGACTGCTCGTGGGGAACGACCCCCTTGGCCCACTCCACAGACAAGTCCCTTCGGAAATTCTCCACGAACAGGGCAGCGGTAGCAAATGCCTTGCTTTTCGGGCGATGCAGGTTCAGCTCCCACAGGAAATACGCCATATTGAATAATCCTGTTGAGATTTCCAAGTTTTTAGAAAATTCCCCTGGAGGAAAGTAGCGAGGGGCACGGGCGGCAAGACCGATCTGCTCACCCCAGTAGCGAGTAACGGCGACTCTTGGACGGGTGTACGATGGGGGTGGTGCCCATCCTTTTTGGTACAATGCCACTATCTGTTCCCTTTTATCTGGAAAATGGGCGTCTATGGTACGATAAAATTTTTCAACCTGTCGCCCGCCTTTTAGCGTCATCCCCCCGAACAGGTAATAGGACCCCCCGTGATTTTTGACTGCTTCGAGGGTTTGCCGAATTTGCTCGTCCGAATCCGTCACGTAGGGGATCACGGGCATATAGGTCGCCCCTGTCGTGATCCCTTCCTTGGCACATGCTACCATCGCATCCAAGCGTTTTTGAACCGGGGAAGATCGCGGTTCCAACACCCGCTTAATCTCCTCGTCAACGGTAGAGAATGAAAAGGAGACCATCGCTCGCGTGTCCTTGTTAATAGTGGTCTGGATGTCGAGGTCGCGGACTACGAGGTCAGATTTAGTGATGATGTGTACTGGGAAGCGAAAATCTGCGAGAATTTTGAGACACTTGCGTGCGAGGCGATATTCTTTCTCCGTCGGGCAATACGCATCAGAGACCCCCCCACCGAGGCCGATGAATCCCCTTCGTCGCTCCCCTACTATAGGACGTAGAAATGTGACGTTAGCGGTGGGAGGGAGAAACTTGTCGAGGGTCATAGTCTTGGAAGTTTTTTCTCCCGCGGGATAAAAGTCAGACCGCCGTAATTCTTCTTCGAGCAACTCCGGAGCATTTATTTTGAC
>MBAA01000143.1:6170-7730 GCA_001940655.1 Promethearchaeota archaeon CR_4
ATACGCACGCATGCTCGCACCCGCGGTAGAGATTGCACCCCGCGTCCATCCAAAACCACGAATCCATTGCTAGGTTAGGACGGGCGGGTAATTTCCCCCCCTTTAACAACGTCTTCGCGGTTTCTTCGACAATTATGACCACGTGAATTCACTGTAATAGAATCATTTTGAAAAAACTAAAAACTCTCGAAAATCATCTGATATCGAATTCTTAAGTTTGAACGATTAATAGAACAGTAAAATGAACAATAGACTTAAATAAGGAATTGTTCTTTTAGTACTATGCCTAAATCCAAAAGGCACATTCGCAAGTCAATTGACACTTTTCGCAGGTTAATCTCAGAACATCACCAAAAAATCAAACAATCTCTGGAGACGAGGCAAAATTTGGAACAAATCCCGCATTGGAAGCATAAAATTCAAGTCTTTCAGGTAGAAATTAAAAAATTAATCCAGAAGCTTACACCTTAATTTAGATATCAAAAAAATGGTAATAAGAGGTGACGGGAAATGGAATCATTAGAAAAAAATTACATTGAATTATTAGAAAAGCAAAGAGTCTTGAACGAGAAACTCGTAAACACCGAGAATGAGAAGGAAATGCTCGCGATAATTGAAACCTATAACAAAGTATCAGAAGAGTGCGATGAAGTGTCACGGCAAATAGATCTTCTGGAGCAGATTGAAGAGCTAAAAAAAGCCGGTGCGATTATCATGCAACATAAGGATCTCCTCCTTCATAAAAATGGAGCGAAGTTTCCCATCGCAAAAAATTATATCGTTGATGGTCTCATCAAGAAAGATCAGAAATACACGATTATTCTTTTACCCGAATAATTCGTCCAATCCACTTACTTTTTGAATGCATTCGGTTATAGCTTAAATTTTTGAAATGCAAACAAGAGTACAATTTGTTACAATCTTGATCTGATGATTATGCGAGGCGCCAAATTCTTTGCGAAGCATGACGTGCGAATAGCCGACTATCCGGATCCGCGGCCTTGCCCGCATGATGCCATCGTGCGAATCAAGGCGAGCGGGATCTGCGGGACGGACGTCCACGTGTACGAGGAAGAGATACCCCTTGCCAAGATGCCCGTCATCCCCGGCCACGAATTTGCGGGGGAAATTGTGGAGGTCGGATCGGAACTGAAGGCATTCAAACCAGGGGACCGGGTCGCCATTGAACCAAATCTGTACTGCGGGAAGTGCCACTTCTGCCGAACCGCTCGAAAGCATTTCTGCGAGAACTGGATGGCGGTGGGCCTGTCCATTGACGGCGGGTTTGGGGAACTCTGTCGCGTGCCCGAACAGGCGCTCTACCGTATGCCTGACAAACTAACATTCCCCCAAGCGGCCTTCTTTGAACCTACCGCGTGCGTGCTCCATGGTATCGAGCGGGCTAACCTTCAAAGCGGCGAGACCGCGCTCGTGTTTGGAGCCGGGTCGATAGGTCTCCTCTACCTCCAACTGTTGAGGCGCCGCGCGGCATCTAAGGTGATCCTCGCGGAGATCGATCCCGCCAAGCGGGAGTTCGCCAAGCAATTTAGTCCGGACATT
>MBAA01000143.1:7746-7965 GCA_001940655.1 Promethearchaeota archaeon CR_4
CCCCGGATTTTAAGGAGAAAATTAAAGAAATCACGGCGGGTTATGGCCCTGACGTGGTGTTTGATGCCGCTGGATCCGTCCAAGTCTTGCAGACGGCAATCGAGGTCGTGCAAATGGGAGGACGAATCATCGTTTTCGGCGTGCCCCCCGAAAATGCCCAATGGCCTCTCCGCCCGTTCGAGATTTATCGCCGGGAGATTTCCCTCATCGGGTCGTTCA
>MBAA01000142.1:0-1297 GCA_001940655.1 Promethearchaeota archaeon CR_4
TGACAAGGTTACGACCGATCACATTATGCCTGCCGGGAACAAGCTGAAATATCGCTCTAATATTCCCGTCTATGCCAAGTACGTGTTTGAACCACTCGACAAGGATTTCGCCGAGCGGTGCTTGCAGAACAAACAAAAAAATCTCCATAATGTCATTGTGGGTGGTGAGAGCTATGGGCAGGGCTCTTCGAGAGAACACGCCGCCATTTGCCCCATGTACTTGGGAGTTAAAGCTGTCATTGCCAAGTCGTTCGAACGCATCCATACTGCTAACTTGGTCAATTTTGGTATCATTCCCTTCACGTTTGCAACATCATCCCAGTATGACGTGATCCAAAAAGGAGAGGCTTTAGTCATTCCCAATATACGCCAGATCATCGCAAACCATGCGAAGAGTAACGTGATTGCCGTTTACGGGGACTCAAACCACGAAATCACCCTGAACGTGAATCTCTCCCCTCGCGAGCGGAAAATCATCCTGGCCGGCGGATTTTTAAACTACATCCGGGAAACAATGAACAAGCATTAAATCTGACCTGTCCCCCGTATGGTAACTCTGTCCCTGTCCCAATCTCCACCTCTTGATTTTTTCGCCGATTACTGGCAAGTGTTGATAGAAATTGCCAAGTCGATTGATCTGGAACAAAATCGGGAGAGAATCTCTGAAGCATATAATATTCTCCTAAATTTTATCACGTGCCAGTTTCTCAAGCAACAGGATGAGTTAGAGATAGAAAAATTGAACTTAAACCGGAACTCGGTCTGTAGTCGAGATTTGATGCAATTCGGCAAAAAATATCAGTGGATTCTTGAACAAGACTATAGATCGTCACGTGCCTCCGAGAATGTGGTTACTCCCGCGATTCTGGACATAATCTTGCAGGAATATGTCAACTACACGCAAGGAAGGCTACCCGATGATTTGGATCTAGTAAAAGATTTTCCGTCTCAAGTGGCTTTGCATAGGATAAGTGGTAAAAAAACCGCCGGGTCATTTTTTACTCCCCCGAGTTTAGCTCGGTTCTTAACGCAAAGAGTCATTACAAATTATCTAGCTATGGAATCTGGACTATCTGAAAAAATTCCTGCAATCCTTGACCCATCAATGGGTTCGGGAATCTTCCTCGTGGAGGCAGCAACCACATTGTTGCGAGAATTAACAAGTATTTTTCCCCGTCAATCCAAGAAAGAACTTGTCAAGGGAATTCTTAACGATTATCTATTCGGAATGGATGTCCTTTCCGAAGCGGTTCACACCGCGGAAATCCGGGTAAAGCTCTGGGCTGCAGCTCAAGTC
>MBAA01000142.1:1303-3439 GCA_001940655.1 Promethearchaeota archaeon CR_4
GCTGAAATCCCCTCTCTTCTGAAAGAGATTGATTTTAAGCAACACTTCCTCCATATCGATGCTCTCATGGCTACGACAGATAACTTGTTTCTTTCTTTCGGACGAAAATCCTTCCCGATCATTATAGGTAACCCTCCTTTCCTTCACACGCGGACGGGACTGATGGATGTAAGTTATAAAAAACTATTGAAATCCTTGTTTGACGATGTTGCGAAGGGGCAATGGGATCTGTGTACGCTGTTTATCCGCCGCTTAGGGGATTTTATTGACCCCATTGGTCACTGGGGACTAATTCTCCCGATTAGGGTCTTGTCTAACGAGCATTTTCAACCGATCCGTTCTTGGATCTTCAATAATTTCCACATCCATTCCCTCGTTGACGCGGGGACGGCGTTCCCAGACGCGGGAGTCGAAGTGGTTTTATTGGTCGCTGGTCCTAATACAGCCGAACCAGCACCCTTTTACTTCGAAACTTACAATGGCACCAGTTCAAAAAAGCTTGGTTATATGAACCTTGAGGAACCCCGTAAATTTCCTTTTTCTGCCATTCCTTGGTTACCGCGCGAAACCGAGCGTAAACTCGTCTCGCAGATTGGCGAACAACCGCGCCGTTTGGGCGACTTGGTCACTATCACCCGTGGGTTCGAATGTGGTTTTAACGATCCTTCAATAGGTACCAAAGATCTTCTATCCCAGAAAGGGTTCGGGGAGGCAAATCTGGTTTCTATCATCAAGGGCACCCACATCCAACGCTTTGGCATTTTCCCAAGTGTCCCTCCCACGTTCTGGGCCCAAGACTGGACTAATTCTCTGAAGTATAAAACACCTGATGTATTCTTCAAGGTTCCGAAAATCGTTGCACGTTTCGTGGCAAATGATATAATTGCTGCTATTGACGAATTCGGGTATGTAAATACAAACGGGGTGTATAATCTCCATCCTCAACAACCTGTCCAACCTGAAGACCTCTGGTGGGTGCTCGCCCTACTTAATTCCGCTCCCGTAAATTTCTGGTTTACCCGAGTATTTGCCAATCGGGATAAATTATACCCCCACATCCAAAAAAATCAGCTGGAAGCAATCCCAATTCCCTCGTTGAGTCGCCGCGAACAGGAGATTCTCGTTCAAATCAGCAAAGCACGCCAAGCACGCTCAAAATTACATAATAGCATTTTCCTTCAAAATCAAATTCTCAATCCCCTCTGCGTGGTTAAATATTTGAAAGATAAATCACTCGAGGTTCTTCTTAATGTCATCGAAACCACAATCGTTCATAACACCGCCCCCAATGGATCGCTTTCGTTAGTGAAAATTACACCATTAATTGATAAATTAAAGAAGAAATATGCCCCACTATTCGAATGAAATAGAATCAAAGATAAAACAAAGGAAAATGAGGCAAATATTTTAGTTTCTCTTCTCTTCGGCCGTGCGGCGTCCGTCGCTTTCTTCTTGGCGAGTCATATCATCGCTTTTTCGTGCACTTAGAGGAACATCACTGTTCGCTCCAGAGCCAATACCTCTTTTACCTTGTTATCATTGAATTCTGAACTTAAGAAGGGGTTACCTTAGGGTCCCTCACATCGAATGCTATATGAGCAGAATTTCCACCTGCACCATGAATTGGCACCCGGCATAGGTCAAATAGGCATACATCCCGTTCCTACTTGGAGAAAAATAAATGTATGGTGATAGATATCTATAAAATCCCCTCTATTCTCTATTCACCAATGTGTAGCGATACTCAACGTCACACGCGGGAAACGCGGAAATCAATCCGGATTTTGTTTTTTATAACGGGAACACTTTGTGTGGTTATAGGCACAATCGGTATAGGCTTGCCAATCCTCCCAACGACACCTTTTCTTCTCCTTGCAGCGGTGTGTTACCTAAGATGTTCCCAAGGGTTCCATAATTGGCTCATAAATAACAAAATCCTCGGGTTCTACATCCGGAATTACATGGAAGGGAAGGAGCTGCCGGTACGGGCTAAGATTGTCACCATTTCTCTGCTATGGGTCACAATCCTGCTGTCGATCTTTATTATTATCCAGAGCTTGTTGGTTCAGATCCTTCTAATTGTTATTGCTATCACAGTCTCGATTCACCTTATTCTCATCCAGCCCTGACCACAAA
>MBAA01000142.1:3463-7961 GCA_001940655.1 Promethearchaeota archaeon CR_4
GCCCGGGCGGGACATCAAAGTAAATTGATTGGTCTCCGAAGTCGATCTATATATTCACTTCTTTTTTGAGACGTGCTTGGTCGAAGTGACGAGGCGCTTTAACGCGAGGAGATCAGACGTAGTTTTTGGATCCTCTACTCTTTGCTTGACGCCTTCCGTCAGGCCACATGTTTCAATCTTAGTTCCCCGCAGGCTGACCATAAGACCAGTCTTTCCCTTGTGCACGAGTTCCATTGCCCTGACACCAAACCGCAAACCGAGGATCCGGTCAAAGGCATTCGGGATTCCAGCCTGCATCGAGTGCCCGAGGACAAAGTCCCGGACTTCGAGCTCTACATTTTTTTTCTGGAATTCTGCCTTGAGCGCGGCGTTCTTCTCAAGCTCCTTGGCCAGAATTTTCGAGAAGTTGAGGGAGGCGCGCTTGGAATCCCCAAACACGTCTTTCGGTAACTTATCGAAGGTTTCCTTCGTGATCGTCTTGAAATCCCTCTCGAGGGACTCGTCCGTGGGGATCACGCCTTCAGAGACCGCCAGAATGTGGTAGATGTAGCTGTTCTGTACCCGCTTCACCAGGACGTCTATCACGTCCTTTTGCAAGTCAAAGCAGGTCTCAGGGAGGAGAATAATGTCCGCCCCGCTCGCGATGCCACTCATGAGGGGCAACCACCCGGCATTCTGCCCCATGACCTCCACCACACTCACTCGCTGCTGGGACTTGGCAGTAGTTTGGAGGTTTTCGAGAGTGGTCGTGGCGAGTTGCACGCTACTCCAAAACCCTAAGGAGTAGTCCGTGCCCATCAGGTCGTTATCAATGGTTGTGGGCACGCCGATAACTTTCTTGTCGCAATTTTCCGCCAGGCGCGCCGCCACCGGGAGCGTGTCGTCCCCGCCGACCGCAATGAGGGCGTCAATTCCGAGCGCGTCAAACTTGGGAACTAATACCTCTCGGACGTGCTTCCGAATGGCTTCTTCCTTTCCTTTCGGGTTCTCGTGGTCTCTAATGGACGCGAAGGGATTCGTGCGGGAGGAAAAAAGCACCGTCCCGCCCGTGGCGTGCAAGTCGTTAAGTTTAGTAATGTCCAATGACCTAGTTTCATTGTTCAAGAACCCCTTCCAGCCCTTTAGGATGCCGACCACTTCATGCCCAAGTTCGAAGGCCTTCACGACAACGCCATAAATGACCGCATTCAAGCCAAGGGCATCGCCGCCGCCAGTTAATATGCCAACTCGCATAATAATCCATTTATAATTTATTGTTCAGAAAGCGCTTGTTCGGCCGAATTTTGGAATTTAATGAAAGGAAAGAAATGAAGTGAAAGTCGAGTCTCTTCACCTTCCCCTAAGACGAGTTCTCCTCCTGATCCTTGGGAAATGCCACGGGCGGGGAGCGGGCTCCTTGGGAGATACTTGCGTCCGCCGTTCGGTATCAATCTGGTTGAACTCGTAAATGCCCAAGAAAAGGGGGTCAAGGTGGTTAATCGCTGCATTCTGGTGTCCCATTTCTACCATCGCCTGACTAATAGCATTTGGGATCGCGCCTGTTCCAACGGTTATTGGTTGAATGCCTTGGGGGGCATAGAATCCCTTAGTTGCCAAGTATTCGGCAATTGGCCCGGTAATTGCCCGTGAAAGGGCCCAGTGGGCTAACCACGGGCGGGGAAACTCCTCGAAGATGCTCGTGAACATGAGGAGGTCTCCTAAGAGTGCCACCTCGAATCCATATGTCCAAGCGAGGGTTGAAAAGCGGGGCGCTAACCAAGCATCGGGAACGCTCTCGAGCAGGAACAGGAGATGATCGAGCGCTAGGCGCCGGCTGGCCCTGGGGGAGAGGCGTGCGAGGGCCTGAAACACCTGTGACTGCATCATAGCATTGAACCCGAAGGGGAGGGTCAACGGGTTGTCACCCTCGGAGAGGTAGGACGCCCGGGCCACATTCACAATGCCCATCTCGGCGATGCCGGCCACGTACGACCGCAAGGACACGAAGTGGTCCTCGGGACTCAAGCGCGGCGCGCTGGCGGGGGCTTGCTCGAGAGACCTAGCGCGCTCAATAATATCTTTTTCAAACGAAATGTTATTGATACCTCCGGCAGGTACATCACAAATAGCGGTGTGGACGCACTCCACCATCCCCTCCTTGCCGTGGTACTTGAACACGATGTTGTTAGAGACCTGCTTTCCCGTGACATAAACCCGGGCTGCGACCGAGACCCCTGCCTCGTGGAGGGACACGTCTTTGGCGAGCGGTAACTCGGCCTCGTAATAATAAGAACCCCCCTCATCGAGGAGTACCTTCTGCCGGGGGTCGAAACCGAAATTCGCTAGGTAATAGGCAACATCGGGGGATGGCAAGCGGGCCAGTAATTGTCTCCCTTGATGCACGCTCAGGCGTGGGAATGGCCGGCAATTGGACAAAAACTTCCAGATCCCGAACCTGTCTGCTGCTTCCTTCACGCGGGAAAGGAAAATCGGTGACCAAGCGGGTAATAATTTTTGCATAGCTTGGCGTGCCCGCTCCAAACCTGGAATGGGTTTCATTGGTTGGTACCTTTGGGATCTCCCACGAAAATCCGTGGTTTCCCTATATTCATCCGTGATTTCAATCGCCTGGATGAAATCATCGCGATGACCTGTGCCTGCCCGATTCAATAATCTAAACAAAGTATCTACCCGCGCCAGCTCGGCTTCTGCATTGACAAGTTGTGCCGGACGCCTGGCGTTCTCCGCGTCCCGCCAGGCCAATTCCTCCTCGAACAACCTCTGCCCACGCGCGTTTTGGTGTTGGTATTCGTTACGATCTACTCTGCCAAACAAGGGGCGGGCGTGCAGGTGATTCACGCCCATCTCAAAATATTGCCCTCCTAGAATAGCGCCATCGAGGCCCACCTCGAACGCTCGGGGCACCCGCACTTGCTCGGGATGCAGAATTGGGCGAATGTGATTAACAATTAGTGAGGATCTCGCTTGGGATCGAGACATAGCTCGGCTCCTGCTGCCTATTTTCGCGATGGAGGGAACGTAATCGTTTACGCGACCAAATGGACTTTCTATGGTAGGCGGCTTTAATTCGCATGCTTCACTTCCAAATATTTTCGTGCGTGTTTTTTAGACAACCAATTTTCCCGCAGATATAATGTGCACTTCGTAACAACAGGTGTGGATCCGCGTTCTTCGGATGTTTGAGGATATCCACGTTCCACAAACCAAACCCCTCTATCTTAAAACCTTGATACACATTAACATTGAAGATTTTAAGAATCACTTCATATAATGTAGACGTTTTTTCTGCTTCAATGAGAAACCCCATCTCAATCGGGATCACGGAAAACCTTGGTGTAATGGAGTGGATTTTTATATTTAACCTAACTATTTCATTCTTAAAGTCCTTCAAAAAGCTAGGCACTATTGCCATACATTTTAATAATACACCCCGAGACTCGTTCCCCAAAAGACAAGGCGGAATCATATAATCCGAATGCCTATTTATTCGTTCTTTAAGGGGGTTATCTCATTCCTCCTACAATAAAGAATTACATTAAAAACAAATGTTACAAATGTTTCTGAATCGTTAATAATAATGTGGTGGTACGAGCGTATTTTGATCAACTGTCACACCCACAAGTTGAAACCCTTCCCCCCCTCATAGCTTCCTCAATTGTAGATTTCGGATTTGGTCAACTGGTCAGTTTCTCCACTAGGCAACTCAACTTATTTATTAGATTAAATCCTTAACTTCTCCCGCAAAACAACGCCACATAAAAAACAGAAAAAACATAATCTTAAATTTAAAAATTCATCAATAATTCAAACCGACTGGGAGTAAAAATAATGTCTGGATATTCGAACCTGCAAAACGAGCCAGAAAAAAAATGGTTTTCGCTTCCTTTTGATGATGTTGAAAGGAAATTTGACAGTTCTATTAACCAGGGTCTCTCAAGTACGGAAGCACAAGGGCGACTCGTAAAATATGGCCCCAATACATTACTCAAAGAAAAAAAGCGGTCGAGAATATTAGATTTCTTGGATGAGTTTACTGATCCCTTGGTCATCATTCTCATAATAGCCGCTGTCGTCTCTGTCTTGGTTACAGTTTTTGGAGAAGGCGAGACCGATTTTACCGATGCCATCGTCATCGGTGTCATAGTCATCCTTAATGCCATTATTGGATTCGTGCAAGAAGGGAAAGCTGACGCGGCCATCGACGCGCTCAGAAAAATTTCTGCCCCAGAAGCTATCGTGATTCGGGATGGAAGGGAGATTCGTATCAAAGCTGCGGATATTGTTCCCGGTGACATTATAACCGTTCAGGAAGGGGACCGGATTCCTGCAGATGGGCGACTTTTCGAGGCATCGAACTTGAAGTGCGAGGAAGCGGCCCTCACTGGGGAGAGCGTGCCGGTGAGTAAGCACGCAAACCTGATAACTGATCCGGAAGTTGCGCTCGCTGATTGTAAAAATATGCTCTATGCTAGCACGCTCATTACCTTTGGCCGAGGTA
>MBAA01000092.1 GCA_001940655.1 Promethearchaeota archaeon CR_4
CACGATTCGGGCTCGCGCCTTTCTCACCTACTTTCCACGGGCGAGCAGGCACGTATTCCTCCTGAGGCCTTGGAATGACCGCACCTCGCGCCATGCCGGTCCCTTTTCATAGTGGGGCGCACCGAGATGTTCTCCGGATGTGATCCCGATTGAAAGGGCGCTTTAGGGGGTATTACGCCAGTGATACACTCATGGCTACCGCAATCGAGATCCCCCCAATGGCCCACGTGCTGGCGACATTGGAGAAAAACCAGGTCCACTTCGCCCCCACCCTCCTCGAGATCATGTGGGAGGATGTCGAGAAAGTCAAAGCAAGCCTGCCCGCCTCCTACGATGCCACGGCTCGATTCCTTGCTCTCGCCCGCCCCATCGCTGAGGCGTGCCTGCTCCACGCCGGGTACTTTCCCCCAGAATCCCCCGTGGGGCGCCCGCCATTTCCCGCCGCCGCCATCATGCTCCTCCACGTCCTCAGCACGCAAGAAGCGTGCAAGAGTTACCGGTTCCTGCCAACCTATGTCAACAGCCACCCAACTTGGCTGCGTGCCCTCCATCTCAAGAAAGCCCCCAGCGACTCCATGCTCAGCAAGTTTCGGACCAAGTTGGGCGAGGACTTCTTCCTGCGCTTCTTCAAGGCCCTCCGCAACCTGCTGGTGGCGTTTGGCCTCGTCACCGAAAAGCAAGCGATGATCATCGACACGGCGCCGGTCGTGGCAAGCGCCAACCTCGCCCGCGCGAATGGCAGCGCCAAGTTAGACGAGCAAAAGCTCAAGCAATTATTCGAAACCCTCGACCTGTCCCCCGCAGACCCCCTCTTCCCGCCGGAAACTGGACACAGCAAATCCTCCCCGTACCCCCGCGCCGCGAAGCAGCGGTTCCTGCTGCTGGAGAAGCTCGGCGGGTTCCTGTCCCGCAACTCGGCATTGCTGTACCTGCAGCGCCACCCCGAAGTCAACCAGCTTGTGGGGTTTCCCGATGGCCAGGTGCCCACACAACCCACTTTTACTTACTTCGAAAAGCACGTTCCCTCCCTCGCCGAGTGGGTGCAGCCGCTAGTGGGGCAATTGGTGGTGTTTTTCAACGCCCAAGGCGACTACGACGAGGACGACCCGATCCCTTTTTTTTTCCGGCACACTGAGAGACGCGAAAGCCCCGGCTGACCCGGACGCCCGCATCGGGTACTGCGCGGCCAAGGACCAAGCTTTTTTGGGGTACCGCGACGCGGTGGTCTGCACCGCAGACCACCTGTTCGTGTTCGCCTTCCGCGTGACCCCCGCGAACGTGTCTGACAAGGTCCAACTGATTCCCACCCTGAGTCTCCCGGAAGCCGAGGGCATGCTGAAATACGTTGGAGCGCTGTGGGGTGACAATGTCTTCTGCACCACGGGCAACCGCGAGTGGATGGTCGACAAGCACGTGGCCGACCAGCTGCACACGGCGGATGAGACGGGAAAGGATCGCAAGAATCCCCGGTCTGCCCGGCGAAAGTCAAAAATTAGGTCAAAGATTGAGGCGCTGTTCGGGATCTTGCGGGAAAATACCGTGTTCCAGCGTTCCCGGGTGCGTACATTGTCGCGCGTAACCATCGAACAAGCATTGATTTTTACTGCTCACAATCTATTTGGGCTTGTTGCCCTGATCGATGGAAGATTTGAAGATCACCTGAGCATGAGAAGATTCTTATGGACACTCAAGTAATTGACGAAGGAAAAGTATTTTTCAATGGTCTTTTAAAAGCTGGATAATGATATTTATCGTAAGTAGCATGTTTGTGTTCGGATGTAGAGTTGTTCCAACTCGTGCGGCGGTATTTTCGAGCGACTAATTTTCGCAAGCAGTGGGGGACACCTACATCTGGGAAGTATTACGGAATGAAACCGTATCGCTTCTGTTGGGACCAAGTGAACTCGGTCTGTGAGTAAAAATTGATGTAACAGTCTTAAATGTCTCACTCAATATGGAAATTGTTTACGGAAATATGTCGAGGAATGCACCAAGTAATCGCAGTTGGGAACAAGTGGGGATTGATACGCCGCTAATGGGTTATAATTCATCCTTAGGGATTTTAACGCCGGGAAGCTTTATTTGCTTGACACCCCATAACGAAACCGCGCTTAATAACACGTTGACTATGCTCCTAAGTACACTCTTTGAGTATTCCAAGTGGACAAGCGGACCACACGGGTTGGATGGTAATGTGGAAGCATGGAATGGAACAGAGACTGGGGATTTGAACAAACCAAAAATTGCTGCTTCATTCAACGAGGAAGGGGTTTTGGAATTCTGGCGCCAGTATCGGGGGACAGGGACTGGGTGGAATTTCACGGACGAATTAATGCTCCAAACGCCGCTGAAACCGGTGCTCCAGACCCCGACACAATCGGGCACGAATGTCGCGCTAACGTGGAACGCGGTTACAAATGCTAGCACGTACTATATCTATCGGAGCGTGGGACCGATCACGCAACTATCTTGGCAAGGAATGATGTCGCTCGGCCAAACCTCTGTTACCAACTTTGAAGACCAAAACGTTGCAAACGGTACCTACTACTACGCGGTTGTGGCCGGAAACGCGATCTCGAATAACTCGATCTCTATCAACCAACAGATAACGGTGACTTCTTCAGGCATCTCCGGATTTCACCCTTTGATCCTCATTGCATCTTTTGCCGTCATCGTAATGATATGACGAAGACGGAATAAATCTCTGGCAATATAATTTCTTTTCTATATTTTATGCAATCCATACATTTTTTCTCTGATAAAGTTATGATAAATAATATCTAAACGGATGGAGAAGAGTTTATTGCTTAAAATCAGTCCAGATTTGTCGAAAATTTCTTTTCCATGGGGCAAAATCAAAGTATAGCTAAAAGAATTGAGATTCAAAATTGTATTAATTCGACGACAATGAATTGTTAGTAAAAAACCCAAGATAAGTGGGAATTTGTTGGGCGAGACCACTCCTGCATGGGAATATTTATATTGATTCTCGAGGAACAACTCTTTAACCGAAAATTGAATGGAGGTATAATTACGCGTCTAAGAAACGGGATTGTAATATTTCTCGCGACTAGTATATTCCTACTTGGACAGGGGGCAGTCCCAACCCGCACCGCGGTGTTTTCGAGCGACTCATTTTCGCAAGAAGTGGGGGACACCTACATCTTTGAATTTTTGGATTTTCAAATGTCCGAGATGATGAACGGCATGCGTATGAAATTTGACATCTCGGTTTTGAACAGGACTGAAAGCAGTGGAATTGTGTATGATGCGGTCTATGCTAATTTATCCTATAATACCCCCAGTAATCGCACCTGGATTCCTGCGGCATCGAACACGGAAATGATGGTATACAATGCCACGCTTGGATTAACTAATGGAACGTTTTACATCATTCCCCACAATGAGACTGCGGTCAACCAATCATTTTACGTGTTTACGAATACCTATTATGAGAATTACAACTGGACGAGTGGGCCTCACGGATACGACGGTACAGTCGATGTATGGAACGGATCGGCGTTGGGAGAGCTGAATAAAATAAAATCGTCCGGGAAATTTAATGAAGAGGGAGTCTTAGGTTTCATGCGATATTACAACGGCACGGGGAGCGGATGGAACCAGATCGGGGAATTAATGCTCCAGACACCGCTGAAACCGGTGCTGCAAGTTCCCGTACAAGAGGGAAAGAATATCATACTGACGTGGAACGCGGTCACGAACGCGACCACGTTCTATGTGTACCGGAGCTCGACCCCGATCACGCAACTATCCTGGCAGTGGATGACACCGTTAAGTCAAACCAGTAGCACAACCTATACGGATCAAAACATCTCGAATGGATCATACTATTACGCGGTAGTGGCTGGTAATGCGATTGCGAATAGCTCGATCTCTGTTAACCAACAGTTCACTGTAGCCATTCCTCCAGAAGAACCTCCAGTAGAACCAAACATCTCAGGATTCATTCCCTTGATTCTCGGTGTTTCAATTGCAGTTATGGTGGTCATTTTATATAAGCGGCGAAAGACGACCCTCCTTTAATTTCCCATTTTCCTTTTCCCCTTAAGATTGCCATAATCGATGAATTTGGTTGAAATACGGCTAAACCCCCCGGAATATTTAAATTCCCTTTTGGGGAGTATGAGTTGCTACTCAGTAGGAGGTAATAACATGAAACTGAAAAGTTGGACTATAGTAATGCTTGTCGCTAGCCTGTTTCTACTCGGGCACCTACCCGCTAATAGGTCGATAAACGTAACATCTTCTGCCAGTCTCGCGAGCGACTCGTTTATTCAAGTGGTTGGGGATTGCTATATTTGGGAATATATGATCTGTCGAAATATGTCATTAAGTGCTGAAGAAGGGGCACGGATTAAGGCTGACGTAACCGTAGTGAATACGACAGACGCAGGCGGGGGAGTATATGTTGATGGAGTGTATGGGAATATGTCAATATGGGCCCCGAGTTCTCCCGTGTGGATTCTATTACCAATGGAAATATCATTGGGGATGTACATGTATGTGTCCGGTGTTCCAGGGGGACAATATTATCCCGGGATGGGTTTCATCGTGCCACAGAACTTAGATGCTGTCAATGTTTCATTTTCATCGAAGTCAATGATGGGTTTAACGTTTGAATACTTCAATTGGACAAATTATGACCTCCCGTTGGAGATGTGGAACGGATCCGCCGACGGAACCGGGGAGATATTCGATAAGAAGTTGGCAGCAAAATTCAATGATGAAGGCGTGCTCCAGTGTTATCAATTTTACAACAGCACGGGTACGAGTTGGGAACTCACCGATGAGATGGTGCTGCAGACACCACTGAAACCGGTACTCCAGTCTCCAATACAATCGGGTACGAATGTCTCGCTGACATGGAACGTGGTGACGAACGCCAGCACTTATTACATCTATCGGAGCGGGGGATCGATAACGCAGCAATCTTGGAAGAATATGACGCCACTTGGTCAAACTTCCGCTTCCAGTTATACGGACCAAAATATGACCAACGGGACTTACTATTATGCGGTCGTGGCTGGCAATATAGTGGCAAATAGCTCGATCTCCGCCAACCAGCAGATCACTGTAGTTATTCTCCCCGAGGAACCGGAACCGGGTATATCGGGCTTCGCCCCAGGACTTCTTGTAACTTCTTTTGTGATCTTGGTGGTCATCTGGTGGAAACGGCGGAGATCTGTTTCTTTTTAATCCAATTTCTTTTCCTCTTTAAAATTGCGTTCCCTAGCAAGGTTTATTCCTTCGAACCTGCACCCGATCTTGGTTTACGGGAGTGAAATCCTTTATGACAATAGTTAGTTAGGAGGATGAAAGCAACCGACGGGAAAGTAAATGTAAACACAATACGATAGAAGTAACAAACATCTCATATAGGTAAAAGACTCACAAAATTAGGGAAATATGGTGACTTTCCTGTTAAAAACGGGGAAATTTTTAAATTTCTCAAGGGAATTTATATTGAACCAAGGATAATTTGGAGGAGTTATCGGGCGAATAAGAGAAATAAAAAAAAGCAACGGAGGAAATATCATTGAAGATCATCGACGCCCACACTCACGTGGTGCCGGTCAAATTTTTCAGCGACGCGTTACTCCGAACGGTGACGCGATTGATGCGAGTTGACCCAGATTTCTACAAGACTATCTCGAACAATCCCGCGAATCTGCTAAGATATATGGACGAACACGCCATAAAAGCAATTGTCATCATGTCCTACCCCGCACCGGACGTGATGGGATTCGGAGACGAGCAAGTCAACGAGGTCGCCCAGTTCGTGAAGGATCACCGGGACAGGCTACTCCAATTCGGGTCGGTGCACCCCCGCTTGAACCAGAATCCGATGCCAAGACTGGAGGAAATGTATAGTAAATACGAGATTCGGGGTTTGAAGCTGCATACGGTGCACCAGCTCGTGAAACCAAATGCGTATCGCCCTGAAGAGGGAAACCTGAAAAGTCTGGAACATATCTACGAGTTCGCGAGCGACCACGCCCTTCCGATGCTCGTCCACACGGGCACCAGCATGTTTCCCAAGGCGCGAAACAAATACGGGGACCCCATCTTCCTCGACGAGTTGCCGCTCGACTTCCCGAAAATGCGAATCATCATGAGCCACGGGGGAAGGCCCATCTGGATGAAAACCGCGTTTTTCCTCCTCAGGAGGCATCCCCAAATCCTGTTCGACATCTCGAGCATTCCCCCGGCTCGCTTGCTCGAGTATTTTCCACGATTTGAAATGGTAGCCGACAGAGCGATATTCGGGAGCGACTGGCCGGGCCCGGGCGTGCAAAGCATTCATGAGAACATTCAGGAATTTCTCAAATTACCTCTCCCCGAGGATGTGAAACGACAAGTAATTTATGATAACGCTGCAAAACTCTTCAAAATTGAATAAACTGCGACCGTCACCTTTTCACATTTTTAATTACAAGGCACGGTGGCATTCGGATTCATATTGTACATGGCAAATAAGGGATCGAAAGTGGCCTTTGCTTCCGACGTAAAGTAAGGGTATGGGCAAACTCGCTGGGACTTGTTGTTGATACCAAAATCAATGTGACACCCTGAGCCGTGGTATAAGAGGGTTCCAATTTGAGTCCCAGCAGCAATTTTCATCCCCACTTGCACCAAGATGGCACTCGCTTGGAGCTGGCCGACATCCTGAGTTAATGCCCAAGACTCGAATGCAACCTCCACCGCCCATTGAGAGTTAAGGCGAACCCGGACGTTAGTTTGCCAGTGCCCGCCCTTCTCATTAAACCAAAATTTCACGTCTTCAACGTATCCACCTGTAGCTGCGAGGATGTCCACGGACGTGTTGAAGGAGAAATCAATGCCGGTATGGGGGGTAAAACTCGCCTCTGAGAAGTAGGCGCCGATCATAGTTAAGTTAGATGCGTCCGTGAAGGGTAGTTGCAATGATGGATTTGCACCGGCAGGCAAATCATATTGCCGGAACAGGGAAGGGCCAAAGACTACGAGGAGACAACCGATGCCGATGCCAGCGATGACGAGACAGAGGAGCAATTTCTTGTGAACCATAACATCTGCAGTATAGGTGTAGGATCATATAAAGAACCCGGCTTCAGTCACATTACAGAATAGTGATTTGAAAAATACCAAAAACATCGATTCAGGTGATTTTACTGAGGATAGAATCAGTGCGTTCGATTAAGAATTGGTTGCGAACTTGCTGGGCTGCGAGCCGAAAGTGCGACAGTACCTGCTGAGTGCGAGCGAGAACTAGTTTTTGGGTCTTGTCGGGGAAAGTCTCTGAGAAGACCTGAGCGAGGCCTTTCAATGCGGCAGCAGATTGGTAAGGTTTGGTAATAGCAATATGAGCGAGCAAATTATCGATGCAAGCGAGGTTCGATGTATCGGCCAGGCGCGATATAGCATCTAATTCAGCCTGCGGTTCCTGAGTCCACCAGTTCGAAGGGAAGCTCGCAATGAAGGAAACGGAGAGGAATTCGTGCACTCGAGAAACCAATTTGGTATTGAAATTTTCCGTTTGACCTATTAAAACAACGGATTTGAGCTGCTGGAGGAGTTGGTTCGTAAGTACATGGTAATCAAAGTCCCCTGTGATGAGCAGCACGTGGGTAATTTCCGGGTGTTGCTTTAAAATGGTGAGGGAGGACTGGATGAGACTATCATCGGTGGCATTGGGAGCATCGTTGCGCACGAGTTTGAAGGTGCAGCCCAAAGCAACCTTAATCGTGCGTTGCTTTGCGTGGGAAATGACTCGTGGTTGACAATAAACCCTGGCAACGGC
>MBAA01000154.1:0-3973 GCA_001940655.1 Promethearchaeota archaeon CR_4
TATTGAATAAGATTGGGGTTTCGAGGTTTATCTATGGATTAATTTTGAGCGAGGCAGTTAAATCCGTTGAAGAGATAGGCAAGATTTGCGTGTGGGAATAAATTTCATTCCCCTTATTCAAGATTTCTTGATCATTCGTTAAAAAATATTGAATATCTATCCCTTCATAGTGTTTTATTTTTACTGCAGCAGCAATTTGGATGGTATCTAACGTCCGGAGTAGTAATTCGGGACAGATTTTATGTGAAATTAGAAAGGTATTTTCGATTTTATAATTTTGCCGATTAAAGACGAGGGTTTCCAAGGCACTAACCGGGACTATTCTGATAGGCAAGGAATTAAAACAGAATTTGGTAAGGGCACGAATTTGGTTGGCCGGGGATAGGGGTCTTAAGGTATTTTCTACATTAGGGTCGAAGGTGATTCGATTGCTTTTTCGCAATCGTCCGAGCACAGATTCAAATTCAAGGAGCGTTATAATCCCGGTCGTGAAGTCCAGGGAAGACACGGCAAAGAGCGCATGTGTTTCACTAAATGCTCGGTCATTCGTGTTAAAATAGGAAATGAGAATATTTGTGTCGACGTAGAGAAACATCAGCGTTCCCTCTCTTCGGAGACAATTTCTGCCGCAGATTTTTCACCTAATATTCGGAATGTAACACGGGGTAACTCCTTTAATTGGGCCACAATACCGTGGAGGGTTTCGTCCTCATTCGAGTTTTCGAAGTCGAATTGTAAGGTTTCGCGTGTCAATCGCTCTTCAACTATGGTTTTAATCGCTTGGCTGCGGTTTTTGTAGCGCCCGATTTTGACTAAATAGTCGATTTTTTTTAGATCCTCGTCAGAAAATTGGATTGGAATTGTAGCCATATAAGTTATAAAGAAATATGTAAGATATAAATTTTCTTATATCGTAACCCAACGGCTTTGCTCGACGATCTCGGAAATTCTTGAAGACAAGAAATTAATAAATTGAGACTTTAGTTTCTGCTACTCGAAGGGGAGGTCTTCCGCCACGATCACGCCACCGCCATTTCAATCCTCTATACGAGGGTTTAGTTCCTGCTACTCAAAAACAGGACATAGAAAGGAAGTACCAATACATATGAAATAGAACATGTAGGCGAGATGGAATATGGTGCGAACTGTGCGGTAAGACGCTCGTAAGGATGAGCAGATGGATGGTACGTGCCGAACGTGTGAGAAGAATGCACGGGCGAGAATTATGCGGTTTAAAAAGAATGAAAAAACCATAAAAATAGAAGACAAAAACATACACTACCGTCCAGCCAGAAGGTAATTCTATAAAATGAACTTCCTAAAGAGAAAGAGTTGACCTATGAAAAAGCGGGACTGAAAAACCAATGGGATGTTGGATGATCGCGTGACGAAAGATGCGAAACACGGAGGACGAGAGGTGCGCTGTCCGTGGTGTAACCGGATGTTCCGCGCTGTAGCCGATTTTGACCAACACTGCGTTACAAGGCACCATGATGAATATATTTGTAGGGAATGCGGGCGGCGATTTGCCTCTCAGGGAGCTCTTGGGCAACACCAAGCGGATAAGATGCACGGGAGGCAGGGAAACGGGGAAGCACAAGGGGAGGGGAAACCTTCGGGTACAACCATTCCTTCAGAGTTTCAGAAAAAAAAATTCACATGCCTGACGTGTAGGGAGACCTTCTTTCCCCTTCGACCAATCCTACAACACCAGCTAGCAAAAGGGCACGTGGGAATCCATCCTAGACCATTTCCTGAGCGAGAACGCTTGAGACCGCTCCTTCCTAGCCATCCTGGACTATCGAAGAGGAAACAACGAAGTGGGGAAAGGAAGGTAACGGAGGGAGACAGCGGGCATCTCGTCATTCGGAACTCGAGAGATGAAGGGCGTGTGGTAATTCGGAATTTACCTCCTAGTAAACCCCCAGCCATTCCTGCGTGGGTAGATAGGATAGATTCTCCCCAAAAGGTAGAACAAATGCACGGTATCCCGTGTCCGCAGTGCGGGCGCCCGAGTATGACCGAGAGCTTACAAATGCAGGGCGATGAACAAGTTGTAGTGCGGAGGTGTCGCTTGTGCGGGAACGTAGAGCGTTTTTAATGAGAACGGGCGTTCAATAGGAGGAATCTCGAATTTTTTTCTCGCACGAGAATTGCGCTATAAAGATTGTCATTTTTTAGGCTTGTGAATCAAGATGGGTATTTACGTTCGGAATTTCATTTTATCGGCTGATATCTGAGGGGATATTTCCTCACTCCCTTTTTTAGGCGCGGCAGAATGGTTTTCAAGGACACCTGAAGGTCGTCCCGCCATTTGTCGGATAAGGTGCGATACATCCGTCTTAACCCCATCGGAAATGGTTTTTCCCCCAACATCTGGGCGGAATGTCAATACCTTCTTCAGAGACATTTGTAAAGGGAAGGATGCGAGGGACTTAGATTGTACTTCAGAGGTCATCCACAAACCGAATTCAATCCTCAATAGGAACATGCGATTGAAAGCAATGTGGGGTCGTCTCCAAGCATAATTAAAATGGGAACAACCAGAGACAAGTCCAGAAGCGAGCTTAAGAAGGAAAATGCTCCATGTTGAGTAGTCCCTGCCAATTCCTCGAAGGATTTGTAAGAGTTACATGGGGAGTAATTTTTCCTTTTTGTCGGTACTTTTTTAAGAATATTCCGACAAAATTGGTTAAGATGGCATTAACCTACTAATAAACCCAAGTCTTTTTCAGGATTCGGGAATAATCTTCGCTTAGGACTGGATTCCACATTTACATAAAACTCTTGGCTGGTGCAAGATATTCCCAAGAAAAATCCAAAAAGAAATGCAGTTCACATGGAACGAGTAAATCGAAAGCGGGCACGGAATAGCATTCGATTGATTTCAAACGAGGGGAAAAATGGAAATTTCGTCATAGAGGACGCAGAATTAGAAGATAACATCATTGATATGAAACAAGCAATAACCAGACTCCGAGAAGTTACCTCAAAAAATATGTTGGGGATTCAAAAACCCCTGAAGCAATTTGGGGGGCATTATGGCAATCCCGTTGAATTAAACTTCCGGAAAGGTTATTGGGAGAAAAACCCGCATCCTTCGAATCATAAGCGAATGCTTTATCCACTCCCAACGACTTCATCGCGAGACCCCCCACGCATCTGCCAGTTCAGAATAGATTTGGCGGGATCTAATCCTCCCATTTGGCGCCGGATTCTTATTCGGGACACGGACACGCTTGCAAAACTGCATGAGGCAATCCAAATGACATTTGGGTGGGAGGATTATCATTATCATGATTTCGAGATCTTTGCGATTTCTCCCCAGTACGATGAGCAGCGTATCCAGGGAGGCATAGGGGGCCGGTATTTCGAATCAGACACCGAGGAGAATTACGATTTCCGTGAAGATAAGATACGGGTGCGAGACCTCTTAGGCGCGCTCAGTGAACATTATGCCCGGTATACCTATGACTTTGGGGACAATTGGATCCACTACATTAAATTGGAAGAGGTGATGCCGCCCAAAACAACGCGAGCAAACCTTCCTGACGTCACGAATGCTATTTGCATCGGGGGAGAACGAGCTGCGCCACCAGAGGATGCAGGGGGGATGGACGGGTATGAGGATAAGTTGAGAATCCTCAAGCGAAAGAACCACCCGGAATATGAGGAGATAAGAGCCTGGATGGGAGACTTTGATCCCGATGTTATGGAGTGCGAAGTAGTCACGAACATTGACCTAGGGGAAATGAATGCGTGGAACCAGCACGTAGACATAGCAATAACCGCTCTCGCTCAAGAGCGGTATGTAGACGCGGAAAATGTTGTTATGAAAGTACAAAAACAAATCCCAAATCGATTTCTTGTTCGGGATCTCTTAATTCACGCATATGAGGGTCAGAAAAAATATGCGGACATAATTAACTTTCTAAAACCGTGGGTGGAATCCTACCCGAATGACTGGATTGCT
>MBAA01000154.1:4134-4385 GCA_001940655.1 Promethearchaeota archaeon CR_4
TCACCGCACTTCCCAAGAAAATAAGGGTAAGAGGGGCGTGGATAGAAGAGATATTTTCAGACGTGTCAGATTTGTTCCGCGCATCATTGATAGGGGCGCTAGAGTTTGCGGTTGACGGGGCAATGGAAGGGTGCAGGGCAGGGAAATCAAAATGGTGGCAACATTTAGATCAACCATGTCCACGTTTCAATGAGGTGGTGTAATTGGCTCTGCCTCCATTTTAAATTCAGCAACTGGGTATAATGCAGACC
>MBAA01000154.1:4411-7962 GCA_001940655.1 Promethearchaeota archaeon CR_4
AAGAGACTTGCATGCACCCTTGCTTCAGGGGTCAAAATCTTTAACCGCCAAATACGGGTAAAAAAAATCGGAAAAAAATAAGCAAGGTAACGAAGGCAACAAAGGTATGGAAAAAATCCGAGGGTAAATTTTATTGATTTTCCAGCATTCAATGGTTGGACAGATTATGGCGTCAGGCACTTACGCGAAAACTATCGTACGGGTGTGGTACAAGAACGTTCCGAATTCCCGGCAATTCCGAACGCTCCCCATCGAATTCCAGAAAAATGCCAAGTGGACGGTCGAGTTTTTCGCCGAGCTTATGGCAGGCTACATAGACGACCCTCCCAGCGCGTGGAACGGGGTGGATGCTCAAGAGCTCGTGGTTCGACTCATCCCGCGTAAGAGCATCTTTGATCGCGTCACGTCTGAGGGATTCTGCCCGATTATGGTGGCGTTTTTCGAGTTTTTGGGAGAAGGTATCATCGAAGAGGCGTATGCCGAGGAGCTCGCCCGATCCTTGCGGGGGAAGGAAAGAGAACTGTTACAGAACGCGAAAAACGTGTTGGATTGATATTTTTCGCCCGAATGTAAAATAACGAAGATACTCTCACAGAATCTAGGGGTGAAACCAAGAGCCATTCTTTATCATGCTCAAACACTCTTCGAGCGATAGATTCGCAGCGAACGCCCACCATTGCCCCGTGTACCGCATGTAAGCGAGGTTGAAGCAGCCAGTCGCCAAGTATTCCATGCGGGCGAACCCCATTTCGAAGTAAGGGGCGATGGCGTGCGGCCCTGGACAAGAATATTTCGAGTAGAAGTAGAAATAATTACGGTACCACCGAGCGGAGATGTCTACGAGGTAATTCGAATCAGATCCGGGAGAGGGCGGGAGGATATAGGTTGGTTTGAGGTAAGAGGTAATGAGGGTTTGAGTCTGGTCTTCCACCTCGGATTTCACGGTGTCAGGCACTTTCGGTTTCGGCACTTTGGGCGGACAATACGTCCAGACTTTTCTTGGTTTTTTTCTCGGTTTTACCATACGGTTTCACCAGATTAGTAATAAGAGGTGCGTGCATAATGAAGATCAGAGTTCAAAGGGAGAATCTGCTCGGAGAATTTTAAAAGAGGATTTTAAAGGGGACCGCGATACGTGGACGACCATCCAAATAACGCCTTTAATTTCTGGCCAGGATTGAACTTGAACGCACAACCATTGCGTCTTCTATCTAAATAAAACCCTCCGAATCCTTGGAGGGTGACGCCATGTCCTTCTTTGAACGCCTCGTAGAAGGTCTCGGTCACGCCGTCAAGCCATTGCCCTGCAATTTTTTCGTCCGTGTTCATGCGAACGGCTAAGCGTCGAAGGAATTCGGTTTTACTGATCGGATCGGCCATTTTCTTTATTTACCCCTTGATTCTAACAGTTAATCCCGAGAATAACATACTCTGGTAACGGCACGTTTCAAGTTCAACACCTTCCTCCAACACGAGAATGGGATTAAATTTGGACTTTTCTCCATCATAAATTGAGAGGAGGAGGGTAGTCGCACATAGGAAGTCTAGTCATAGGGAAATCCGCCCTCCTTTAAAAGGATCTAGATTATTAATAACAAAATAGCAAAAATGAATGTCAGAATTAAGAATATGGAATGATTTTCCTCCAATTAATAGATTCCTAATGTTATTAATACGTCCAAGTTTTCTGCATTTATTTCATATTAGATTTTCTAGGTTTGGGGGTAATTTTTGTTCTTCTACCTGGAGGAAACGAGAGATGTGGAATTGCTGGAATGTGGGATCTGCGAATAATCGTGGGGTAGGAGAAAAATCTTCCTCCAGAAAAAGGTCCATATAATTAGAGATTTGCGACAAAAATGCGTTATTTTTATATTGAGTCGCAATCAGGCATATTTTCTTCCTAATAAGAGAGGGATCTGTGGTTTAAAAAGAAAAGGGATCATATCACAGGTGGACAACGAAAGCAGGAAAACCATATATAATAAAACAGTAAAAAAGAAATGTCGGGTTAAGTAAAGATGGGACGGTTGAATGTTGGAAGAAATTCTGCTGATTCGTATGGAACCTGACAAAGGGTGAGATACGCAATAACAAAGTGGGATGAGAATCGATGCTTACAACAGGAGAATGGCAAAAACAACGGAGAAAAAAAGATCGGTGGGATATAAACCTTGGTGGAAATTAGTGAAAATGCCCAGAGATTGTGGAAATTGATGCTTGAAAAGGGTGAAATTTTTAAAAGTACCGAAATGGCGAATTTGCTAGGAAAAACACGCTTAGATACAACAATTAAACAAGATTTGCTAAACGCAGAATTAATTCGATCCCCAAAAGCGAACACATACGAAGCGGTTGCCCTCGAACCAGGTGTTATCCTCACAATCCGACCTTCAAGCCGACCTGAAAAGAAAGTCGGGAAGAAAACAACGAAAAGACCACCAGTGAAGCCAATTGCATTGACATTCGAGGAAATTATGGATCAAGTGGGGAAGCTATGCAAACCATATTTCCAGCGAATAGATGAATTAACCGTGGATGTGGGCGAAATTAAGCGCATTCTAGAAATGAATGGTCTCAATAGTTCCCGGGCGCAAGGAATTCACACGATCCCGAACCTAAAGCAGGTCGGATTGGATACGTTCTACAAGGCACTTCGCGACACCTGCCACCAGCTGGACGAAAACGCCAGATTTGGGGGAGAGATTCCAATACCCGAGATTTGGGATGGCATGAAAAACCTCAACTTGAATTTGACGTGGATTGACTTTCAGGGTTTGCTGCGAAAACTCGAGGACGATCGGAAAATTGACCTGCATGTGGCGAATGATTCATCCCAAGTGAGGTTTCCGGATAAAGGATTTCACGATCCAAATCGGGGGTTCATATATTTTGTAGCATTGCGGACTTGATGGATGAGTTGATGAAATTAGATGATGATAATGAGATGATGAATAGGGGAATGGAACGTGGAGCGCACTAAACCAGCGGAGCAAGCGGGGGTAAATGGGAACGCCGGGACTCCCGGGGAATATCTCCAAATGCAACCAAATCCATTTGAGGACTCGATCGTGGGGGATGTATGGCAAGAACTCGTGGATGTGCCAGAAATTAATCAGGAAATCACGGAGAAAATCTATCAAACAGTCCAACAGGTCCAGGATCTAAAACGAAACCGAATCTTCCTCATGTTGGGAGGACCAGGGACGGGGAAGACTCACGTACTCGCGAGGGTACAACGGCAGGCAGATCAAAGCCATAAATTCTTGTTCGTGTACGTCAAACCCCTCGGCGACATCCTGAAGATTAACCAGCACCTCCTCCGGGAAGTTATGGTATCCCTGTTAAAACAAGTCAAACTGCGATCTCTGACGCCGCTACTGCAATATACAACACTGGTATTAACCCGGGCGATATTTAACCTCCAAAAACTTGGCACGTTACCTAACGAGTTCCAATTTCAAGGCCTGAAACTCGTTTCGGGCGTGAGTCAGGTGGAAACCATCTGTAATGAAGTCCAAAATATGCAAGAAAAAGACCGCGATCGCTTG
>MBAA01000154.1:8028-8170 GCA_001940655.1 Promethearchaeota archaeon CR_4
GGTTTAAAGACCAAGATGGAATCAAGCGACTTTTCGACCAGTTAGCGAATTTTTACAACCAATTTAAGAATCTCGTGATAATTTTAGCCTGCAATTCTATGTACTGGACGGAACACATCCAAGCAAAAATCCCACAGTCCGC
>MBAA01000154.1:8195-18162 GCA_001940655.1 Promethearchaeota archaeon CR_4
ACGTTACGCAGTATAAGCGAGGATGAGGCCGTGCTTCTCGTCACAAAGAGGATGCAACCCATCTGGGTAAAATACGGTGCACCTATACCATATCCAACATATCCTTTCACGCAGAGTTACATCCACAACATCACCAAAGTTATGGGAAGAAATCCTCGGGGCATCATCCAGCGCCTCCGGAAAGCATTCAATCAAGCAATCAAGACGAGTCCCGTCACAGAAATGAATGAATCCACGATTGAGACACCAGAGGAGGGAGAAACACGGTCAGCCCAGATCCAAAAGAGCAGTATGGAACGAAAACTAGAAGAACTGGCGCAAGATATCTACACCAAGGAAATCAGTACTACTGGCATTCCGGAGTGGGATGACCACGTTACCGGTTTTTTGACGGACATCTTCAAGGAAAGTGTAACGAAACGCCATCTCTTCTTAAAAAGTTTGATCGTGAAAGTGACACCTAATTTCCGAAAGGTAAACACCCAGAAACCACTGGCATTCTTAGTCGAATGTAACCTGCAAGGAGAGGGAACGGAACAGGTAACAACCGTGAATTACCTCCTGCACGTCACAAATACGACCAATGCAGTGTCGTTAGCAGCATGTATCAAACGAATGAAAGAACATCTTGTTGAAAATCCCCAGTGGACGGGAGTGATTATCCGTTCAAAGAAACTCGAAATCGGGAGCAAGTTTCCTGCATCGAAAAAGGCAATTGAGGAACTAAAAGGACAATTGCGGGTGATTTATTTCCCAGACCAACAAATTGCAGTCATCCTCGCTTTGAAGGCAATGCTGGAGGCGGCATCCGGAGGTGATCTATACGTGAACGAGCACCTCGTGACGCGTAAGGAGGTATTCACCTTCACATACGAGTACTTAGACCAGAAACACGTCTTTGATGCGAGTTTCCCCGAACTGGTTTCAGGCAAGGAAAAATTACTAGGAGGGGAGGAGGGGGAAACAGAACAAAAAAGAGAGGAATTAGATAAAAAGAAGAAACAGAAAGTAGAGGACTCTTATCTCTCGAACCTCATTCAGCAGATCCTGAACATAACCCAGAAAAGCGTGATCGTGAATAGTGAAAAAATTTCTAAGGAACTTGGCGTGAATGTGAACGATTTAGCAACTGCGTGTCGATCGATGCAGGAACAAGACCTTATCACAATCTTTGACGTGAAGACCGACACCGGGTTTTTATTCGCCCCGAGACCCCGGAAAAGTATGATTTGAAGCAAAAGGAGGTTACAGCGTGGGGGAAAAGAATTCTACGGAGGATAACATCCCAGAATCATTCTCAGTCACGAATGTCAAACTCGCCTTAGATTGCCCGAGGTTATTCTATTTCAACAAGTACCTTGGCAAGAAACCATTTCCATCCACGGGCATCGTCCTGGGAGGGGTTATCCACGGCATCATCAACAAAATCGTTAAAAAGTTGAGGACTAACACGCGAATCGCGCCGTTTCTCACTTCAGATGGAAAAATTGATACCGCAAAATTTGAGGAGGAGTTGAAAGCATATGCGTACAACCTCTATTACGAGAAATTCACAGAATTTTCAACCAAATTTCAAACAATAGATGAGATCGAACGGAATATCACCTTAGGATGGCAATTATTACAGATCGTTCTCCAACTTATTAATACCTTGCTACAAAAAGCATTTCACCAATATCCCAGCGAGGAAGCGTTTACGAGGGTCTTCCTGGCGAATGAACGGTCTTTTAAGGTGAAAGTCCCTCAAGTCTCCGAGGATTTTGTGTTGTCCGGGCGATTCGATTCGTTATGGATGGACGTCAGTGAAGGGACGGTGGCCTTAATTGATTTTAAAACGGGACCGATGGACAAGATCGAATTTGATTACGCGCAAATCGCCATGTATGCTTATGCAGTACGTCAAGAGCTTCAGTTTCGACCGAGATTTTCGCTATTCTACTTAACACCTGAAAAGATCGAAGAGCGGAAGGGAACGTGGGAAGATTTGGAAACACTCCTACCGAACATCTTCAAAAAAATGAAAGAGATGCGTCAGTGGACGTTAAAAACGAAAAATTTTCCAAAAACCCCTTTGAAACGAGTATGTCAGTATTGCCATCTACACCCACTCTGTCAACGACATTTCCCCCACGACCCCCCTTTGAAGGTAGATGGGACAAGTTTACCAGATCCTCGCATCCAAGAACAAGCGTTTCAACAGACGAAGGTTACCGGGAAATTAAAGTCTGAAGAGCAAACCACTTCACTAAACCCAATGATCCAACCTACTTCACAGCAAGGTGAAGGAAATGACTCGCGTTCCGGCTCGGAAGTATTAGAGATTGGGGTACTTGCAACCAATCCTCAAAAACCAGCATTATTAGACGTGAAACTGCTTAACCGGCATATAGCTATCTTGGGGTCCCCCGGGTGTGGTAAGACCGTTTTAGCAAAGGTCATCGTAGAAGAGCTATTACTCCAGGGATATTCGACTATATTAATCGACCCGCAAGGAGATTTATGCTCCCTTCTCTTAGCGAAGGATGATATCGGACGAAATTTGATGAAGAACGTCAACTTCAAAATTTTGACGCCAGGATCAAAAAAGGGAATTCCTCTGACGCTGGACTTCTTCAAGGAACCCGCGCCGAATCTCGTGATGGACGAGGAATACCTCCAAACTCACTTGGATTACTTGTCGACAACGTTGTTAAACGTGTTGGGTATTGACATGAAAAAGCGGATTCCCCCCGAAAAACCACTGTTAGAGAGCATTATTCGGTCTTCGTGGGGTGCAGGAGAGTCGCTGACATTCCAAGAATTAGCAGAAAAGGTCTCTTCGGTAAAAGAAATCACGACTATTTCCACGGGACAAAGCATTTCCGTAGCCAAACTAATCTCCCCGCGGGAGCAGATCCGCCTAGCCCAAATGATCACTTCCTTGAGTGTGGGTACGGATGGATTGCTGTTTTCTAAAGGAGCACCCCTCGACATATCTGACCTCCTTGCGCAGGGGCCGAGCTGTTGCATCATCAGTTTGCAGGGATTAGGTACGGATCAAAACAAACGTCAGTTAGTATTGTCGTGGATCGTCCAGAGGATTTACAATTGGATGCTCACGCACCCTCAAGCAGAACAGGACGCTCTCCGGTTGCTCTTCTACATCGATGAAGTTGCGGACTTCCTCCCCATTCACCCCCACAATCCACCCTCAAAAAAATTGCTCTCATTGCTGATCCGCCAGGCGCGGAAGTATGGGGTAGGAGTAATGCTGGCAACACAATCGCCCGGGTCAATTGAATACAAGATCATCGATGACGTTAATACATTGTTCATCGGGAAAATCCCCACGACGCAGAGTGCAGCGAAAATCGAAAACTTGATTTCGCCATATATGAAACAAGACTCCACGAAGTTAGAGACTGCGATGCAAATCATCCGAACTGCGACCCCAGGCCAATTTTTTGTGGTGCATCCTGGGGGACTCACGAACGAGGCAATACAGGTGCGGCAATTACACTCGAAACACGAAACCATCGCTCTCGAGCGGATTCCATCCCTCCAAACAAAAGAGACTATTTGAATAAGGGGTTTTTTCGCAAACGGGGGATTCACAAAATTCTGAAAAGAGATTGTTCGAATACCAGTCTATATGGGGTGGTTCAGCATAGATGCGTGTGTGATAATTGTGAAAACACAGAAAAGAGGAAAGAAACCAGTATTGGTAGTGTGCAGGGAATTTTTTTTGGATTTTTTACAGGTCATTTATAATTCTCAGGAATTAGCTTTTCTAAACTAATACGGGAGGCGGTGCTCGGAAGCCCCAATTTCCTAACCACGAACTCGATCGCCTGATGGATTCGGTCGATCTCTATGTGGACGTGCGTTTTCGCACCCAAACCACGCTCAACTGCCTTGACAATAGAAACCTTGAAGACGGACTTGCGGTGGAAGGATTGCGCAAGCATGATAGTTTCGATATACCCGAGGAGTTGGTCCTCCGTGAGAACCGCGTCCGAAGCGTACTGCGGGGTGCAACCCCCCGGGACGGGCAAATTCCCACACACGGAAACCATCCCAGATTGTAGTGAGGGACGGGGTTTGAGCGTGATCTCAACTACCGCCCACTTTTCTTCGCCCGCGAAGAAGGACCTGGAGGGTAGCAGAGCGAACGGTTGGCGACAGTCAATTTCCTTCGTGTTTTGGGTCGGGGAGACAATCGTCTTGGTTGGGGACGAATGAATCACCTCCCAGACAGGACCAAGCACAACCCTCACCGGTTGATTAGGGTCATTGACTTCAACATAGATTGGCTCATGATTGTATCCCCCGAATGTAACGCGAACTAACCAATGCATTGGGGGATGTTCCGATATGCGTTGTTGAATCATCGAACAAACCCTCCCGGAAAAGCGGTGGCAACCCAGGGGTCTCCCGCGAGAAGATCGGTCTGGCCATACCACACCGCCGGACACCCCCCGCTGCACTGGTCTTGCAAGGAGCAACCAGCGCAGACTGGGGGATGACCTCGCGAGCAGAACGACTGGAAAAGGTCGCTGCCGAGGGCCTCGTCAAAGTATGGAACCTCGCCGCCAACGACCGAAGCACATGTGCATGGACGGATGAGTCCGGACGGGTCAATGCAGAACGAGATCGTCCCGCAACCACAAATGTGGGGTAGGGATGGTTGGGACAACCCGGCAAGAGAGTTCCCGGTGATGACACACGTGGGAACGAGTGAACCGACCTCGCAAGTGGCATGTACCTTCTGGCACGCAAAATTAACTTCACGGATGGCGGAAAGAAATGCGACGGAAGACAAGAGGCGATCGGGACGATCCCGGAGGATGCCAACGGGAAGAACCCGCATGAGATTTATGTGACGGACACCCAAGGTGAGGACATCTCGCACGGTTTGACCAACAACCGCAACATTACTAGGTAAAACCGGTACGTTAACCACCAAATCTAACCCGGCGTCTAGCGCGAATCGGACAGTCTGCAGGGTTCGGGCACAATCCCCGCCCGTGATTGCATCGTGCATGGCGGGGGGTCCGGCTACATGCACGTGGATCCGGCACCGCAGAGAAGATAATGACTGGCAGAACGATCGTGTCCACGTCTCGGTGTCCCCATTCGTTAAGATGACAAACGATACGGGGTATTGGCGGGCGTAATACCTTTCAGGCGTGATGAGGAAGGTTTGGGACGTGGTGGTGGCAGACAACGCTGCAATAATGTGAGGAAACTCGGGCAAGAGGGTCGGTTCGCCCCCCGTGAGTATGAAATTGGTGACGCCCCGGGCAACGATGGAGTCAACCAAGGAAATCCACGCGTCTGTCGACAAGGGGGTGCGAACCGGGTATTTCCCGTGAGGATCTCGCCAGGGGCAGGAGCAGTAAAAACACTGGTGGTTGCACGTGTACGTAAGCTCAAGGGCGCAGGTGAAAGGGAAGATGGGGGTCGGGAGTTGAATGGGCAATCACCGTTGCCCCCTTTAATGGGCACATTCATATTTAAAGGTCGCACGACCGCAATCGCCTCCCTTAAACAAATAATCAAGACAAATCGTCATAACATAACCCCGCAGGGGGAGGCTTGTTTTGAAAATCTTAAGATTGGGAGGAAATGGGTGAGTTCTGCTGCTCGCGGCGTAATTTAGAGGTAGAGGGATAGACACGGATATGGCCAGCCCCCGCGGTGCGACTCCGTCCAAGATTGGTGACCTCGCCAAGGCGGAAGAGGACGTATAACCACTGTTCGAAGGGGGGATTAGACTCACGAATCGTATAAGTAGCCTCTCCAACCGCCCCCGCAACGGGTTTGGATTTACTGACCGAATACGACCTGGTGCAAAGGTAATAGCTAGTGAGGATGACGCCCCGGTTAACCCAGTCAATGAAGGGTTTTTCCTCGATTTCACCCGTACCAACTTGAAAGGTGTTCCACAACCGGAGCAGGTTCCCTGCCACAGCCTCGGGGGTGGGAAAGCGAAGGGGGAAGGAACTCCGGGTGGTGGCGAAATACGTGGGGGTGTGGAATTTCACGAAGTATGATTTCGGAAGGTAATGAAGAGGTTTATCCGAGTTGGAAGCAGGGGTTGTCATGGAAGGTTGTGAACTGTCGGACAATGAAAAGAGATCAAGGAAGGACTTTCGAGAAATGCCCACTTCACCAGCGAGATACGTATGCTCACCAAGGGGAACCGCCAAGTCTTGGAGTTGCAGGAGGAATTTCTGAAAAGCACGTAAAATGTCTTCGCGAAAAAGGTTGATTGTAAATGTCACGCTCCGGAAAGGCCGGCGTTGCCTCGTAGAGCGATCAGTTCGTGGCGCACGGGAGGTATCAGTCCACTCGACATACCGCTGGATAGCGTAAGGACGGGTGGTATTTGGCGCATGGAGTTGATCCACCAGGGAGGGATCAACCTGGTTGAGCATCGTGAACCACAAGCCACGGGCCATGGTGGAAGTGGGCAGAGGTTGGTTCACTTGATAACCCTCTTTCGGGTACAGCTTCAAGGATACTTGGTAATAAAATTGGGATACATCCGCATGTGGGACACAATTCATGGGTGCTCAATCCTCTAAACGAGGGTAAAAATATGTGGTACTTGCCAGAGCATTGAACGTTTACCTATAAAAACCTCTATCATGAACGGGATTTATACCAGATGGGGGCAGTTATTCGGGGATTGTATGAAAAAAATGCCGTTTTTTAAATTTGGAGCAAGGGTAGTCCGTGTATCAATGATGTTGGCTAGGAGGAGGGGTTTTTCCGAACAACTCCAGGGCGGCGGCGACCAATTCCCCCTCGGGCGTGATGGAGACCGCCTTGGTCGTGCTGACTTTACGGACACTCACAAGGTGCTGGCGTTCGAGAGCTTTGACCGACCACCCGGTCTTCACGATATCTTTACGACTGGGGGTGGTTGCGGAACCCGTGACCATAGGGACGAGCTGGGAGACCGTGGTTTTTTCTTTGACGATGGCAAGCTCACGTAAGATGGCAACCTCGGCTGGCGTGAGGGGGGCGGAAGGGACAACGGGAAAATATAAAGGGGTGAAGGGGGGTTGACATTCTCCATGGGTGAGGTAATTTGCATGAACTTTGCGTAATTGCGCCGGATCCTGTATTATGAGGGTGGCGAGCACCACCTCGGTAGCAGGTTGCAAATAGAGCAGTTTGACAGAAACCCGACAAAATCCTGCCACGAATGAGGCAGCAAACTGGGCGAGTTTAGTCGACCCACTCGTGTTGAATACGAATGTGACTTCGTGATCGAGGGCAACTTGCTCCCGGACTGCCAGGGCAAAGGCTTTCACTAGTCCCAACAAGTCAGATTGTCGAACTTCGATAATGTGTGATTCGAGGAGGGGCATTGCGTTCACCGCGGCTACTACTTTATCTGCGAAGTGTAGACTCACTTGTCCAACCTGGTCTGCCCCAACTGGAGGATTGCGCAAGATATACCAAATATTACACGATTCAATTTTTTGGGCTTCAAGAACTCGATCCATCTCGAAACCCACCGGGGCAACCATTACTTTACGCGTCATGTAAGATTCACTTGAGAGTCTATCTGAAGTTAGATTTAAATCTTACTAACGTCATCTATCCCTTACAGAATAGTGCCGATATAAATTAGGGGTATTGATCAGCTGTAAACGGGTCGAACACCGCGGCACGTGTGGTGCCCCATTGCTATTTAAGGGAGCGGAAAAGTGGATGATCTCGTCAAGTGGGCAAAAGGAAGAAGTGAAACAACAGAACGATGGTCAGAATCAAAATATAGGAGAGTACGGAGGAATTGGTCAAGAAGGGAGAAAATTAACAAAATTTACTCGGGAACGTCACGGTAATAGATCAATAATTGCTTTTGGGATAATTCCGACCCTCGAGGTGGTCAAGACAGCGAGGAGGAGGCAAGAACGATGTTGCACCAATCCTCGCATCGTGGAGGTGGGAGGGACGCGAGTTTGCGCGCATTGCGGGTGCGTGGATTTGGAACTTGTATTCGAAGATAGTAACCGATATAAAAAAGATCGTAATGGAAACCCTATTTCCCATACGGAATCAATTAACCAGGACAATTCATTTCCACCGACCATAATTCCGAATGGACATGTGGATGCTCGTGGACATATGTTATCGGATCACGTAGCAGAGCTCTTTTCACGTCTGCGGGAAAGAAATAAGTGGGGATGTAAGGGTCCAATGCGAACCCTCCAAAAAGCAGACTATATCCGGCGGGGCATCTTGAGTCGCCTCGGGTTTCGGGATCCCCGCAAGATTTCATGGGAGATTTGTCACTGGGTGGCAAAGCACCGGATCTCCCAAGGGCGAACCTTGGAAGCCACCACGGCAGGGGCGATCTACGTAGCTGCGGTCGAGCAAGATTTTCCAATCACGTGCGAACAGGTGTGCATGACTAGCCACGTCCATCCCAACGCCTTGCGCAATGTTGTGAGATATTACCTGACACAACCCAGAGGAACTAAAAAAAATTTTCCCGTCTTGTTAACACGATCGAAATATTTCACTCCTGGAAGGGTTATCCGGAGGATCTGCGCCGAACTCAATCTCGCGCCACGAGTAGTCGCACAAGCGCTAGAATATGCCCAGCAACTCGAAAAGTTACACTCATCTGGCCATCGCCCGGAAAATAAGGCCGCTACGTGCGTGAAAGCGGTGGTCGGGAGTGCAATCTCGTGGAAAGAGCTCGCCCGGATAACTGGCGTGCAGGTCTCATCTCTAAAGGATTATTGGAAGAAGGCGAAACCCTAACTTGGAACCCTTCTAAATAAGATTACAGGAAACAAAAATGGAGCGAATAATTGAGGGAGAGGGTTGAATTTCATTCTCAGCTATCAAGAAAGGGTCATGTTACAAAGAACGGACTTTGTTTGTAACACTGTACATGATCAGTGTCATTTCCCATAAGGTCATCGAAAAGGGTGAACTGTTTTTCTTTCGTAATTGCATCCCAGCATGCATCGGAGCAAACCCCGGAGGTTCACTGTTCTTTCGCGAGGAGGTCTTGACTTTCCTGTGATTGTTCTTTCGTTGGAAATATGGGCATGTAGGAACGCAATCAACAAGGACAAATCCTATTGAGAGATTGCATATCCTTTCAATCGGCGAGAGTTTTGCTGCCTAATGTTGTTCGCGGGCGTCTGCAGTAATGATCATCTTCTTGCAGAAGGGGCACGAAAAAAGGCGGGATAGGCGAAGATCGACTAAAATCTGCCTGTGTTCAACCAAGTCTAGTAATAGATGGAAGAATTGGTTAAAACGTTCTCCTTCCTGGGCCTCGAACGCGGCGAGGAGGTCGTCCAACGGAGTGCGGTCAGATCCCAAGTACTTCAATATTGATGATTGGTTAATTTTGGTTTTTGTCACGATTTAGTCCCCCTTCCTGCGCTTAAAGAAGCACTCGTATCTGAAATGCTCAAAATCATCAGGGCACTCAATAAACAGCGTTAGTGACACAACGAAAATTAAAAAATTACCGAAGAGAACCTGGGGAAAGGTTTTCATTTTTCTAATCCAAATTAGCTGAAAAATTGCACCAAATTTCCTCGAAACGTAGAATAAAACCTTTAATAATTTTCGATACGAGATGCAACTCAAATGATTTTTTTAAACACCATAAATGGCGAATGTGGGGGATAAAATGCCACCAAGTGGTAACAATATAACAACCGAAATGAAAAATCCACCGAATTTCGACCTCAAAACCATTCGCAACATCGATACAACCCTCGGCCGGCAGATCCAAAATTTCAATCAGACGCGGCAGAATGTCAAGGGCCTGCAATTTGTGCCAGTCGATCCGGTCGGCACCTACTCCGCTGTGTCCTACAAGGCGATCGATGGCGGCAAGCTTGGCATTTATTTCGATCCGTTCGAGGTCGACCTCGTGAAGGTTGCAGATTCCTACGGCAACGAGCCTATGGTGTTCTTGGTACCCACCGCGGAAAATCAG
>MBAA01000154.1:18637-18746 GCA_001940655.1 Promethearchaeota archaeon CR_4
AGCACCATCGAATGCAACCGGAAGAACAACTCATTGGTGTATTCATCGGCCTGGATAGCGCGTCCTACGAGTATCTGGCTCACATCATTGCCCCGTACCAGCAACAATT
>MBAA01000154.1:18775-22301 GCA_001940655.1 Promethearchaeota archaeon CR_4
TCGACAACGGGAACGAGCACCTCGTCTCTCGTATAATGGAATACGTCCCCCGGGGCGAGTTGACGACCTTCATGGGCGAGAAATGGCTCTCGGAGGTCGCTCTATATCCCGGTGCTATCGGGCAGGATATCAAGCGGAAGAAGGTCAGTTACTACATCAAAATCAAGCTACTCGGGAGAATCGACAAGAAGGACAAGAAATTCACGCCCGGGATCAGCAAGATCCCCCACATCACGAGTCCCGTCATGTACCCTAGTTCGGAAGTCATCCGCCAGATCTGCAACCAAGCCTTGAGCGACCAAGCGGCGGGCATCCACATCGGGGACTACGCCCTCGACCCGACCATCCCCATCCACTTCGATGAGCAGCAACTCGTGGGACGGCGAACGTTTATCTTTGCCCGGGCGGGGTACGGCAAGAGCAACCTGATGAAGGTCCTCGCGGCGAATTGGAAAAAAGAATACGGATCCCTAATGGTCTTCGACCCGGAAGGGGAGTATTCCGTCACGGACAAGCGGGACCGCCCGGGAATTATGGACAAGGTACCTGCCATCCTCGTCACGAACCGGAAAAACGTGAAGGAAGAGTTGAAGGGGGTCAATGTCTACGACAAACTCAAATTCAACCTGAAGGAATTCGTCCCAGCTTCGTTCATCGTGCCCATCATCGTCAACGAGGCGAAACACGATACCATCTTCTTCAGCAAACTCATGAGTCTGAGCGAAAAGCAGTGGCACGAGCTCGTGGACCTGCTCTACGAGAAGGGATGGGGCGCGACCGCTGGGGAAATCACCGAGATCCTGCAGGGGGCGGGCGAGGCGGAGGTGGAAGAAATCCCCGAAAAAAAGCGGGAGGATGCCAGTTTCCAACCCATCATCAACAACCTCGTTGGTCCTATCAGGCAGTTGCACGACCCAGAGTCCCAGCTGCTGAAAATTCTCGAGCAGGCGGCCCGAGAGGGTTTACCCGTCATCATCGATATCTCCCTCCTGGACGCGAAATCGGCGCTCCAATTTTCGTCCATCATTGTCGCGCACTTCTTTGGTCAAAATCAATATCGATTCACGGGGGGCGGAGAAGACCTCTACAAGATCGTCTTCGTGGTGGAGGAGGCCCAGTCCGTCATCGGGGGCCAGAACAACGTTGGGAAATTCGTGGAACTCGCGAAAGAAGGGCGGAAGTACCAGCTCGGGGGTATCTTCATCACGCAGCAACCCGGGAGCATCGCGCCGGAGATCCTCAGCCAAGGGGACAATTTCTTTGTGTTCCACATGCTGAGCAAGGGAGACCTCACCGCCCTCGCGCGGGCGAACGCGCATTACTCCGATGACGTCCTGACGCAAGTACTCAACGAGCCGATCCGGGGGAAGGCGTACATGTGGACATCTAACCAGCCGTTCGTCCTACCCGTGCAAGTTACCGACTTTGAGAAAGACGTCCACCCGCACCAAGCGCCCGCCATCCAAGGACAGGATCGGATCTTAGATAAAATTCTCATCAACGTTTCAAACCTCGAGGAAGTACACGCGTCTGTCGTTGAGAAACTCCGGGAGATCGCGGCGAGCTTCAGCGTGGCGTTCGGGGATGACGACAAATTCCACCACACCAAAGGCCTGAAAGGGGACATCTCGAAAGCATTATTTAAGCAACTTGACACGGCACAGCGCCAATTCCTCGACGGGGAGGGAGCCATCCAGTTTTACGACGGGAAACCTTTCGCAATCAACTACAAGTACCTCGACCAGTTGTGGGAGTTGGCAAAAAATGTTAGATGAGCATCAGGTCTGGCCTTAAAACTGAGAAAAATACTTGTTGGTCAAAACCCGCGTTCAATATTTATACCCTCAGAGCAGAGGGAGATCTCGAATCAGGTAGATGGTTTTGCATAATTTATAGATTTTAAAATTTTTGACTTTTCGCTCCGAATTGCCCCCCAGATTGCATCGTAATAGGTATATGAGTTTTGTCGTCAGCATCCCTACACGGGGAGAGTATGTCATTGATCTGGAGTCTCTTGGCCGCGCAGGAGTGATGCGCTATGATTCCCTAGCGAATTGCCATTTTTTACCAACTGACAACCACCCAAACTATGATTTGGTTGCACATCTTGGGATAAACCTTTTTATTCCCGTGTTTTCTCTTCAGGGATAAACGATCTCAGAGGAAAATGCCCATGATAGTGATTATCCTGTCCGGGGGACGCGTGATCCTGCTGATGCAGCTAGGGGACTTTCCAAGTCCAAGAAAGACCTACACTTTCAAGCTCCAGGACGTGCCTAAGGGTGGCATAGTGAATTACATCCGGAAGTGCTTCCGGCGCAAGAGCATGCTCAAGAGGGGCAGGAAGACTCGCCAACACAAGGACGTGCGGCCCAACCACGTGATCTGGGATTATCCCGCAGGAAGACCTGCCTCACGGCAGGGAACCGCCGCGGTTCAAACCGCGCATCCCTCGCAACCAACACCTCGCGCACCCCAAGATGCTGCTCCGGCTCGCAAGCGGCGCTACCGGCAATTGACCCTGCCGGACTGTGTTTTCGGCAAGATCACCTTCCTGAAGGACGTGCATACCAAGTTCATCGACCGGTTCCCGCCGGTTCCCTCGGTCACGTGCGAGGACTTCTGCACTGCTGCCAAGCTGGAAAAAGAGTGGGTTTTCTACCAGGAAGTGCCAGAGTATAGCGGCCTATTCCAGCATCTCGTCCTCCTCAACTCGTTTTCGTATTGGGACGGGGTGGAGGCGGAACTGCGGGCGGCGGGGTTCCACCCGAAAGGGTTCTCGGTCAAAGAATTCGTGAAATGGGACCTCCTGCGGCACAGCACCGGCGTCCTGTTCACCACGCAGTTCCGGGACATCGCGGGGGCATGGGACAAGTCAAACCTCGCGGGCGCGTTCGACCGCCCCGGGCGGGTGCCCGAGCCCCACCACTTTTCCTACTATTACGGGTTCCTTGCGCCCCAGCACTTCAAGGCGTTCTTCCTGCAGCTTGTCAAGGAGTGCATCGAGCGCAAGGTCATCGTCCCCCGCATTGCCGCGGCGGACGGCGTCTTCCTGCGGTCGTGGGCCGGCAATTTCACGAAGGACACGCGCAACAACCCCACCGACCCCGAGGCGACCATCACGGTCCACGGCAAGAAATACTACGGCAAGGGGTTCACGACCATCGCCTTCTTCGCGTGGTGCGGTTCCCGCTGGCTCCCTGTTTATTGCAAGACTTACACGGGCAGCGTCTCGGAGAACAAGGTCTACCAGGAAGTTGTGGCAGAGTTCCTCGCCGCGCTCCCCCATGACTGGGAGGTTATGGCATACGACCTGGGAGCTGACTCCGCGGGCAACCGCCGGTTCACCCGCGAGAAGGGAATGACCTGCGTCATGCCCGCCAAGGAGGGCGAGACTTACGGGACGCTAGTCGAGATCGGGCACGGGCGCTACTTTTTCGCCGAGGACATCCCCGACGGCATGAGCGTGGGCAAGTTCGGGCGACTCTACGACCACCGGGCCCAGGTGGAAGCGGGTTTATCCCCC
>MBAA01000154.1:22325-22618 GCA_001940655.1 Promethearchaeota archaeon CR_4
GAGATGAGCCGCATGGGGTTGGAGGCCGCGTCCATCCACATGCTCAAGTACTTCACCCTCCTGCTGCTGCACGCCCTCACCGCGTGCAAGGTGAACCGGCCGAACCTGGTCATGAGCGCCAAGGCGTTCACGAAGATCGCGTTCTAAGTCCCGCCACGAACGACCATTCAGATCCTAGTAGTACCTGTTTCGCACAATCATGCCCTAGAACCCGACATTAAGGCGACAAAAAGCGGAACCATATTACAACGCGTTAAGCGGGGTAGTTCAGCGAAAAAATTGAGAAATCTTCA
>MBAA01000176.1:0-2717 GCA_001940655.1 Promethearchaeota archaeon CR_4
GGCGCCCACCCATATCTCACTTGTGGTGACCGATCGGGAGTAATTTTGTCACGCTTCGGTCACTTTTGTCGGTTAGTTGAGAACTGATATTCCAACTTCTTGCTGAATATAATCTCCAGGCAAACCACGACATGATACAAGTTTTAGAGAAAGTTCCTCCCGGGAAGGTCACCCAAGATGTGGGTGCTTATTACAAGTCGATCTTGGGCATCCTGAATCATATGCTACTCTCCAACATCTACTGGATTCGGCACCTTGGCAAATATGTCCAGGAAATTGCCCCCATCGCGGAACAGGTACCTGATGCCCGGCCAAACTCGCCAACAGATCTCCTGTGGCCAACTCTCGGCGCCTTGAAACCCGTGCTTCTAAATGTAGATCACCAGATACGGAACCTGGTCCAAGTTTTACCTGAAAACAGGTTCTCGGAACCGGTTAAATATAGCAGCTCCAAGGGTGGTGAAAAGACGATGATATTATGGCAGGTTCTCCAACACCTGTTTAATCACCACACTCATAACCGCGGGCAGGTCGCCGTCTTGTTAGATCAATTGGGCGTGGAAAATGATTACTCGAGCATTCTCTGGCGTACATATGAGGGATTTCCTTCGGCTAAGATTTAGAATTCGATTTAAATAAAGTAAACATGAATAAAATTAAGGTTGAGCGGATGTAATGAGGTATACTCCGAAAATTTCCATCATCGGCGCTGGTAGCGTGGGTACCCGTTTTGCCTATGCCACGATCATTCGTGGCCTTGCCCGTCATGTTGTCCTCGTGGACCTAAATAAGAAACGCGCCGAAGGGGAAGCAATGGATCTATCTCATGGCGCCCCCTTTTACAATCCCGTAAAGATTGAAGCGGGGGACTATCCTGCCATCGAAGATTCGGATTTAATCGTGATCACCGCTGGCAGAAACCAGAACCCGGGGGAGACCCGTCTTGACTTAATCCGGGATAACACGAAAATTTTCCAGGCAATCATTCCCCAATGCATGCAATATGCCCCTGCAACCAGGTTCCTCGTGGTCACAAACCCGGTGGATGTCCTCTCGTACCTGACGTATAAATTATCTAGAAAACCCGCTTCCGAGGTCATCGGGGCGGGAACTGTCCTTGACTCGGCACGATTTCGCTATCTTTTAGGCGTCCATTGCGGGGTTGATGCCCGGAACGTGCACGGGTACATCATCGGGGAGAACGGGGACAGTGAATTTCCCGCGTGGTCAAGCGTAATGATTGGGGGCGTGCCCATTCAGGCATATTGTTATAAATGTGACAAGAGGTCTGAATGCTAGTCGAAAGAGGTCTTGGAGGGCATCTTTCACGATGTACGGGACGCGGTCAACCAGATCATTGATCCCAAGGGGGAAACCTCGTATGGGATAGGTCTCGCCTTGACGCGAATCACGAGCGCGCTCCTCAATGACGAGAATTCCATCTTGCCCGTGTCGAGCCTGCTCGAAGATTACTACGGTATTTCAGATGTGTACCTCAGCTTGCCAACATTGATCAACGAGGAAGGCGCGAAGCGGGTCATTAACATGCAATTATCCCCCAAGGAACAAGATTACTTTCGGGAGTCCGCCGCAACGGTGAAAAAGTATATCCAAACCCTGCGCTTGAATTAATCTTTTAGGAGGATGATTCCACATGTCTCGAAAAATCAAATCCTATTCTGATGGTCTATTGTTTGTGACGACGACAGCCCAGTTCAAGAAATGGCACTTACCCCACGACGCGGCGTTTCTGAAGGATCTCGTCGAGGGGTTAACCACGAATTACAACCGGTATGGTTATTTCCTCTGTCCTTGCCGTGATGGCACCGGGGTACGGGAGAAAGACAAGGACATCATTTGCCCGTGCACGTATTGCGTGTCGGACCAGCAAGATTACGGACATTGTTTTTGCGGGTTATTTTTGACTCCGGAATTTTTCGCCGCGGGAAAATCCCCCCAGTCCATCCCGGAACGCCGCCCCCTAGATCGCATTCTAGGATAAAGCGACATTTCATCTCGAAATAGGTACCTTTTCTTTGCTTTAATTTGTGCGCGAAATTGTTCGCGCAATGGTATTAATTTTGTCGGACGAGGAAGAAGGATAACTTCAAGAAATCTACACGGGTGTTTTTTATGGAATCGTACGATTCTATTCAGGAAGAAAAACCCAAGAAGACCATTGAGGAAAAGTCCGCAGAGACCGCCAGCACACAAATAAAAGGAGGATCTCTCCAGCATCCTCGAAACCACATCCCGAATGTATTTGAACACCAGTATGCGGACTATATTTTGGGACTCAAACCCCCATACACCGGGATTGGTTCACCAGTCAAGTTAATCCAAGCGGATGAAGGACAGAAGAGGAAAAAGCAAATTAATAATGATTAAGCGTCCCAGTTTTTCCTCCAAGAAAAGTTAGGGATGTCCTTTAAAAATTAACAAATTTCTTTTTTTGGGGGTATTAAAAACCTGCGTTACAAGGGAGCAATAGGATCTTGGTAGGACATGTTGTCTGAATGTCTTGATGCCAGGCCATCATGACAGCGTATGCATTCGCGCGATGGAATATGTATCCCCGTGGAAATCTAGATCGACACGGTAAATCCTAGAAAGGAAGGTTGGCTTGGGATGATAACCCCCAAATATTCCCCGGTTAAAGAAGACTTGATTGAAGAGGAAGACCCGTTTGATGATCTTTTTTTCCTGCAACATCACCT
>MBAA01000176.1:2746-3586 GCA_001940655.1 Promethearchaeota archaeon CR_4
GCTGTTTCAATCTTGGGAAGGATCCTTCAATTAATTTGGATGCCTTGCAGGCTATTTGTTTTTTAGTGGTAGCCGACCGCTATGTTGACCTTGGAAAAATCGAATTGCAAATTTGTTTGGACCTACTCGACGTGCATCCAGTAGTTCTTGAAGACACCGTCGGGAAGTTGAAACAAAAGTACCGCATTCCAAAAGCTAGAGATCTATTGACATTTATCAGACATATTGGGCCAATATTAAGGCGAAAGGCCGATCCCCCAATACATTTCTAACCTCGAATATTTTCGCCAATGAGGCGAATATGTTCGCCGGTTGTTATATTTGCAATCGTATCGCGGGACACTATGAGAATCCTATATATAGAGGTGAATTGTCCTGTATAAGAAAGTATTACTAGCCACGGATGGTTCAGAGAACGCGAAACGGGCGACGCAAAAAGTCATTCAATTGCTCAAGGAGGGTAGTGCTACCGAGGCGATTGCCTTTCACTCCATCAAGCACCACCTCATCCCCCGGGTAACCCCCCAGCAATATGTCATTCCAGAGGCAGAATATTACCGCGTGGTCCAGGAAATTGAAAACGGGGGGAACAACATACTTGTCGACACTGAGAAGGAATTTGAGGCCGCCGGGGTGAAGGTTCAGACCATTTTAGTCAAAGAACAGGAACCCGAAGAGTACGCAATAGACGCAGTTGACAAGGAAGGGGTTGACCTGGTAGTTCTCGGGTGCAAGGGAAGTCACTCCAAGATGAGACAGATCTTCCTCGGAACTGTCCCGAGCAGGCTTTTGAATGCAGCAAGGTGCGATGTATTGGTCGTCCGTTAAAAATTCATTTTT
>MBAA01000176.1:3612-5850 GCA_001940655.1 Promethearchaeota archaeon CR_4
AGCCGTCATGAAGAACGGGGGGGTTCTCGGTTAATCCTTAATTAAAAATTCGGGAAGCTTATCCCGCGCTTCTTCCCGTTTTATTTGGTGATCCTTTAGAAATGCATTAATTTTCTCGATGGCAATGCTTTTAAGTTCCCCGCTCAGAAGTGCCCCACTTTTATAGGCATCTCCTATCTGCTTTAATCTGTGATCATTTGACTCGAACATGATCGCTAACCACTGGTAACTCACGTCCACGTCGGTATTTCCCCCCTTTTTCCGGTATTCCGCCATGGAACCCTGCCCACCCGAGAAGGCATACCTTGTGATCTTGGCTTAGACTGTGTCCGGCGAGTCCGTGATAAAAATGGTTTGGTTTGGATCTGAGGCACTCATTTTCCCCTCAACTCCCGTGAGACTAGGCAGGAATTTGCATTGAATGCTTGCAGGTTTGTAATACCCGAGTTTCGGGAACACATCGCGCGCGATGCGGAAGTAAGGGTCCTGATCGATGGCGTGTGGGATCAAGCACGGAACATTTCGTCCGGATCTCACGCTTTCCAGGATGGCCGGCACGGCCTGGATGCACGTGTAGAAGATGCTCCCGAGATTCTGGGAGTTATCAAATCCAAAACTGGCCTTGACCGTTGAGAACGTGACCTGTTTGCTAATGGGAAGGGCATTATTATACAATGTTTTCGCGTTATCCGTGTCAATCATGATCTGGGTCAGTTTTGGGTCAAATCCTAATGCAATGATACTCAGAGCATTATCAATGGCGTAACCATGTGCCTCTCTAAGGGAGAGATTTTCTTTAAACAGGAATTTTTCATCATCGGTGAGTTGGAACAGGACTTTCACCTTGAATTGGTCCTGTAACCACTTGGTAAACACCCATGGGACAAGATGGCCGATTTGGATGGTGTCGGAGGGACCCCGGCCCGTGTAAAGGTAGAATTGGTTGCCCTTATCCCATTCATCAAGGATCCAATCCAAGTCCCTGTGGGCAAAGAAGACCCCGCGGCGAAGCATGTAATGGAGAGAGCCCCCAGTGTAATGTTTGATGCGATTCAGTAAATCTTGCGCGATGGGGGATGTGCCGAATTGTTGGATTACCCGGGTGTAATCGACTTTCCCTGAAACTTCCCACGGGGTAACCAGGAAATCATCCTCGGGGGAGATAAAGGGACAAGATCACCCCGCATTCATATATATTTCTCCCGCGTGTCGAGAGAGTATCCCTCCATGCCTTGCAAGGCGTTAATGCAACCATGAGTCCGAGCTAAGGATTTAAGTGTCAGATTGCCAGGGCCATGTTGATGAACGAGATAAGAGGCGCATTGGCGGCCGAATAGAATCGTTTGAAGGGGCGAATAGAGAGAAACAGCGAGAAGGGGGTTATTGATTCAAGTGGATTAACTCGATATGTAAAAAAATGAGGACTGAAAAAAATAATTAATCGGATGCTAAGAGATATTCCGTACATTCTCCTCTATTGGTTGATTCATAATGATGGTCACACACGTGCGCGTGGTAATCCTCACCATTTCTAAAATTCATGTGGCATGATTCACATTTGTATTCAAGATCCATGAGGGGTCACTAATTTTAAAAGGCCACGAGTTATTGAAAACACCAATCGTTTGGGCAAAGTATTGCACTCCCGCGAAGCATTTCACCTTACATCTTTCAATGCACCTCTGACTTCTTGTCTCATATTTTTTAGCATGGCCAGCACCTCGTCGTGCGTAACTTGTTTAAAATCCCGGTAAAATTCCCCCACTGCCATAAATAGAGGGGGGCATCGCAGGCAAATTACCTCGTCGGCGACTTTTGCGAGGCGTTCCAAGGCTTCCCGGGGGGCGACGGGTAACGCGACTATTATTCTCGCAGGGGACTCTTCCTTGATTGCTCCAATAGTGACTTCCATGGTTGCCCCTGTCGCAACGCCATCATCAACGATGATTATTGTTTGTTGCTGTAGGGGCAATTTTGGACGCATCTCGTGATATAGCTTTTGCCTGCGAGCAAGTTCGGCCAGCTGTACGACCTTCTCTCTTTGGATATAGTCCGAACTCACCCGGCCAAAGGCCGTGGCCCAATGATTGAGAAAGACCTGGCCAGATTCCGAGACCGCCCCTATTGCCAGTTCAGGATGTCCGGGAGCACCGAGCTTGCACGCCAGCACGATACCAAAGGGCACCTCTAAGACGCGCGCCACTTCCCTCGCGATAACAACCCCACCTCGTGGGATCC
>MBAA01000176.1:5865-7912 GCA_001940655.1 Promethearchaeota archaeon CR_4
GCCCCCGGAATTGGGTTAAAGCATCCCCAAGTTGCTGTCCCGCCTCAACGCGGTCTTTAAACCGGGTTGAATTTTCATCAAGAATATGTAATTTACCCATATTTCTGCAAATCACCTTTAATTGATTGTCGGGGTTTAGCGAGCAGGTGAATGGATAGCCAGTATTTTTTGAGACTGATGCAGGTATTTCGCAGCCTCGGAGGTACGCCCCAATTTGAGTAGAACATCTGCGAGTAACCCGAGAAGGCCGGCCTCAACTCGCGAGTTTTTCTCATACACCTTTCGCGTAATCCTGAGGGCTCGCTGGATTACCCCTTCCGCTTCCTGAAATTCCTGGCGATCGAATAGGACTTGGGCCAAATGATGTAGGCCCAACACCAGTTCTGGTTGGTCTCTTCCACAGGCCCGCTGGACTAATTCAATATAGTCTTGAAGGGATTTCTTGGCCTTTTCTGATGAACCTTCAAGACGGTATGCATCGGCAAGTTGGAACAGGTCCCGTGCCAAGTTTGGATGGACTTCTTCCAGGTTTTCTCTGTCGTGTTGGTACGCTTGTTCTAACATGGCGATCCCGGAGTCGAGCTGGTTTTGGTTGATGAAGATCTTGCCCTTGCTAAATAAAAGGGACCCCCACAGTTCGGGATCGAGCGAACGTTGCCCTTCCTGGAATTTCAGGGCCTCGTCAAAGCTATTTCGCGCGTCTTCAAAGAGGCCCAGATAAAATTGCGCACGTCCTAAATTAAACAACATCTTGGGAATCATTGTTCGGTCGAGGCTTAGATTCTGTTTCAACGCGTCAAGGGCGAGCAAATAATATTCTTCCGCCTGGCCATAGCTGTGCAACATGCTGTATAAATCGCCCAGATCATTCATGGTCTCAAAAGTGTCTTTATGATGTAATCCCAATGCTTCCCTCTCAATGTCAAAGGCTTTTACCAAGAAGGTTTCCGCCTGATCATAATCACATTGGCCAGTATACAGTTTCCCAAGATTTCGCAAGGCTATTGCAACGGCGGGATCTTTTGAACCATGTGATTTTTCTGCACTATATGCGGCATCTTGGGCAATTTCAATGGCTTTTTCTTGCTTACCAGCATTCCATAATGTCATAATTTGTTCATTTAATTCTTCCAGCATAATCTTCTCCTCAGACTACACTCAGGAATCACGCGGGACTTTGGTATAAATATTCTTGCGCGACTACGTTCACATTTAATGTTACTACTTACTCATTTTTTAGTAAAAATGCATTCCACGCACATAATTCTGATGAATCAACTTCAAGGCGCGAATATGTTCGTATACATCGTTAAAGTTAGACGAAATTTTCCTTACCGCCGGTGCTATTATGCCCGCTCGATCAGCAACAATCAAAACTTCATCTTCCACGGTGGTGCAAAAGAAGGCGAGGAGTCCCAAGGATGCACGACCCAAGGAGGAAAGTCCAAAAAAGATGAATTCTTCAAGTGTTATGACCGTCACACTTGATGAAGAAAATGTACAACAAATGGCATACCTGGTCTCGCAAGAACAGAGGTCGTGGGATGAATATACCTGGATGCTTGCCCAAGAAGAATTACGATTAGGCGCTGCGTGCGCCATGCCCAAAGAGGATTTCCGGCACGGGGGATTGCCCAAAATGGTTAAAATTTTTCCTGCAAAAATACAACCCTCTCTAAACGAGGAAGAGGTTCGAAAGCTTGCCTTTGAAATCGCCCAGAGAAGTCCAAGTCTCCAAGATCTCCACTGGTTTATTGCCCAACGCAGATGCATTTCGGACTTTATATTAAAACAAGCGTAATTTCAATATTTTTTTCTCTTTCCTCCTGCTTCTGAGAGGAAATCATTCCCTGCCTGAATGAACCCCCTCGGTGTGATATCAGGAGTGATTAACGATCCTCGAGTCCCCAACCAGGGACATGCATGGATTACTTGCCTTTTCGACTTGGGTACCAAACCAGGTGCAAAACCCTGTTTTCTGGACGGATCAGGAACTACCTCGTCCCCGTAATGCTTTCCTTGAGCATGCCTTTATTTTTCTTGATTT
>MBAA01000176.1:7949-10156 GCA_001940655.1 Promethearchaeota archaeon CR_4
GTCAAAGGTGGTGTGTTCCCCATCCCCTCGACCCCAGGTTCCTCTCGGCCGCCTATCTAGAAGAAGTGGAAGTTGTGCCCCCCAAGGAAGAATGGCCCGAAGGCAGACCCCCGAGACCCCAAACGATGGCATGCTTGCCTGAATTGTAAACGCGAGGAAATGCATTCAAAATCGTAATGCCACCTTGCGTATAAGATAGGCGATTAAACTCATTTAACTTTAGCTAGTTCTTTTTCCCCCAAAGTTCCAGAATCGGAGGACATTTTTTAATCCTGCGAGTTATGGGATACTCGCTAATCAAGAGGGTTTTATCTCTCGAGGACCAGGATTTTACGCAGTAACTATTTTGGCCGCAATCTTCCCCATCGCCCAAACGTAACTATTTACGAAGGAAGGATGAGTATTGAAGGTTGGAGTTGTGCATTTTCGTGTATTATTGAAGGACTTAAATTAGATGCCGGTTCTTGGAGGTACGCATTGTAAAATGAAGCGAGGATGGAATTACCAACTTTAATGGATGTAGTATCACCTATGAAACAACCTTGGAAGGTCTTCGTCGGTATGCTCTTGGGACTCATTAATGCATTACTTTTCGGTCTTTATCACGGGATTATTCAGATTACTCTTATTGAACACGCCCCCCTTTTCATTGCCGCGTATATTATATTGATAGTTCCGATAAATTTGGCGCTCTTTGTTATCTGGTGGCGATGGACCTTTTCTATTACGGGCCCTGTCACGAATTTGCAGGTCAATGCTAAATCGCCAATTATCAAGCAGTGTCCTGACTGCAAGTTGCTCTTCATCCCGCGCCTCGATCAATGTCCCCAATGCGGTTCAATCCAGGAGAATAACTCTCCCGGGATTGGAGGGGCGTTACTGTAAATATAATTCAATTAACAATGACGGGGGTGAATTCGGATGCAAAGAGATTTTAGCTCGTACAGGAATGTTTTGGCGGGGATTACCCTCCTTGTTGCCAATAGTTTCTTCATTCTCGTTTTTATCGGGATCGGGTACGGGGGACTATATGGAGTGCAAGCGAACCTAATAATCGCATATCTCCTGTTAGTGCTGCCCATGAATGTTACAATCGCTATAACGTGGTGGTGGTTTCACAGGCATACTTCCCTGATTAACGATCACCCTGCACTAGCATCGTGCCCCCCATGCAAACTACATGATGATAACGGGGTAGAATGTTATGTATGCTAACCATGATAAACCTGAAGCGCAAACCCTCAAAAAATATCGAGGATCAACACAAAAGAGCTGTGCTGGAATTTCAGCAATTATTGAGACATCTTAAATTGGATGAGAATCAACCGCTCTTTTCCTTCTTGTTTAATAAATATGGGGTTATAGGACATCATCCATAATACCGGATCTTTTTTAATACCTGGTGTATTTTCAAGCGGAACGCGAGTTCAAGCGAAGGATCTTCGTAACGGGCAATCCTCCTATCCTTGTAAAGAATATAAATTGCGGGGATGCTCTTATCAGCTCCTGCATCAATTAGATGGAGAATGTTGTTGGAGGTTGCTACAACAAAATACAAGTCATTCGCGAATTCCGACTGGAGAGTTTCTAAAATCACCTTGAATGGATTAAGGAAGTGCCTGGATGGGGTAAAATACACCAGAATCGGGGGATGACTATCATGGGTATCCTCGACGATATTCTCCCACTCTTCCCGGTTGATGCCCAACTGATCTCTTTGCGGTAATCCTGCAATATTTTTATACCCATTTTTTTAATAATCTCTGCCTGCCATTCCTCGCGATCTTGTTCAGGAGTCTCGTGTAACTTTCATCTCCATAATATCAACGAAATGAAAAGGCCTACAAATGCATTAATTACAACGGGGGCACGAATAGATGCACAGCCGTGTCTCTTATGTGTATTCTAAATATAAACCCCATCATACTTGACATTGGCGATTGGGGTGATTATTTAAATCACCATCCAATGACATTATCCTCGGGGGTCCCAAAGAATGAAAATGAATCTTCAATCAACTTGGAAAAAAGGGTACTAGACACTCTAACAATGGCGTGCGAACTGAGTCACCACAAGAGTTATATGAAAGTAGAGTAGCTCTCACCACGGGGACAATTTTGACGTACACGCCAGCAGAATTTAATACCTTCATCACCTTCTGGGGGTGCACGTGCGCGGTCGTGCAGGTCATGACGGGGTGGTATGCG
>MBAA01000176.1:10162-10346 GCA_001940655.1 Promethearchaeota archaeon CR_4
CGCAAAAAGAAGACCAGCCTGCTAAAGACCAACGACATCCTGTTCCAGTCACACCGCGCCTTTGGAGGGTTTGCCACTGCCCTTTATGGGCTGGGCCTCTTTGCAGGGATGTCTGGATTCATCGGGGGGTTGACGACCGGGGAACCCCCGTTCGAGATCACTAGCGCGAGTTTTAACCTGCACG
>MBAA01000095.1:0-5410 GCA_001940655.1 Promethearchaeota archaeon CR_4
TGAGGTCGGGAGAGGCAACCGCGCGAACGGATTAATCACCCCGTGCCGGACGATGACCCTAGAAGCTTGCGCCGGGAAAAATCCCGTCAACCATGTTGGGAAATTATATTCCGTCCTTTCCAACAAGATGTCGGCAAAAATTGTCGAAGAAGCGAAGGGCGATGTCCTCGAGTGCCACCTTCGGATTCTCTCCCAAATCGGGCACCCGATTAACGACCCCTGGTTATGCGACATCGTAATCGTCCCAGCAGCAAATGCCAATTTCGCGAACCTCCAAAAATCTGCTCAGGCTACTGCAAAATCTATGTTGGACGATTATGTTGGTTTGAGAGATTCCATCATCGCCGGAAAAGAACGGATTTGGTAATTTCATTTTCTACACTATTTTTCCCCATTTTAATACATCGATTCAAAGATAGAATAAGAAGATTTTATATCACTATGTACTATCAAAAGGGGGAACTTAATGATGCGGATTGCCGGGATTGTTAGTACTAGCACTGTTGATGTACCAGGAGTTCCCGTGAGTGTGTTATTTACCGTTGGGTGCAATTTTTCTTGCCCTTTTTGCCATAATTTTGAAATCTGCCACCCAACTGCAGGAAACGAAGTTCCTCTAGATGAGATCACAGAGAAACTTTCCCGCAACATCCTAGTGGAAGGGGTGAACATAACTGGCGGGGAACCGACTCTCCAACCCCAGCTAGTTGAACTTGTTAAAAAAATCCGAGCACGAGGGATTAGGTACATCGGGGTAGATACCAATGGGAGTAAACCCGATATAATCCAACAATTAATAGGATTAGTTGATCGTATCGCTATGGACTTTAAAGTCCCTTGGGAAGATTATCAACGCGTAAGCTCGTCCCGTGAAGACCAGGAGGCAGTTCGAAATACCCTTGCGTTTTTAAGTCAAAATTTCAAGGGAAACTTTGAAGTAAGGACTACTGTCGTTCGTCAATATCATACTACCGAAAATCTAAATTCTATGGCACGATCTTTACAACAATTGGAGTTTCGTGGGTTATGGGTTTTGCAAGAATACCAATTTTCCAAAGGTGTCAATCCGAAAATGAAAGGACTCCTTTATTCCTGGACTCGGGACGAAATATATTCGATTGGTCATGACTTAGTAAAGAATAATGATCTACGCATAGCATTACGCACAGCATCTTGTGGATTTGAGAAATTGTAAGTATGACGGTGATCATATGAGTGGGCTTGATAAATTTTTCAAGAATTCTCCCAAACCTCAGAAAAAACCTGCATCAAAGGTGGCGGAGCAACCGCAATCCCAAGAGAAAATCCCAAAAAAGCGAAAAACTAAAACTTTAACCGATTCTGACACAAAATCTCTTTTGAATGAAGCACAAAGTGTTCCAACGATAGTTAATTTCGAGGAACCAACTGAATCTGAAAATCTCCTGCAAGAAGGGGAATTCAATGAAACACCACTTACCCGCACAAAATTTATAAAATATCAGCTTGGTTGCGCTGACAAAAAATGCAATTACCAGCGCATCCTTATGAAATCCACACTATCTCCTAGTGATTTGATTTGTCCCAAGTGTGGGAAAGAAATGCGCCAAAGGTAAATAGACGGATGACAATCGGACCATTTTTCTGAAATTATGCACGACAAAAAACGGCCTAAAGCGTGGTTTCCTTCCCAAACCACCGTATTTTCCAGTGATGAAAAATTTATAATCCTAAACTCCTTAAATGATAATGTATATCGAAAAATACAGGAGTTTATTTGCATATGGCTGAGGAATTTGCCGGTTTCATCAACGCATCTCGTGAAGGACCAGTTCGTGATCAAGTAGCGCAACTCAGCGAAATTGTTGAAAACATTATGCAATTGATCTTAAAAATTCCCGATATGGTTGACAGCTCCTTAAATGCCATTCGTGCTCAAATAGGTCAAGTAAATACTCAAATGAGCACACTTTATGGACGAATCCAGTCGGTTGAAGGGCGTGTATCGGGAGGGGCTACGATCAGTGCAGCCGCTCCCGCATTAACCGGACCTGGTATGCCACCACCTCCCCCAGGTATACCTGGTGTACCTGGAGCACCGGGTATGCCACCACCACCTCCAGGAGCCCCCCGTCCTCCAGGACCAGCTGCACCTGTGTCAGATAATCCCGTTTCCCTCCGTGCCTCGATTATGGGTGAATTAAAGGCACTTTTCGCGAAGCGAAAATCTATGTCCGAATAATGTTTCTAAAAACATCCCTATTTCTCTCATTTCAATGATATCTGAAATTCGGAAAAAAAGATAATTAGTTACTTAAAATTACCACGTAAATTCGACAATCGTGTTCTTCAAGGCAATCCACAATTTTCCTATTTCTGCAACTTCATTGTTTAATTGCGCGAGTTTTTTGTCTCTATCTGCCTTGACCCGTTGGAATTCCCGGGTTTTGTCAGTTAGCAGGTCCTCGAGTTTTTGGAGGGAGTCAGCAGCGATCATTTTATTTTTCTCAGTTTCGAGTTTCGTGTTAATATTCACGATGTCACGTCTCAGGGATGCGACAACTTTTATACTATCCGCGTATTCTTTCTTGCGATCGATAAATGACCGGGCTTGAGCTTCAAGATCTTTGAGAGCATTGACAAATACACGAGTTTTTTCACCTATATCTGCTTCCTCATTGATGGTTTCCTTGAATTCTTCAACCTCTTTCTGAGTTAGGTCAGAACGCCCCTCCCTCGCTAAATTTTCCATATTCTTACTAACATCCCGCTTCACACGAAGATATTTTTCTTGATTCTGGAGGTTTTTTTGCATCGTTTCCGCCAAACTCAAGATTTGCTTGTAAATGCCCCGTTCTCCATCAGATACTTTATTGAGGAGACCAGAAAGTTGTTCCTCCAATTGGGCAAGATTTTTACTGTCTTCAGAAGTTATGATTGGCATAAGTTATCCTCACTGGGAATTTAGTGCTAAAATATCCTCTTGAATTTATTTAATTATTGGTAAAATTTCCCGCTAATTTTTTTGTCAGGCGTGTAAAATGATACTTATGGGATATGAATTTCTCGATCATCCTGCTGACGTGTGGGTGAGAGTATGGGGTACAACTTTAGAAGAAGCGTTCGAACAAGCTGCGCGATCGTTAGCAAAGACGATGTGGGGTGATTCACATTTCGATGCAAGCGAAAGGAAGGAGATTGGAGCTATTGGCAGGGACCAACCAGAACTCTTAGTGAATTTTCTTTCCGAAATCTTATTTCACTTCGATGTTGATAATTTTGCTTTTAACCATTTAACGATTCAAAAACTCTACCAAAGTCAAGAGGATTGGCACATCCTTGCCTATGCGGATGGGGAATCATTTTCGCGAGAAAAGCACCAACCTGGCACTGAAGTCAAGGCTATCACTTATTCCTACCTTAAAATCGAACAACGAGAAGGCAGATTTGTTATTGAAGTTATTTTTGATATCTAATCAGGTGACTTCGAGCATTTTGAGGAGGCCTAAATTATCCAACTTTTCTAGAATAATTTTGAGATTCTCCATAGATATGCCCCCCCTCTTGGCGATGTCCTCTGTATCATTATAACCGTTACAATTATGGACAATCTCGTATTCTTTCTCGGAGAGATATCCTTGGGACACAACTTGAAGTGGGAGTTTCCTTGAAGCGTATTTTTGGAAGTCTTCATTACTAATTTTCTTCCCCTTTTGTTTTAGAGTTTCTAATTTTTGAAAGTCTTTCCAAAAGAGGGAAAGGATGGGAATTTTATGAGGGACAACCGCTATTGTGCCTTTTTTCATTATGTTGTCAATTTTTTCGCTAAAATTGGGAAATTCACCTAAATCTCCGTGCCATTTGGCAATTTGTTCCTTGAATTGATCAAGGAAATTTTCTAGAACCTGTTGTACCGCATTCTGTGCCAATATCCTGTCGTCCAATTTATCCGCCGCCGCGGCGACTAAAATTCCTTCTTGGAAGACTAGGATGATATAATAAATTTGCATGTCCAGCACTTTTATAGTTCCTTGACCTCCCGTTACTTCTTGCGAAAAAGATTTTAGAGCTATTAAAAAACCGGAGAGCAGGTCCTCATTAAATTCGATGGTGCCATAACGACGGTAAATGATGCATATTCCCGATGCTTGGTGAATGACGTAAACAGAATGTATCAATTCAGGATCTTCCTCAAAACTAAACAACTCTTTCAAATCTTTTATTTGTTTTGTTTGTTTGAAAACTCGCTTTTCCTCCCGTAGCACAAAAAATAAGAACCGCAGATTCCCCATTAATTTATAAAAATCCCAAAATGGGTTATAAAAAAAAGATAAGGAACTGTATGTTGCCGAAAAAAATACGGGAGAATGTCTATGAAATTCCCCAAGACATCAGGGTCGTGCGTATTGGGAGCGAAATAAAGAAATTTGAAATGCACGTCCCTGCCCGCATCTATGCAAACGATAAACTCCTAGAATTAATGAAACGGGATAAAACAATTGACCAATTGGCGAATATGGCATGTTTACCTGGCATTCAGAAACACGCGATAGCGCTCTCTGATGCTCATCAAGGATATGGTTACTGCATAGGGGGCGTTGCCGCGACTGACCAAGAAGAAGGAGCTATTTCTCCAGGTGGAGTGGGGTATGATATTAATTGCGGTGTGCGGTTATTACGAACCAACTTGGACTTTAAAGATATCAATCACTTGATGCCCCAAATAATGGATCACATTTTCATAAATATTCCTTCTGGACTTGGGTCTAAGGGCAAAATCACCATCAATCCTTCCCAACTTGACGCTCTACTCGAGCAAGGAGTCTATTGGGCAATAGAAAATGGGTATGGGTGGAGAGAGGATTCCGAGCTCTGCGAGGAAAACGGGTGCATCAAGGGTGCTATAGCCAATAAAGTATCGCCAAAGGCTAAAGGGCGGGGTATCCGTGAGGTGGGATCCCTTGGAAGTGGCAATCATTTCTTAGAAGTCCAGCGCGTTCAGGAAATATATGATGAACGAATTGCGAAAGTAATGGGAATCACCCACGTGAATCAGGTAACCGTAATGGTTCATACAGGTTCACGCGCTCTGGGACACCAGACCTGTACAGATTACCTCCAACTTATCGAACACGCGAATCATGACAAATATCACATTGCTTTGCCAGATCGAGAACTCGTCTGTGTGCTGGGTAAGCACCCTGAGGCTCAAGAATATCTGAAGGCGATGGCGGCAGCAGCTAATTTCGGGTTTGCAAATCGACAGATCATTACCCATTGGGTTCGAGAAGCGTTTGGCAAAGCAATGGGTAAATCACCTGAAGAATTAGACTTAGGGCAGGTTTTTGACGTTGCGCACAATATTTTAAAAATTGAGGAACATATCGTGGATCACGTGAAACGTACATTGAATGTCCATCGAAAGGGCGCA
>MBAA01000095.1:5436-6561 GCA_001940655.1 Promethearchaeota archaeon CR_4
GTCCCAACAAGGAATTTCTGTTAAAGCCGCCTCATATGCAGTTCTCGCAGAGGAAGCGCCAGGGGCATATAAGGACATCGATCAAGTTGTTCAGGTGAGTCATGACCTCGGCATCATCAGCAAAATCGTACGTCTTGTGCCCATCGGCGTCACGAAGGGTTAAATCTCTTGCTGTCTTTTATTACTTTTACAAATTTAAGACTTACAAATTTTTGTAGAAAAGAAATTTATGAGAAACAAGGAGAATTTCGAAAAGTAGTATCTACCTTGAAAAATACGCGAGTAATTAAAAAAGGCTTAACGAAAGTGGCTCTTTATCTGTTTGGCACGAGTCCGGAGGGTTACTTCCGTCACACGCGCGACTTCGGCGATCTGCGTTTGTGTTTTACGTTCCTTCGTGCCCTTAGCAGCCATATATAGCGCAGCCGCCGCGAGACCCTTGGGGTCTTTACCCATGCGTTTCAAACCATGCTTAGACGCGTCTATGAGCATCTGGGCGGCGCTCTTCTGGACTGCAATACTGAGGCTCAACTCGTTTCCGAAGCGGTACACTAGCGGCTCTGGGTCAATCGGGCGATACTTGAGGTTCAATACCGGCAAGACGCTGCGCACGATGAGTCCAAGTGAGCGGTGAACCATTCGCAATGGGATGATTGCAACTTCGGTTAGCTCTTCTAGTAAACGGGGGAAGTCGTGGATGCGAATAGACGCATATAACGATGCGCACACGAACGCTTCTATGGATCGGCCCATCGTGAGTTTCTGTTGGGCTACCTCGCTATAGATCTTCCAGGCTGTTTCAACTATGAAGTCGGGGATGACGAGCTTGTTGGCAAGAGCATGGAGCTTGGGTTTGGCTTCCCAATAATTCCGTTCAATGCTGTTGATTAGGGATCCCTGAATCTTGCTCAACCGGGCGAACAATGCCTGCTTCTTAGCGGGCAACTGCCGCCCCTTCGCGTCTGACTTGACACGGGAGATGACAGTCCGGGGGCCAAAACAACGCCACCGCGGTTCAGTGCGCCGACGAGCACGAACTTCCTCGGCCGTATACGCACGACGCTCGTGCGAGACCATTTCTTGCCCAAAAGTGAGCCCACAATTTCGACACACCCGGATACCATC
>MBAA01000095.1:6580-10027 GCA_001940655.1 Promethearchaeota archaeon CR_4
GGGTTATCACAACAGGGTTCCTCTTCCTCTTCTTTGAGGTTGGGGCGATTAATGTGCTCAAATCGGTTCATTTCAATCACATATTACAAATTTTTTGTCACTAGTAGTTTTTTTACGGCTAGTTTAATTTGGCGTACCATTTCCGTATTACATAGGCGGGATAATTGATGTGTAATTCACGTGACAAAGATTTTCCAGCTTTAGTGATTATATGCTTCTGGGATATTTGAAACGTTTGGGTTGTCGGTCAGGGATTAACCCCCTTACTTGACCCGGCAGAAATATTCCAGAAAAGAATGTTGAAATTTACTCTATTCGTGCATTTCCATGAAATTTATTGTTGGTATTATCCCACTTACTAAACTCAATATCTTTTATCAAATATTTAAGGTCTCCTTCAACCTCTTACCGTTAGCTTGATCGTGTTTAGTTAAGTAGGACCGAGTTGTCCCACAATTGCGGGCAATCTTATTTTTTTTTCTAAATTTCCAATCTTCTTAAATGTGCTTGGGAAATTTCCAATCAAGCATTAGAAATTGTTTCTTTCTTGTTTTGCCATCAATTTCTCCCATCTTTGAAAAACCTGTTGATAATTACGAACAACATAGCATTAGCGCAATAAAAAGTTCAAGTGAATTAAATTGTATTACAATTATCTTGACGTTAGGCGGGAGCGTCTCTCTCTATTTGCTATTATGATACTTGCTCTTACATTGTATGATATTCTTTATTCTGCCATCTCCCTGTTTAAAATGGGAAAAAAAAGGGAATTACCTAACCCCACCTCCTCCTGTTTTCTTTCAGGAGTATTTAAAGATCTTTCAGGTAGATATTGTCTGTATGAAAAAAGGATTTTAAAAAAAAGGATTGCTCTATTTCTTCCGAGTTCCCGTCCGTCTTGCTGCGATGAGTCCAACTTTACGACCGGGGGGTGCGTTGCGTGAGGTAGTCTTGGGGCGCTTGGCTTTGTAACCTCCACCAAAGGGGTGAGATACCGCGTTCATCATATTGCTTCGCACGCGGGGCCAGTGTTTGCGGCCTTTTGCCCGGTGGAGATAAAAGGCATTCCCCGCCTTCATGAGGGGTTTCATCAGACGTCCGCCTCCGGACACAACTCCAATGGTTGCACGACAGTCTTTGTCAAAGCTTTTCATTTCCCCAGAAGGTAATGAAATGTTGACCTGACCTTTCGCTCTTGATACAATAGTTGCAAAGGTTCCCGAGCCGCGGACAAATCGACCCCCATCGCCTGGATGAAGTTCGATATTATAGACTATCGCCCCGTCCTCGATGTTCCTAAGCTTCATCGTGTTGCCCACTTTCAATGGAACTTTGTCGCCAATCTCAATTATATCTCCTACCGCGATGCCTTCGGGGGGTAATTCAAAGCGTCGCACACCGTCTTCGTAAAGAATTTCTGCCAGCGGCGTACCCCGGGCGCTTTCATGAACCAGGTCTATGATTTTTCCTTTAAGCGTTTTTTTATCGGGTAGGCGCCTGTGTTTGATAGCCTGCCGTCGCCGGGTAGCTAAAATTGTGAAGGGTTTGTGGGCACGGCCTTTGCGTTGCACTAAGATGTGCTTTCCCATTTCAATCAACTCGCAAGGCTCTCGTTAGTGTCCCTCATATCTATGTCGAGGTAACCGCTACGGAGCAATAGTGAGAAAATCTATCCGTGGCACCATTTATTTTTTCGCATTTGGATGAGGTAAAAAGAGGTAAAGTAAATTTCTAGCGTCTACGCAAAAGTAGATGAAGGAAAAATGGCGGGCGTAAAGGGAGTTGAACCCCTGACTAACGGATTTACCCGGTTCGCTACTTGAGAGCAAAACATAAGAGTCCGCCACTCTACCTGACTGAGTTATACGCCCGTTTTTCGTTAGGTCTCAGTAAATTGATTATCACATTCCTTCTTGACCAGTGAGCAAGAAATCCTAATCTAGGCGACCTTAAAAAATTTATTGCGCCCAATTTTATGGTTTGACGAGAAATCAATAAAATAAGGAGATTTGCGGGCTTTCAGACGCACGAGGAGGAATTGGTGGCATACATTTCATACAACAAGAAGTGGGGAGGAAGATTAATTCTTATTTAAAACTATGTAACCATTCAAGAAATCTCATTTTATTCTTATTTATTTACCCGAAAAAGGGAATGGGGAAAACTGTCTAAATCTACACGATTCAGAAGCAAAAAGAGCGGAGATGAAGGGATTCGAACCCTTGAGACCGTAAGGTCGCCGGATCTCAAGTCCGGCGCCGTTGACCGCTTAGCCGGCGCCCCACCCATAGGGGGGTGGCGTCCTTTGGCTACATCTCCACTATATCTATTTTTATAATGTTTTCATCCTCAAAAAAGTTGTTGGATTGTCGAGATGATTTCAAAAGAACGATACTAAGGTGCGCTGCTTGATCTTGCCATTGTCTGTCAAACTCTTGATGTATTCTTCCCAGAGTTCTATCTTCTCCTGTGTAAAGCGGGACAGGTCGTACTCCTTTGCGAGACGGCTAGCTATGGGCAGATATTTTGTAATCCCCCCCTTCGTAACCGTCATTAATAATTTCGCGCCACATTTCACGCACTTCCCCGTGAGGGGGGTGCGGCGATATTTTTCGTTGCACTTAGAGCAGCGAAGTTCTTGGGTTGCAAATGCTCTCATATTCCCGGCTATATCCGGGGAGAAATGAGATTGCAGAATCTTAACCACGATGTCCTTGGCATCATTGGCTAGAATGATTCGAGCGAGCCGAAGCTGGGCTTCGATCTTGTCCCCCATTGACTCGAGTCGCTTGTAGTTGGTGATCCGTGGACCAGCGTTAATGCTGGATGTAGGATGGGTATATCCAAATCCCTCATACTGCTCTGGTTTTTTGAGACGCGACCCAGCTAGCTTCATTTGTTTGGCAAATTCAGGAGCCATTCCGAATTTTTGGGCAAAATCGTAAAAAGCAGTGGGATATTCCCACAGAGTGTCCACATTCTGTGCTTCTGCGTCAACCTCACTCGGGTCTAAGATCACGGACGTGACAAGTGGGGCATCCATCTTGCCCCCAATTTTTGATGGGAGATATTCTCTCGAGAAATTCAGGAGCATCTCCAGAAGAAGCATAATCCCGTCCTCATCCCCGTCACAATTTCTTCGCTTCGCAGCATGCCAGAAAGGATGAGCGTATCCTGAGTATGCTTGAGTGAATCCGATCACCCGCCCGACAATTGCGGCCGAAGTGTGTGGAGCTAACCCAGCGAAAATCACGCCTACGAGGTCTTCCTTTTCCTTCAAATTGTAAAAGGGAGGCAACCCGTAAATATACTGAAGCTCTTCATCGACAAACCGGCCGACTTGGAGAAAGTACTTTGCAGTATGGTGTGGGATGAGAATATCCTGGACGAGTAATTCACAGACTTGGTCATCACTTGTAAGAGGGATGCCATTACAATCGTGGGTAT
>MBAA01000095.1:10035-13076 GCA_001940655.1 Promethearchaeota archaeon CR_4
GCATGAAGACGTTCGAGGGATGTTTTTATTTCGCGTGGAATGAAGTGAGTGATCGGTACGTTAGTGGAATCGTACCGAATGGTACCATCCTTGTACACCCACACGTTATTTCGAGCGCGTAAAACCCCCTTTTCGAGGGGCTCCGGAATTTTATTCCCAGAGGACATCCCCTTGACGCCCTTAATTTCCGGAACCTTGAGGTTGAGTGATTGTTGGATATTTTGAACTAACGCACCTAAGTCGATTTCTTGGTTGCTATGGTGAACTGCTCGCGCGTTGCATTTAGGGCACATTTTTTTTTGGTGTAAATCTTGCCCGCACCGAGAACACACGAGAAGCAGCTCAGTTCGCACGTGGCATGTGGGACAAAGGTTGTGAAATGTGCGTTGATGACATTGGGGACAAACTTTCGTAACTACATCCACCGTCACGGATTTACCTTTTGCAGCGGTCTTCATAGACCGTTTCGAGTCATTGTTATGACCAAAGGGGAATAAGACCTGAACGGGGGGATCCATCTTGCGTTCTTTAGCTTTTTCTGGACGACCCATGCGCATTCCGATGTAAATGGGAGCCTTGTCCCTGATGTCCAATCCCGAGAAGTGGCGTAAAATCCCCCAATTGTCTGCGTCTGAAGGTGGGGGGTTTTGGGCAGGTTGAGAATCGAGGTGGAAGAGACGTTTGAAAATTATTGCTTTTTCTGACGAAAGGAGAAGTTTATCTCCTTGCACCTCATGCGGAATAAAGGCAATTTCAAGCAGCCATTTTAAGCGCGGATTGCTCACAAGGCGAATTTCTGAACTAAGTTCACCTTGGAGGAGGAAATTCCGTAACTCAAGAATCTCCGTAGGCTCGAGGTTCCCCCAGAAATCCAAGTGCTTGGGGTGCAATGGAACCCCTAAATGGTCACACATTTCGAGAGCTTGAGAAGCATTGGGAAATATGGAAAAATAATTCTTGTCGGTGTTGATCTGTTTGATCAACTTGCTCGTATAGGATAAGCCTCCCCATTCCGTCTCCGGAAACTGGGTGATCGCCTGCCGGAGGTGGTGAATCCACCATTCCTCGACATATCCTGAAGGTGCTAATTTATGGTTATTTTCCACGAATTCTCCAAAACCAATGAGAATGTCTCCGAGGAAGAGGATACGTTCTACGGTTGGATATATCTCACGGGCTTCATCTGGCGAAGTAATCTGGCGAACGGATCCACTTTTCAAGAGTACAATAGGACCTTCGATAGAGTCAACAGGCATCGTGGAGCTACTCTTTCCGGGGCGTTCAATTCGTGTTTGAGTTCCGATCGCGCAAAAATCATCCACTATTGCCATAGCAGCAGGGTGTAATCCACATGCCGCAAGACCGCTATTTCGCGAGCGCCCATATCGGAGGCGATACCCCCCGATGCGAGAAGGATATGAAAATACTGGTCGCCCAGCAATCACATCTGCGATATATTTCCAGAGAGGCGGGTACTTCTCGAAAAGCTTTTTCCGACGCTCCAAGAGTTGATCTTCTACCTTTTCTGATCGTTTCTCTTCTTCTAGTTCTTTTGGACCTCCATACAATCCCCCGCCATATTCCCCTTCTTTTGCACTCGCTTCTTCTGCTACAACTTGGTCGTGTTGGTGGGCTACTTTTTCCTTGAGTTGCTTGAGCCACTCCCACCCAGGGATATTTTTTTCCTTGATGATCTTCAAGAGTTTGCTCGCCTTGGCAAGCAACCCGTCATTGAGAACGAGGCAGGCTCCCCCCCTTACAACATTAGTTTCAATGCGAGGTACATCGCGATAAGCTGAAACTTCCCTGTCTTCCGTTGCCTCGCCGTTAATCTCCACCGGGACGTTTAAGTAGCACTCCCGGATTTCCTCATTAGATGAAGGGTACTGCAAATTCATGATGCGGTCATACAATTTCACTTCCTCAACGAGTCGATCCGCTTCACGATCAGACGCCTTAAATTTCGGTATGTTGAGGTGCGCCCGCACGTAGTCCGTAATGAGAACGGCAAATGCAGCTGTAGTACCGCCTGCCGCGCGAATTGGACCTGCGAAGTAGATGGACATATATTCTCCCCCTTGCCCATCTTCTCGCGTTATGACCTTGGAAATACCTTCTAACGGAGCCGAGACTACACCTTCTGTCTTAATGGCCAGAGCGGCCCGGATAGCGCGTTCGATGGCCTCCGCGCGGGGAAATTCGCCAAATTTTCCATCGAGGATATCGGTTGCCACTTGAAAAGTAATGTCATTCTGGTCCTTGCCCACCGCTTGCAGTTCATGGATCCGACTTGAGACTCCCTTGGGTCCAACAAGTTGTTCCACCCGGTCAGCCATATCATTTGCCGGGGGGGATTCTACTTCGATAGCAGGGTCGATTCCTTTAGCCCGAGCTGTAATTGCGACATTATAGACCTTTTCTACTTCTTTTTGTAATATTTCAAAGTATTGTTTGATTCGAGGATTCATAGCGGGGGGCGTGGGAATCACCAAGAATTTATGTTAATATTATTTTATTGTCGGGATGTTAAATGATTAACAAATCTGGGAAACAGATTTTCCTGTGATGACGTGTTTCTTTAGGGAGGAAACATATAAAATTGATTGTGTTGATATTCTTAACGATTCACAAAAATTACTGGGTCTTCCCTTTTAAATACGATAAGTCCGTGAGAGATGTGATTTCAAGGAAGATCTTGTTGCGTCTTTGAGTGATTCTAAGTCATTACACAGCTGGGAGTTGTCACCCTAATGGAAGACACGAGAATGCGGGAATTTCTACTCGCGTTGGCGCAAACGGGCATTAATTTAAGCCCAGGGGCATTCCGCATTTTGATGTCAACCGCTCAACCAAAGGATGCCATTAGCCAACTGGTGGTTAATTATTTTACTTCAGAATTTGCTCGAAAAACACTTGGCGAGGAAGATATTGCAGAAATTCTCAACTCTCCGGTACAAAAGACGCCATCATCCATTCCTTTTGATGCCAATCAACCGAGAAAAATGCTACCCCAAGAAAAACGAATTATAAGTGAGGCAAAA
>MBAA01000095.1:13342-13484 GCA_001940655.1 Promethearchaeota archaeon CR_4
ACTCACAACTTTCTTATTGAACTTGAAGATCCCACGGGGCGAGTTGCTATGTTGGTTTCTCAAAATCGTCCCGAGATTTTTAACCTCGTGCCCAATCTACTACTCGACCAAGTGATCTGCGTAAGTGGCCTCCTGCGCATCG
>MBAA01000072.1:0-147 GCA_001940655.1 Promethearchaeota archaeon CR_4
CCTGCCCGGTGATCATATCGAAAAGCGTTATAAATGCGGAAAATGGAGATCAGGTTCTAAATTGACATTACCTTTTAATTACCAAAAAAAACGAATAGAGATCTTATTTTACCGATGTACCGCAGCGGAAGCAAAATTTTGCCCCTA
>MBAA01000072.1:170-3783 GCA_001940655.1 Promethearchaeota archaeon CR_4
GGACAAAAACTTTCACCGGGAACTTCAGGCGCGAACGTAACAGCAGGTATGCCTTCCCCTTCTTGCCTTCGTTTAATTGCAAGATCCCTAAGATTTGCCCCGCAGCTGTCACAGAAACGAGCTCCCCATTGTATTGCTTTGTGGCACGTGGGACATTCTGTGAGGATTTCAACACCACATTGAGGGCATACTTTCGACTGGGATGTCAATTCGACCTGGCAATAAGGACATCGAATCTTTTCCTGAGTATAATACGTGAGTGTGGTTGAGATTGGACCAATCAATATGAACGCTGCGACCATGTAAGTCCACCATGCTTCCCAACCCCACCACAGCGCAGGACCGATGACCAAAAAGAGGAGGAGACCAAAAATAGATCCCGTCCACGCTTTTTTTACCTTCTCTTTCGTGATTATTTTCTTTTTTTCAGTCATGTTTATCACCAAAGTGGATTATCTTTTAGATTGAAAAATTTATCCTTGTTTAGAATATAAAAAATAAAGGATACAAGAGGGTTTCATTCACTCTATTTGATTACCACACCGGAAACAGTACTTTGCCCCCGTATTCACGGGCTCACCACATAACCCACAGAAGCACTGTGTCACCTTCGGGGCAGGTGCAGTTATAGGCGCAGTTGCTTCAATGCGTACCTCATTGGTCACTGGTGCTGTTGATGGTGTTTTTTGCTTCACGAGGGTTTCCCCGCAATTCTTGCAGAATCGCTCACCCCATTCCACGCTGCTGGCGCATTTTGGGCATTGAGAAATGATTTCCAAACCACAAATGGGGCAATGACGTGCCTTATCCCGCAATTCCTGCCCACAATGAGGACATCGGATCTGACTTTGAGTTGCATATGTCAGAGTCGTGGATATCGCTCCCACGAGCACCATCGCAGGAACGAACCACGCGAACCAGCTCCACCAATGGAGCCACCACGAAAATACGCCGATAAAGATTATCGACACAACGACCAAACCAACCCACGAATTAACGACTTGTTCCTTCGTGACTCGTTTATTTGTCATCTTTTTTACGTATACTCCAACAGTTGTTGATCCTCCAAAGTAATCTGAACTCGATAAACTCAATGGAGACCAGTTTTTATCTTGCAATGACTAAAGGAAGTTTTTTATTCACTCTTGGTTGTTTTTCAATCATACAAACAAATCTTTGTGATATTTATGTGTCCGAAATATGAAGCAGATGGAAAAGTCCTCGAAATTGACCACGACAAGTGTGATGGTGACAGTGCTTGTGCCGACGCGTGCCCAAGCAATGTGTTTGAGCTCGTTAACGGCAAGAGCACGGCGCCGAACATCGCGGAATGTACCGAATGCTGTGCGTGCGTGAGCGGTTGTCCCAAAGAAGCCATCAAACACAGTAGTTGTTGAATGCGTCCCATCCCGAACAATTCTCCGTGATAACTATGGCTCTAAAGTATGAAGCAGATGGAAAAGTCCTCGAAATCGACCACGACAAGTGCAATGGCGATGCAGCCTGCGTGGACGTCTGTCCCAGCAGTGTATTTGAAATTGTCGGTGGCAAGAGCACCGCCCCCAAGATGTCCGAATGTATTGAATGCTGTGCGTGCGTTTCTGGATGTCCTGAAGAAGCAATCAAGCATAGCAGTTGTTGATCGCCTCATCTGCATGCAACTTAATTCTTGAACTTCAACTATTTTTCTCTGCTCTCCTTCTTATATCCAATGACTCTCAACTTCGTTTAAATATTACAGGCATTACAATCGATTACTCAACAGATTCTCGCGTTAGTTCACAAAACGACATCCATAAACGCGGAAAATAGAATACCGGTCATATATACTGTCACGATACGACTTCGGATCGCGGGCAGCAGGACGCCGAGAGGATTGTCATAACATATTTATAATTTCTGTGGTAAGAATTATCTGCACAGAACATAACGGAGATTGGGTAAATTCGCCTTGTAATACTACAAATACTACAAATGCTGTGTTTGAATGTGGTGCTATGCCCCGAATCGTAGTCCTTACTGCTGAATGTTTCGAAAAGATCCTCCAGTTTCTCGGGCAATATAGCAATCCCCTCCTGCCAAAGAAAAAGTGCGTCGAAGCTTTCGCTTTCCTGTTCTGCCGCCAAACACCCACTTACTACATAATTGAAGACGCGGTAGGCGTTGCCACGGGGGAACGGGACTCTGTTGAATTGAAACCCGAGGAACTAGCATTGATAGAATTCTTCGGGAACCAAAATCCAGAATTATTTTTGGGGGGTTGGGCGCATTCGCACCCCGGCTGGGGACTTTTCTTTTCAGGCAAAGATGAGGACAATCAAGTATTCTACCAGCAGATGAACGAGGACGGGTTGGGCCTCATTTGGGATTATACCCTCGTTGGAAAGAAAGGGAAAGGCCTCGGGTTTACGATGCTCCGCCTCAAAAATCCTAATCGTCCCGGCTTTTATGAAGTCCCGTTTAAATTACTCGGATTCTCACAACCTTTTATTGAACGAATCTTTTCCCCGTTAGGTTATGACGAAAAGAGTCTCGTGACTGCATGGAAGGACGTTGAAGGGTTAGATAAATTGCTCAAACCTGCTGAAGAATTGCTCGTTAAAACCCAACGAATGTCCGCAGACCTTACGTCCATGATCGGTGCATCAGCCCCCCCAGGTGACGGAGGGGCACAGGATTCATCTGTCTCTTCAGGTACTCCATCTGCTACCGCCCTCCTTGTTGATGGAATGAAAAAAGGTCAAAAACAGGTGTCTTTGACCGCAACTCGAGATAAGGCCACGAGTTTGAAAGAGATGGGCATTCTCCATTACTCCCAGCAACATTTCGTTCAAGCCACCAAGGAACTTCAGGCAGCGTTAACCCTCAATCGCGAAGATATGGAATGTTGGGCTTTTTATTACCTGTGCTTGTATAGCCAGGGAGATCGCCTCGCGGCAAACAACGTTTTCCGGGAACTCGGCGAAATTATTGGCAGCAATACTGCAAAATGGCTCGAGGTCGCCCGCTTGTGCGAGGAACGGGATAATTACGAGGGTGCACAACACGCTTACACGCAAGTCATCAAGAGAGACCCTATGAACTTTACCCTATTGGACAAGATCAAGGAGCTCGGTGAACGGAAAAAAGAACAAGAGAGCACTCTATTTTGATCGTTCCACCCCCGAATTTTTCCAAAAACTGGTGCAATGTAAAAAATGTTTTAGCGCATTCTTTTGCGGGGATTTACATCGCCTGTGCGATAGGATTGTATGTCGTAACGTTCATCTTGTTATATTACGCCTTCCATTAGGTAATTGACCCTATTTCTCCTCGAAAACAAAGTTTAAAACGATGGACACGTTTGTCATCTTAAATAGCACCTTTCTATTAAAAATGTGAGAATCGAGCGCGAAACATTCAACAGGTGCGGGTGCTTGATCTAGCTCGGCTAGGATGTCGGACTCCAGATCTTCCAGCAATTCGGGGACATCCGATTGCCGTGGGTTCAAATCCCACAGCGCCCACTTTTCTTTTCCTAAAAAAAATTAAACACGTAAAAGATTTTCGAAAACCGGCAGCGTCAATTATAATAAAGCGCCCATCCTTTTCCTAATTCAAAGCATATCGTGGC
>MBAA01000072.1:3867-6640 GCA_001940655.1 Promethearchaeota archaeon CR_4
TTATCCGACGGGGGGGATGATTCTGCGGATTAACAACATACAGGTACACGTGGATCCTGGACCGGCCGCCAACCTCTACACTCAGCTCGCACAGATTAACCCAGAAGAGACCCGCGTGATTTTCGCCTCCCACGACCACACGGATCACGTAGTGGACGTTCCCGTTATGTTAGAGGCGATGCACGGCGGGAATATGCGAATTCCGGTAGGAACGCTCATTAGCACCGCCGATTTCAACGATCACCTTAGTGCATATTACCGAGGGCTGCTCGAGAGAATAATTTCGTTGCGTTCCGGTGAGAGCTGTACGGTTCGAGGACAACCGGATTTTAAGATTACTGCGACCCCTGCACTTCACGATGAAAAAATACTGACTATCGGGGCAAAGTTTTATGCCGGCGATTATTGCATCGGATTTACCTCGGATACTGAAATCTTCCCCGAATTTGTGGCTACATATAGTGATTGTGATATCCTCGTGTGTAACCTACTCCGCCCGGAGAGTTACCATTGCGACCGACATATGACAACGAATGAAGTGTTGCCATACTTGGAAGAACTACGCCAAAAGTACCTCCTCAAAGCAGTCATCTTGACCCATCTTGGGGCGAGGTGGGGGTCTGATCGTTTCAAACCCATTATCATCCCACAAATAACAAAAATGAAAGCTCGCCTCCACTGTCCGGTGCTCCCAGCGATGTTTAGCTTGAAAGTACGCATAGTGGATTTACTGGAAGGTCGAGAACCCCAATACAGGATTTACTCGCTCAAGGAGAAATTACTTGAATTTCTAAAAAGCTCCCATTATTTTCAAAGTGGCTGAGAGGTTCACATCCCTTGCTAGAGGGAACTTTTAATTGTAAAAGCTCCCAACTCATCTAAATAAGCCGAGATGTGGCGTGTATTGGGAACTATAAAAATTGCAACCGGCGCAAGCATTACGTACAACATTTACGGCGAAGACAAGCCCACTTTACCCACCATTCTCTGTGTTAATGGTTTATTTTTAAATATGGACCAGTATAGCGACATCGCACCACACATCGCGAAAAAGCTCGGACGTCCCGTGCGTATCATCACCTACAACGGGCAAGGTATCGGGGATTCCACCATCTTTGATCACCCCATCACGGTGGACGACCAGGTTCGCGAGATCATTGGCGTTATGGACGGATTAGAAGTTCCGCAGGCACATGTTGTGGCGATGTCTTCAGGGACTTACCCTGCCCTCCTCGCCCTGAAAAACCATAACAAACGATTTACATCCTTTTGCGGGTACGGGACTTTTTCCCCCTTCTCCACGAGATTGGCAGACACCCTCCACTATTTCGAGTCATTGGATTTCGCGTTCTATGATGTACAACATATGCTCCGAGAACGGATTACTCGGATCAATTTCGAGGATTTTTTCGACCTTTTTTGCACCTATATTGAACGCAAGCTCCCTCATAAGGCCCTTTTTCAAACTTTGGAAAATTTACACGTTGCCTCAGTGAAGATCATTCTTGAAATAATCAAACAATACAAGATTATTCCCTCGATGCTTGAAATACTGCAGCACGCTAATATTCCCACCATTTTCTTATATGGAGAAAAGGACGAAATAACCAGTGCTGAAATGGGTTGGGAACTCAACGAAAACGTCCCCGGTAGTACCCTCGTAACGATTCCCAAGGAAACTCATTTATCTCCAACATTGAACTCATCAAGCGCAAAACGAATCTTTGACTATTTTGTCGAGATGCTCGACCGCTGGATTTGAGCGAAATTATTTGTTCTTCTTGATTTGTGTTAAACTCTGCACAACCCCGTTTTTATTTAGGTTTGAATTACTTGTATAACATACCAAATGAGTAGTTGAATTTCAAATGGCCACCCGAATCACAGTTGACGACCGGGCTAAGAATTTCATAAAAGCAAGTGAAACGGAATTTAAGGATCCCGTTGTAGTCATTTACGAATACGTCTATCGGAGCTGATGCGGGGTTCAGAAGGGCATTAACACGCGTCTCATCGACCAAGATAAACTCAAGGAAGAGAACCTAGAAGTCGAGAAGTTCGGCACGAACCTGAAGACTCCGGTCTTCATAGACAAGAAAGTGCTACCCCAACTTCCCGAGGACTTGTGTATTTCGACTTGGGGCATCAAACCCTTCTGGCAGCTCGTAACCCGCCGCTTCAAAGAATAACCGACCTCTCCTTCACGCCCACCAAAAGCGAGGGACGTGGGGGGCGGGCGCCCGTCCCGTGAGGTCTTTATCCTCTTTTTTAGTCTAATTTTCACAAAAGAATAGTGGAAAAAAATATCCTAACTCGGAATTTTGAATGATAAATTACGGATTACTTTGCTTTTTTCTCCATATCTCGGGATGCAATCACGTCCACCCCGAGTTTCAAGAGATTCGGAACAAGAACGGTTCCCATTTTCACTGGAGCCTTTATTGAAATTGCACTTACGTATTTCACGGCATCAAAAATTCGCTGTTTGGGTAATTCCTTGGTCGAACGAACCGGGAGTACGGGGAGCATTCCCCCTTCGATGCGCATTGTAGTGATGAGCATGCGTTTGGGTTCACGGTATTCCTGCTCTGTATATTCTATGCCCCGTTTGCATCCAGCTCCTTCCGTATCATACGTACCGTCCGGGCGTTCTTTGACCGTGACAAGGCACCCATTTGGGCAGATAATACACCTGATCTCCGCAGACTTTACTTGGGTCATTCTTTTTTCTCCTCCACAGATTGGGGCACAATTCGCACTGTAATTTCTTTGT
>MBAA01000072.1:6648-6817 GCA_001940655.1 Promethearchaeota archaeon CR_4
GCGAAGGGATCTAATTTCGTTATGATATTAATCATCTCGCTTGGAATGATGTGTTGGTGCTTTCTTTTGACGAGTACAGTGCCACCTGACTCGATCAATGTCTGCTGGTCCTTGGCAGGACTTTTCGGACGGAACGAGAATTGCACTTGGGTGTCCCCTGCCAAGTAGT
>MBAA01000072.1:6857-10248 GCA_001940655.1 Promethearchaeota archaeon CR_4
GACCGCCGGTAGAGGAAAGTATGACTCCTGCATTCAGGGAGATTTCATTCTCGGGGATAAGACCGACAGAAAAGAGAACCGTGTCACATTCGATGTAGCGATCCGTCCCCTTCAATGGGCGCCACTTGTCATCGACTTGGGCAATTGTGACACCCTTCACGCGGTCCTTGCCGTAAATGTGAGTGACAGTATGGCACAAGTATAGAGGGATTTTATAATCCTCCAAACACTGAACCCGGTTCCGGATGAGACCTGCAGCATAGGGTAAGACCTCGACCACAGCCTTGACTTCGACCCCTTCAAGAGTTAGGCGACGAGCCATGATCATTCCAATGTCTCCCGACCCGACAATGACAACTGTTTTAGCAGGCATATATCCTTCCATATTCACGAGACGCTGGGCGAGTCCAGCAGGAAAAATTCCAGCACAACGATCTCCAGGAACGTTGATTGCCCCTCGGGTTCGTTCCCTGCACCCCATCGTGAGGACAACCGCTTGGGATTTGATTTTTACGATGCCATCGGTCTGGTTGATGGCGGTTATAGTTTTGTCCGGTTTCAGGTCTATTACCATTGTATTGCGCAATACTTCCACGTCCGCTTCCCTTAACAGATCAATGAAGCGTTGGGAATATTCCGGCCCGGTAAGTTCTTCCTTGAAATATCGGAGGCCAAACCCATTATGAATGCATTGCTGTAAAATGCCCCCCAATTCGAAGTCTCGCTCTACGATTAACACTTGGACACCATTTTTCGCTGCTTCGATGGCTGCAGCGAGGCCGGCTGGGCCACCTCCTATGATCGCGAGGTCTGTGGTCATTTCCTTCACTCTTGCCAGACCTCCGACTTCAATCCTTTCAACCGGCCAAACAACAGGGGCGAGTTTTTGTTCTTCAAAGTTACTTTTTCTACAGGAATTTTGAGTTCTCGAGAAAGTATTTTGAGGAGTTTAGGCGTGCAAAATCCACCCTGGCATCGGCCCATCTGGGCTCGTACGCGCATCTTAATTCCACCCAGCGTGCGAGCACCGAGGGGACGTTGAATTGCCTCCACGATTTCCTTTTCGGATACGGTTTCGCATCTGCAAACAACATGCCCTGCCCGAGGATCCTGTTTAATAATCGCATCTAATTCTTCCGGAGGGGTTTCTCGCAAGCGGAATGGTTGGGGAATGACCCCTATATATTCCGATCGTGCATTTAATGGTAATCCCGCTTCTCCCAACATACGTGCTATGTCGGTTCCAATTGCGAGACACGCACTCAACCCGGGCGATTGGATGCCTGCCGCGTTGAAGAATCGCTCTATACTGGTAGCGCCGATGACGAAATCACCCGTATCAGCCTTCGCCCGCAAACCCGCATAGTTGTGGATTACCTTGCGGAGGGGCAGGTTCGGGATTAATTTGTCCCCACCTTCGATAATTTCCCAAATTCCGTCAGTGGTAGTGGCAACGTCCTCGCGATCCTCGTAAAATATGTTGTTTGGCCCTACAAGGATATTTCCATGGGTTGTGGGGGTCACGACAATGCCTTTGCTTTGTTTCGTGGGAGTCGGGAATAGTACATGATTGAGCGTAATGGAACCTTTGTCGAGGATAATATACTCGCCTTTCCAGGCGGTAATGTTAAAGGTATGTAGTCCCACCATTTGTTCAATTTTGTCGGAGAACAAACCCGCGGCATTCACCACGTAATGGGCCTTAACTTCCTTGCGAGGTATCTTGACTACAAAATTCTCTTCTTTAACGTTAATGCTCTTAACGGGTGCATCGAGGAAGAAGGTCGTGCCATTCATTGCAGCGCACTCACACAGGCGGATGTTCAACTCATAGGGACTAACTATGCCTCCCGTGGGGGCAAAAAGCAGTCCTTTCGCATCTTTGGTCAATTCCGGTTCCATTTCGTGCATGCGCTTGGAGTCTGTAATAATTTCCACCGGCACTTTATTTTCGGTACCTTGTCGGAATAGATCATCCAAATAACCCATTTCCGTATCCCGCACCGCTACAACAAACGTGCCGCAGCGGTTGAAATGCACTTTCAGGTCCGAGCAAACCTTGTCAAACATCGGGTTACCCATAACGTTGTACTTGGTCTTTAAAGTAGTTGGGGCGGCGGCAAATCCCGCGTGGAGGATGCCCGAGTTAGCTTTACTCGTCCCCATTGCTACGTCTGCTTCTTTGTCGATAACCGCAACCTTCAAGTCGTATTTGGCGAGCGCCCACGCGATGGACGCGCCTGTGACCCCTGCACCTATGATGGCTACGTCAAAAGTAGAATTCTTACCCATGGGTTCTAAATCAACGCCGGCTGTGAACATCTACGATGATGTTCCGTTAAAATGATTCCTCAGAAAAAAACTGATGCATTTATACTTTAACGAGGATTTTTTTTTACCAAAAATCAAGAAAATGGCGTATAGATCAAACCAAAAATCTATGATCTTTACCTCTCATAAGAAATTCTATGCAAACCGCAACCCAAACAGATTACAAGTGTAGTATGTGAAAATGAAATAAAAAAACAAAAAAGAACCTAGTTTAGCCTGAATAGTGACTTTAATTTTTCGAGGGAAAGACTAAATTTAGGACATAGAGGTCTTCTTCGATCCCATCAGTTATTTCCTCCTCGTGAATGTGGAGGAGCTCGAAGATAACCGCCTCTACATCGGCGAGCGTGATGTTCCAGAACTTCAAAACATTTTCCACGTGTTCTTGGGTCATCTTCGCTGGGCAATACCGCGTAGTGGCCACTAAGAATGCCACTGCCTCCGCCTGCGCTTCCGACAGGAGGGAGAACTCCCATGTGTTGTTCAGGAGGTATTGCGTTTCCTCGACGAGCGACTGCATTAGCTGTAAGTCGTAGTTTCTAACTCCGGACTCCATTACCATTCACGTTTTTTTGGATTGTGGTCAAACTTTCTCTCACAATGCAGAACAGGACAAGGAATCCCTCAAAAACTCGTAAAATCGGCCCGTTTCATCATCGGAACTCCTTGATCCTAATACCACTTCATCGTGGGCCGGCAGCTAATCGCTACCAATCCGATTGAAGTATGAAAGATATTAGAATAGGTTCCGATCATAAGACTTACTGACCTAATTATTAATTTAGCATACGAAAATAAATAGTTTTTCCCCACTTTCAAAAGATAACGAAATTTTCGTTGTTACAGATAAAAGGAGGTTGAAACCTGTTTATTCCAAAATAATCTTTCTTAACGAATCTTGGCACCCTTCGGTACATCATCAGGAGCGAGGAGGATTGCATATTTATTCTTTGGAACATCGGCCGCGAGTAACATGCCTTGGGATTTGATCCCCCGCAACTCCTTGGGTTCCAAATTCTCCAAGATCACCAGGTTTTTGCCCACTAAATCCGACGGGGAA
>MBAA01000072.1:10411-10526 GCA_001940655.1 Promethearchaeota archaeon CR_4
CAGGGGTTTCTTTTTTCCCCTGTCTTTCTTTCGGCAGGCGAATCTCGGCTAGTTTCTTTTTCAGGTCTTCCACGTTGAGTTTCTCGAACAAGGGTTTCCCTTTTATGACAGCGAG
>MBAA01000072.1:10550-11382 GCA_001940655.1 Promethearchaeota archaeon CR_4
ACTTAGATATTGGTTTCCCGCCCGAGCTACTTCCACGACCTCCGCGAGGGCATTTTTCAGTTCAAATTTTTCAATGGAGGTTCCAATTTTCGATGGTGCTGTTTTGATTAGATCAACGAGTTTCTGGTCATCCATATCGAATGATTGCGCCGGTGGCACTGTTCCCCCAAAACTACTGCAGATGAAGGTGATTGTCCGGTGGATGAAGTTGCCGATCACGTCATTGAGTTCGTTTATGAACTTCTGGAATTCCGCCCACAGGAAGGATTGGTCCCTTTGTTCGGGGCGGTTCAGAACAAGGTAGTACCGCCAATAATCCACGTCACATAGATCCAATGCCTCGTCAATCCAGACACCTACGTTGCGGGATTTTGAGAACTTGTCTCCTTCAAACATCAGGAATTCCGTGGAGCTGACGTTGTAGGGGAGCACCCATTGCTCGTTCGTCGGGGCACTATCGTTATATCCCATCAGTAATCCCGGAAAGATTAGTAGGTGAAAGATGATATTGTCCTTGCCAATAAAGAAGACAGTTTTTGTTTTTTGATCAAACCAGAAATCCTTCCATTTCGCCGGTTTCTTGTAAATCTCTTCAGCCCATTGTTTGGTGGCAGAGATATATCCAAGAACAGCTTCGAACCACACGTAAACCGTTTTTCCCTCCGACCCTTCGAACGGAGCGGGGATACCCCACTTGAGATCCCGTGTGATGGAGCGTGCGGGGATGCCCTTCTCAATATTGTTCAGGCAGGCAGTACGGGCGTTGTCCGGTATGATTTTATTATGTTCAATAAATTCCCGCAGACGTGTCTCCAGTTTGGGAAAGTCCATG
>MBAA01000072.1:11388-14481 GCA_001940655.1 Promethearchaeota archaeon CR_4
TGTTTTGTTTTTCGAACCACCGGGTTTCGCCCGCAGACTTTGCAACGAGGATGCTTTAGTTCGAGGGGGGTTAACAATTTTCCACACGCGGGGTTATCGCACTGGTCCCCGCGGCCCCGATCCATTCCACAATAGGGGCAAATACCCTCCACGAATCGGTCAGGGAGGAATAATTTATCGAATTCACAATACAGTGCATCAGTTTCTTCCGTAGTCACATACCCACTCTTCTGAACTTGGAGGTAAAAGTCCTGGGTAAACTTGATGTGCACGGGATTGTGGGTGCGCGTGTAATTGTCGTAAGAGATATTCCACGCTTTGAAGAGACGAGTGATTTTCTGGTGATTTTCCTCCGCCAGCTGTTCCACAGGGATTTTTTGTTCGATGGCGGATACTTCGATGGGGGTGCCATGCTCGTCCGTACCTGACACCAACACGACCTCGTCCCCCTTCAGGCGGAGATACCGCGCAAACACGTCCGCACTCAGCACGGAACCGATCATATTGCCCAAGTGGGGCGTGTAGTTCGAATACGGCCATGCGCTCGTCACTACCCATTTTTGACGGACTGGTGGCGCTTTCTTAACTGCTTTTTTTCCCAATGATCGCACCTGGTTTTGTAATAATTTCAAATAGTTGAGAAATTAATTCAGTTAGATTTAAAGAAATTCGACTTGTCTAGTAAATAAATCATTTATTTCAATTCTGGGGGTTCAAGAAAAACCGCGTGACTCCCAGGTTTGCCGTCCAAAATACCGACAACGCCGGTAACATTTGCATTCACGTCTCCGTTTTCCGTGTAAATTTTGATGTGAAATTTGTGAATTTGCTCGCCATCCCCGTCCTTCCCTTCTTGTGGCAAGTCCACTGTTGCCTCGCACGCCAGAGTGCCTTGAATCTTCGCTTTCGGGGTTGCCACAAGGTCATAACACATGACATCCGATTCTTCTTCGTCCTCTTCCTCCTCGTTGTCTTCCTCCAACCCGCTATCCTCTAACTCCATGACCTGGTAAAGACGCATCCCGTAGACTTTTCCTGAGGATTCGCTCGCGAACAAGTCGATCTCGAAGTCTTCCGTGTCCAAGACGCCACATATGACTCCAATCTCTTCCCCGAAATGTTGCTTGTAATAATCAAACAACTTGTGCCATTCTTCTTTATCTTCCTCAAACATACATTTTCCTGCTCATTTTAATGTTCTCGTGATCACTGTGTAGTAAAGAATCGAAATTGAAAAAAGAGAGGATTCTTAACGAATCTTAATCGAGTTCGGTCTTTCCTTCCCTGAGGATGCGGTGGAGGGTCTTACCCGCGGTTCCTTTGGGAATTTCGTCTAAGAACGTGATCATTTTAGGGACCTTGAATCCTGCCATGTTGGTCTTCGCCCAATTGATGATGTCTTGGTTCTTCACTTTGCCCTTCGCATCAGGTTTGAGCACGATGAAGGCCATTACCTTTTCGCCACCATCTTCTTCCTTCACGCCGACAATTGCTACGTCGAGAATATCTGGGTTTTGGAAAAAGTAGTCTTCCACCTCTGCCGGGAAGACCGAATGACCCTTCACTTTAATCATATTCTTAGCTCTGTCCCGGATCCGTGTGAGTCCCCGCGTGTCTAGTTCTGCCAAGTCCCCAGTAAAAAGCCACTTAATCCCATCCCGGTTGATGTCCACGAGGGAGTTCCGTGTTTCATCAGGGCGTTTGTAATAACCTTTCATGACCTGTGGACCTGCAATGCAGAGTTCTCCCACCTGACCAATCGGCAAGTCCGAACGCTGGTCGACCGGGTTGATAATCCGTATCTGCGTGTTTGCAAGGGGGAGTCCAATGAAACCGGGCCAGGAAATGTCCGTGCGATTTGCATGAGTGACTGGTGACGCTTCCGTGAGGCCATACCCTTCTCGTAGTTTTGCTCCAGTTAGCTTTTCGAATTTTGACTGAATCTCGATGGGCAGCGGTCCGGCGCCCGAGAGGCAGAATTTGATGCTCTTCAAGTCGTGTTGCTCGATTCCCTTATAATTGTTGATCAGGTTGTAAAGAGCAGATACTCCTGGAAAGATGGTGACCTTGTGGTGTTCGATTGCCTCAATGAGTTCCTCCACTTCCCGGGGGTTTGACACAAAGACCTGTTTCGCACCCAAAATGATACCCCAGTTCATACAAACAGTCTGAGCATAGATGTGATACAGCGGAAGTGCGGTTAACATCACTTCCTTGCCATCCTCGAATGCATCACCTGCCCACACTTTTAATTGATGCACATTTGCGACTAGGTTGAAATGAGTCAACATCGCAGCTCTAGGTAAACCTGTGGTGCCACCCGTGTATTGTAAACAGGCCAGATCCTCTTTTGGATTAATCGTCATCGCTGGTTGTGTTGCAGGTACCGTTCGGATGAGGTCTTCCAACCATAATACCTTATTTTCAGGGTCTAAAAGATCTCCTTCTAGGGGATTGGGTGATATCCACGGTGCCATCGAAGATTTAATTCTGATCTTCACGCCCGTCTGCCCGAGGATGGGTTCCGCCACTTGGTCGAACCCTTCCCAATTGATATATGCTTTCGCATCGGAGTCATTCAATTGATACTTGATTTCCATCCCCTTGAAGAGTGGACTTATCAGCGTGTTGACTGCCCCGGCACGCAAGACTCCATAGTAAGTCGCCACAAACGTTGGTGTATTCGTAAAATGAGACGCCACAGTGTCGCCTTTCTTGATCCCTAGCTTGATGAGCACGTTCGCGATGCGGTTTGCGATTTCATCGAGTTGCTTGTACGTGAGGTCAAAACCGAAATAACTCGTTGCAACGACATCTGGCCGCTTGCGAGCAGCATCGGTAAGAAATTGGTCCAAGCGAATATTTGGAATCTCAATGGTGCGGGGCACCCATGGAGGGTATAATGGTTTGATTAAATTCTCAATTTCTGCAGGCGTTGGCATTTCAATCACACGACAAACTTTTTCTCTATACTGCTTTGCGCTCCGCATGAGAACATAAATAGTTTTACTTTGCGCCAACCCGCTTGCATACACGGGAAAGAACTAACAAAAGAAGTTACCAAGTAGCAAAAAAAAACTAAGTTTTTCCAGT
>MBAA01000072.1:14504-17736 GCA_001940655.1 Promethearchaeota archaeon CR_4
TTGCCTCGTCGACATCTTTCGCGCATCCATCCGCCCCGATGGCATGCCAAAGGTTGGTTTCGGCATTGAAGGGGGCACCACCAACGAGAATTTTGACGCTGTTTAAATTTTTATCGCTCCGGATGGCGGTGATGATCCCTTCCACCTCACTCACTAGCATCGGGTGACTAGCGGAGAGGGCTATGAGGTCTGTTTTGTGCGTCCGCAACGTTTCAAGGATGCTGTCGCGGGGTGTGTTGGCTCCTAAGAAGCAGGTCTCCCATCCTTCCATTTCAAAGAAGTCTGAAACCATCCTGAGGCCGATGTCATGTAATTCACCCGTAACGCATGCCGCGACTAATCGGTGACTTTTCCTTTGAGTTTCAGGGAAGTATAAGTATAACTGAGACATTAGGGAAAGAGTGGTCTGGGTTATGAAGTGCTCGTCTGCAACATTGATCTCATCGAGTTGCCAGAGGCGTCCTATTTCTTTGAGGACGGGTGTGAAGACGTGAGTGTAAATGTCCCTGACGTTTACGTGCTCATCTTCTACTGCATCAAGGATCAGCTGGATGGCCTCCTCCTTGTTACCATTGATCAGGACTTCGAGATACATGTGGGCTAAAGATCCAAATGGTACGCTGTCGTTGACAAACGAGGTGGTATCGACGGGGAAACTCAATTCTGGTTCTTGGTTTGAATCTAAGAACTTATGAATGACCTCACGCATCTCCTTGGGGAGAACACCCTCCAGAACATCTCTGACCACCCGAAGAGCTTCGTTCAGATCTTCAATAGGTTGGTTTGTTTGCTCGAGTAATTCTTGCGCCCACTTCACATAATGCGAGAAGAGACTAGGATTGGACTGGTGGATGGCATCAGCGAGTAAAATTAGGTGATTTCGGATGTCGGTAAGACCCCATTCCCTGCGCTCTATGTCAAAACAGAGTGCAGGACGCGGTTGAACCTCAAGCTGACGCATGAGAATTTTCTCCGCAAGGGAATCTAATTGCTCATTGATTGCTTGACTTACTGTTTGATTGATATCCGCTTTCAAGACCATTCACCTTCATTTTTAACAGCATTGTATTCTAGAGTATTATACCACCCAACTAGTTCAATACTTACAATACAAGAGATCATCATTCTATCCTAAATACTCCACTCTTTTATTCTTGTCGTCTCCATTGCAGAATATTGATTGAAAATGAAGGAAACTTTAGAAATTAACAGTAATACTTAATATTACAATAATACTCTTGACAACGATATTATCAGCATCAAAAATTTTCTAAAAAGAACTACATAGATTTGTCTTGATTGGTATAATTGAAAAATGACTTAAAGAAAGAAAAGGCTCTTGATAAAGGATAAGATGTTATTTTATCAAGACCTAGTTTTACTTCACGACCATTATTTCTGCAATATTCTAATTTGGGGCGATGTTGTGACAGTCCTAATCTTCATGACCCGGACAATCCGGTCCAAGCGATTCGCAATCTCGTCTAATTTTTCTATTTTTTTTTTGATTTTGCGGATCGATCGTTGGTTTTCAAGATTCACCTGCACCACGTATTCTTTGAGTGCAATTAACCGGCCACCTTCCTCTTGAGAATCTACCTGCAAATTCGACAATCTAATCAACTTTTCAGTTTTAGTAATCTTTTTGAATGCTTCTTTTTGAAATTTCCTTTCTCCTGAGGAAAAGGTACCAATGCGAAAGAAAATGACAAAATAGAAATGAAGGGAACCTAGGAATTAAAGTCCAGAAGATCAATTGAGATTGCATTCTTAAGGAATTAGGTACTAAATTTGACGGAATCTAAAATATCCTTCACTTTATAAAACCGATCAGTCCAATTTGTGATTATTAATAAAAAAGAAAAAGGAAATATATTTTGAAATTAATCTATCGAGGTTGAAATGATTTTGCGGGACATTTCTCGACATTCATTGAGGCCTGAACCTCGTGTCCGAAACAGTCTCCTGTTGTCTTCGTCTTTGGTTTGTAAAATTTACACTCTTTACATTCTGTCATATGAATCACTTTATTTTAGTATCAAACATATAGACTCTCACGAACTCCATAAACACTTGGTAGGTAAGAGACTTACTATTTCCCCATCATAAAATCGTATAAATGATTCTAGCCTATGAACGATGCAACTCCTCTCCTCCGCGAGCTTGGTTTTGACGAGAATATGGCACAAGTATATTTCGCTCTCGTGGATCTGGGCAGAGCAACGATCAAGCAGATCCAAGCAATGAACAAACCCGGAAAGAGTCTTAGCTATTCCCAAGTATATCACGCGCTGAAAAAGCTGCTGAATGCGCAGGTCGTTGAACAACATCCTAGTTTCGAAGACTCTTTCTCGCCCGTGAATCCCTCGCTGGTGTTTGATGAAATTAAGCAACAAAAATGGGAAAAGCTCGCCCGTATCGAACAAGACTTGGCGGACCGTTACGAGCGATCCACGAAGGAATTTGGCATGTGCACCATTCAGACAAATCGCTTTTATTTTTCTTCTCTAGACCTGGGTTTCAAAATTATCACGGATCGCTTTATTAATAGCGCCACAACGATTCTGGTCTTTTTAGCCCCCCCACCCACCTTGATACGACAACTACTCCCCGCTTTGACACGCGCATATGGGCGCGGGGTTAAACTCGAGATTCATTACTCCGTACGGGACTTCGAGGAATACCCAAATTATCCTGCGGTACTCCTTGCCTTGTGTAAAAATATTCGCGTGAAACTCGTCCAAAGGCAATTTCGCACCTACGATGCGGTCGCGATCAATGATGAATTAACCCGAGTGGGGTCTCTGCTCATCGACAATCAACAATTGGTCAGCGTGCCGTATCACCGCATCAAAAGGACGAATGGTGAAATAGACTTTGGGATTGATTTTTTCGAGGGATTCTTCCAAGCCCAAGCAATCGTTCAAAATATCATCGCAGGCTTCCCTGAAAACCCCATCCTCCAGATGATTGACTCGATCCCCCCCCGCGAGTCCCAAATCCTTGAATACCTGAAAGACCACCCAAGGTCACCCAAACACGAATTAAGCCTCGCACTTGGCATAGGGGGCACGGATTTACGTGAGATTCTCGCACGATTAACCCAACATGGATTGATCTTGACCGAGAAAGTTCCCCAGAATCGGGGGCGACCGGTGGAAGTCGTGAGGTTGGCCTGAGTTTTTTAATATGATCCCCCATAGATGATCATACCTAGAACAGGTGCGATCAT
>MBAA01000072.1:17901-18075 GCA_001940655.1 Promethearchaeota archaeon CR_4
TTCGAACTCAATATGGTTGGAGTTATTGGGGAACGGGAGAAGCTACTTTTTGGACTACCGCTAATGGCGTTACCAGTGTGAAGAATCACATTACTTATTGTGAAACGCACGACCTACACATAACTGCACTCGGATTTGGATGGTGTTGGGATATGGTGCGTGGGGATCCCAGTC
>MBAA01000072.1:18232-18835 GCA_001940655.1 Promethearchaeota archaeon CR_4
CGGGTACAATACGACAGTACTGTTCACCACGGCTACAGTTGACGGATATACAGGAGAGCCGGGTTACCAGGCGCACTTGAAACACGAATATATACGCACGTACGTGAAAGCGAATCGCACGCGCGTGCTATTCGATTACGCGGACATCCTCTGCTACAATGATGCGGGTGAACTAGCGACAAGCACGTGGAATGAGTACGAATATCAGCACATCCATCCGGATAACGCATACAATTCTGCTTATAGCAACAACACGGGACACATCGGAGCTGCGGGTGCGTTACGCCTTGCAAAAGCTCAGTGGTGGATGCTCGCCCGGCTCGCGGGATGGGATGGAAGATAGAACATCTTTCAATCATCTCAAACATAATTCTTTTTCAACTTCCATTAATTGAATTTTCGCTCGGAACCGTGGAATTTTTCCTCAGAGTTTTTGTTGGCCCCCGTTAAAGATTATGTCAGAATGCATCCCTTCGATCACGAGTTGCTCCGGGAGCAATATACTTCCGAAGAAGCAATCTCGCTGCAGGAGCGCTGGTGTCAGGTTCTTGGGGAAAAGATGAACGATCCGAGCTTTAACGCAGTTTGTGACACAACCAGCAT
>MBAA01000072.1:18842-21964 GCA_001940655.1 Promethearchaeota archaeon CR_4
GTGGCGGGGTTAGACATCTCATATTTTCCACCGTCGAATAAGGATCAGGGGGTTGCTTGCGCGGTTCTCTGGGATGTTTCTGCTATGAAGATGGTCGCCCGTACCTTTATCACTGGCGAACTGTCTTTTCCATACATTCCAGGGTTACTTGGATTTCGCGAGGCTAGGTTACTTGCACAAGCAGTGCTCCAGCTCGACTGCAGGCCGGATCTGCTGCTATGTGATAGCCACGGAGTCGCCCACCCGTCCCGGTTTGGGGAGGCTGTCCACGTGGGAGCGGCGCTCGACATCCCGAGCATCGGCGTGGCGAAAGAATTGTTCTACGGACATTGTGACTGGAAAGGACTACTCCGTACCCGTGGTACCAAAACTGGGATTCACGTGTTGACTCAGACAACCCAATCAACCGGGGAAGTTACGTTGCTAGGGTATGCGATTTGTTTGACAAATGGGTGTAAACCCGTGTTTGTCAGCGCAGGGTACCGGACAACGCAGGACTTGGCCATTACCATTGCCCTTCAAACAACGACCACACACCGCCAACCGGAACCGCTGGTTCTTGCGGACAAATATTCCCGAGAAAAGGTTAAAAGAACCGATTTTTAATGCCTATTTATTTTGCCTCGAACGTTCGAGACGTTCGAATCCGTGCCGGACATCCACGACCCGTTTCGTGTCCTGCTCGAACTCGATGGTGATGCAGAACGCGGCATATGACATGTACCCTTCGGCGAAGATCACTTTCACTAGAACCTGGTTCCCTTGAACTTTTATTATGGGGATGATGCAATCCCACGCTCCAAAGAAATGTCCTTTGGGGATTAATTCGCGCGCTTTCTGAAACCACGCGTACTCTGGGGAACCCGCTCGAAATTCCGAATTGTATAACTGCTCCGTCTTGTGGCAGACCGACACGTATTTCGTGAACGAATATGCCGTGGTGGAGTCCGTAATCACGTGCCTGTAGCGGTAATAAACCAAAGGGAGCGTCCCGGGGAGCACGCGCGTCCCAGGTAAGGCAGTTCGTTGCACCACGAGTTTCACCCCTATCCGATATCCGAGGTATCCAAAATACGCGATAGCGATGCCCGTGATAGTCGTTTGTAACGTGTTGTCCGTCCACTGGGAGAGGGACAAAAATAGGATTATTCCCAGGGAGACCCCCATCAAAACCGGATTGACTGCCCGCTCGAAGTCCAATTTGTACGTGGTTTTCCGAATGGGATAAAACAGGGGTGTCCGGTAGGTCGTGAGCGCGTCCAGGCTCAGGTGCAGGCCGTAAAAGAGCGCCCCAGAAATCCACGCCACGAAAAAATTCTCGCCCGAGATGTAAGTGAAAATACCCGCAAGAGGGATAGCTACCACGATCGCCGTCAGGAAGGAATGGGAACCCCCGCGATGCTGGAAGTAAAATGACTTGCGAATCTTATTTAGCGGGGCGAGGAGCGCGTCAAAATCAGGCAGTCCTGCCATCAATCCTCCAAAGATCACCCACGCAAGATTGAAGGGCCGAACGGCGAGGGTTGCGGCAAAGATCCCGAATAGGATGTGCGAGAAGAAATCCATTAGGTTTCAAGCGTTAGAATCCAAGAGCCCTTAAAAACACGCCAATTATACCGCATTCGCATATGGATTCCTGCCCTCTTGATTTTATTTGCCGGTAGCGAGAAATTGAGACCATCTCCTCCCAAATAGAGTATGGGGAAATCTTTGCTGGCATCTTTGGCGAGCGGAACCCATTCCTACGGTTTTAAGGGACAGAATGTGGGTTTGGGGAAAAAGGAAAAAATCGAGGTTACATGATGGTTACGGAGAGAATCTTGTCGCCCTGTTTGATGGCGTTGACCACTTTCTGGTCCGCGGGCCCCTCGACCTCGCCGAAGATCGTGTGTTTGTTATTGAGGTGCGGCGTGGGCACGTGCGTGATGAAGAATTGACTGCCGTTCGTCCGCGGCCCGGCGTTGGCCATGGCGAGGATGCCGGGTTTGTCGAACTTGCGCCCACTCTTGAACTCGTCCGCGAACGGATAAGGCACCTGCTTCCCTTGGTATTCGAACGACTGGATTCCCTTGTCTTGCGGGTCCCCGGAACCAGTTCCTCGTGGACAACCAGCTTGGGCCATGAATGGTGGGTCTTTTATGACCCTATGGAACGTGAGTCCATTGTAATACCCTTTGCGAGCGAGAAATACAAAGGAGGCAACTGCAAGGGGGGCATCATTTTCGAATAATTTGAGATTGATATCTCCTCGAGAGGTTTTCATTATCACTTTCAGAATACATCACTTCAATCAATACTTCTTTTTTACGCCTTTAAAATTTCAGATCTATAAATAAAAGTGATATGCCCCCTGATCCTCTCGAAATACGCGCAAATCGCGGTCTGGTTCGTAAGTTATGGTTTGGGACGCCCACGATTGGCATCTTTAAGGAATTAGTCACTGCCACAAACATTCCTCCTGAAGAAGTACTTCACCACATAAAAAATGCAGGCAAAAAAAATGCTACAATGCGGACCTATCTAAAACCTCGTCACTTGGAATTAACGCGCATCCTGTATTTAGAGGGGATCAGTTTTCAAAAAATCGGAGAATGTCTGAGTAACCTCGAAGGTTTTGGGATCGATCCCAAACAACTCCGAGATCTTTCTGGAGTGACCAACCAAGACGTTCCAGAAGCGAAGAAACCCCAATTATATCAAAATCGTAAAAAAGAAGTGCGAGTGGTTGGGAATACTCTTGAATTATTTATCCGTGACAATCAGAGGAAGGAACAAATTTTTGCTAGGATTACCATCAACGCATCAAATGGCCGCGAAAGCAGCCTTCAATCCGTGCATAATGAAGCCATTCATTTCCTGGATCCTCCTGCTCGTACAGAAATCATCAAACAGTTAATCCAAAGGAATTTTTCTCCCAAACAAATCGCGGAAGCATTATCCGCATACCAAGGATTTTTCATCTTGGAAACGGAGGTGACGAATAAGGCAAGTAAATTGCGGAGCTCAACACTTCCTCATCCAAGGCGCGGGGCAAGATATCATTCTGTCCAAATCCAACGTGAAAAAGACCGAGTAATATTATTGCGAAAAAATGACATGTTTGAGATACACAATGATCAGGT
>MBAA01000072.1:21982-24966 GCA_001940655.1 Promethearchaeota archaeon CR_4
CCTTCTAAAAATCGAGGAGATGAAAACAAATCCATCCAATTTTAATTCGAAAACATCTCCCGATCCAGATAAGGCTGCAATTAATGCATGGAATGCCACACCGGAGGTCGGCATCGGTCGGAACCTTTGCAAGCGATATGGTCTAAGTCCTGAACGCTTTGGGCAACTGCTCGCCCACCAGTATCACAAAGGAATTCTCAAATTCGCCCACATTCATATGTTTAAAGAACTTCGGCAAGCGGGACTCCCGAATCGTGAAATTGCTGCAATATTTACCCAGCTTGAGGGATTTATTTTTGCGGAAAATACGATCCGTGCGAAAGAGTTACAATTACGAGCAGTGGGAGAGCTCCCAAAATTGCGTGGTAGTGAAAATCTCGGTGGATTCTTGGATGAGGATCATATTGTAGTCATCGACAGGACTGTAACGCCACACAACGTGATTCGCAAGGTCTCTATCAAAGAGGCAGTAGAATTTACCATCCAAAACAATCCAGAAAAAAAGCCGGATGCCGAATCAGAGGAAGATAAGAGTTATCTCGAAAAGAGGGATTGGAACCCCCGCTTGAAAACGTATGCCTTTTACGAATGGCATGCCATACTAACCTTGGGGGGTGCAGAGGAAGTGGCACAAAGAATGAATTGTTCCCCTGACGTTGTGCGGGAAATCTTAAACACGCGGGGAGGTTATCCAAAAACAAAACCCATCCACCTACATCTAATCAAAGAATTGCACGAGAACAGAGTTGGGCACAGAAAAATTGCCCGATTACTTTCCTCAATCGAAGGCATAGACTTTGGTAATGGGATCGTGAAAAATACAATTCACAGGGGCATTGCAGCAAATCTCATCAAAAAGACGATTAGCAATAAAGATTTTCAATTAAGTTGCAAAAATGCAAAAATTTCAATCCGAGACAAACGCACCGGCAAATTAGAATGCGAAATTGAGATATCTGCACTAAATAAAAAAGTATTAGAAGAGGGTTCGGGCGGATTATTCTCAGGTTTTTTTGCAGTCCTTCCACCTACCCCAAAACAAGTTGAACAAATTTGTGCCGAAGTGTTTAGCCCACAAAAACAAACCATAAAAGACATTGCCCTGAAGGTCGGTCTCAACCCCTCAATCACAAAAACTCTCATCCTCTATAAGGCATTTAATGGGGACGAGGTTAGTTTCTTAAAAAAGTATGGGCCAACACTTCCCGCCGCCAAGGTTGAAAAAATTATCACTTTCACGAAATATACCGACTATTCAATGAATAAAATTGCAGAATTATGCGATTGCACGCGGACTGCGGTAAAAAAGTATGCATTGTTGAATGCTTATTTCGGTAATAAATTGCAATTTTTAGAGCGTTTTCATCCCCCCCCCATCGCTCCTAATAAAATCCAAGAAATTATATCGTGTGCTCAAGATCATAAGAAATTTTCCACCATAGCAAGCATTGCGTCACAAACAAACCTACCTTCGACTACTGTCTATCGTGTATTGCTCAAAGAGGTCTATCGAGGTGATAAAAGTGCATTATCCCGAGATTATCCTGGATCAAATGTCATAACAGAATCCCAAGAAACAATGATAATCCATCTCGTGGCTGCCACAAATAAATCCTCAAGTGAAATTGCAGATGCTGCGGGGACATCCATTGATGTCGTTATACGCATCACATTATCTGTTGTTTATCCTGGAGACGTTGAACAATATCATCAAAGGTTTCCGATCAGTCAACTGGATGAGGCTACGAAAGAGAAAGCCCTCCGATTAATATGTGAAACAGGCCCCAATGCACTATCACAAGCACAAATTGCAGTTAAAGTAACAGCCGAAGGACACCCCCTTACGGCAGATATGGTGAGTAAGCTTTCAAAACAGGTATACCCCGATTCAAGCATTCACGCTATACGATTTCCCGGTGACGTTCAGAAAAAAGTCGGAGAATTTACGCACCTTGTATGCGAGGGGGTCTTTAGACGGCATTTACGCCCTGAAAATATCTCGTGGTTTTCGGAGGTGATTTTACCTTCACCCTCTCTAAGATGGAAAAAGGTAGTTGCTGATGGTATCGTGGTAATGCCGCAACCAAAATGGGTAGAGCTTTTGAATCGAGTTGGTACTTCTAAATTACCTTTTTGGGAAGAATTGGGTTTAGATGTAACAGATCTTGCTGATCTTCAAGAATTCCTAATCGAATTCACTACGACAAAATCAAGGAGAGCCATTCAAATCAAAGCGGATAAATTTGCCAAAAACATCCATCAAAAACCTGTCCGTGGGCGATTTGTTCTAATCGTATGTTCTGAACAATGGTTCTGGCACGAGAGAGTTAATTCTGGACCGGACGATGCACCAAATACCCGGGTAGTAAGTCTTGACTTTGCGGCGGATTTTTTTAACCTACCCCCAGATGCTCGAAAAATCTTGGAGAAAGCGATAATCAACAGTCAGTTTTGGCAGCTTGAAGGTCAAACCCAGTTAGCCCAAGAGTATGGTTTCAAATTCGAAAGCGATACGAAAGAATATTTCACGGCAATAAAAAATCGAGAGAAAAAGATCAACGTAATGGAACAGAAACATCTTGAAGACTTCACGGAAAATCCCCAATCCTCTGAAGGTTGTAAACAACCCGTTAAAGGTCGCGAATTAAACCCCCCTCCTATGAGTGAACCCCCAAAAATGACTGAGAATTTGATGAATGTCTTAGGAGAGTCAGCAGATGTATCTACAACCACACGGGATAACTCCTCTGCCCTTAGAACCGATTTTAAATTTTTGGAGAATAGATTGGAGCAAGAGAAAACACAGGAACCCCTCACGCAAAAAGATAGTCAAGATGCACCTAAAATTCAGTCCGCGCAGGGTGAGAGCAAGAATTCAACCAAAATGCTCCCAACTAAAATGTTCCCCCCGAATGAGTCGGGAGATATGAAATCAGACCAAATGTCGCGAGAAGCATCAAAGCAGGCACCACCCTTACTTCCAC
>MBAA01000072.1:24979-25449 GCA_001940655.1 Promethearchaeota archaeon CR_4
ACGACGAATAGAAGGAATCACCCGCCCTCCACGTCCTGAAAAACCCACTCACCCCGATAGGGTCGAAAAAACCTTAAAATTCGGATCGGAAAAACCTGAAGCAGGTTCCGAGGTTAAAAACAACGACACGCCGCACGAAACTAATGGTTCAAATCTACGATGGAAACAGATGCCAGAGGAAAAACCTGTAATCAAATCAGTTTCCGACCGCAAACAGGAGGGCGGGGAAAGCAGAGCCCATGAAACCACAACAACTCGCGGGGGAGAAGGCACGTTAGAGCGACAGGGCAGTATGACTGACTGGCCACCCCTAATGGTATTGACTGCCGAAAACTGGAGCACCTATTGGAAGATAAAGGACGGCATCATTTGGGATCCATCCCCTTTAAATCCAGTTCCCCCTCCCGAATTCCTAGAACCGAAACAGAAAAAAACGGACAATGAAAAGGAGAAGGAAGATTTCAAACCCC
>MBAA01000114.1:0-12920 GCA_001940655.1 Promethearchaeota archaeon CR_4
ATGAAATTCGCATTTAATCTTATGGATTTTTATTCATACTCCCGAATATTTTGTTCGCTTGGGTAGAAATGCGTCGTACGAGCGATGGTATTTTTAGGAGATGCGCCGCGTTGCGCCACCATCCTGTCCCTTTTCGATTTCGGGTTCCCCGCCTTTTGTCCAAAGGTGTACCTGTCACTTTTGTTGCCCACGTAAAACACAAATTTTTATTTTGTCAAACACGCAGTTTGAATTGTCTCACGTCTACTTCGTTTGAACAAAGGTTGAATCGTATGGCAAATTTCAAATACAACCACGTAACGCCCGCGATCGTGCAGGAACTCGAGAGCATCGCGGGTAAAGAGTGGGTCAACGCGAACCCAGCAGTCACGCAATCTTACGTGACTCGCGCAATTATGGGCCTCGTCGCTGTGCCACCAGAAGTGGTGGTTCGGGCTACAAACGTTGAGCAAATCCGCAAGATCCTTATGCTTGCATCCGAGAACCATATCCCCGTGACCCCCGCTGCGGGGGGTGCCTCTGGAGGGTATGCATGCCCCACAGTAACGCCGGGCGGCATTCTCCTCGACCTCAACAATATGAATCGCATCCTTGAGGTCAATGAGGACGCCCGCTATGTCGTCATCGAATCTGGAGTCCGATCCGGTGTCGTTTGGGCCTATTTCCGGAAGAACTACCCTCGCTGGGCGCCCCCGATCCCGGATGGTGCGCCTCCTGCCGCTACTCTTATGGGGGACGCGATCGAGCGCGGGTTCTCCCTCGTGACTAGCAAGCACGGACCTCAAGGAGACCTCATCTTGGGAATGGAAATCGTCGTACCCAACGGAGACATCATCCGCACGGGTTCATGGGCCTTGAAAGAAGCGGGTGATGACATCCCCGTTGAACCGTTCTACAAGTACGGTGTCGGGCCGGACTTGCACAGCTTGTTCCTCGGGTCCCAAGGCGCGATGGGGGTCGTGACCAAGCTCGCGATCCAGATCATCCCCCACTGCGAGTTCAAGACCGTGGTCGCCTACGGATCCAAGAGCTGCAAAGACATCTCGTTGGCAGCCTTGGAGGTTATCAAGCACGAGATTGGTGTCATGGTGCAAGGGGGTAACCTCGAGCTGACCAGCACTTACGTGCCTCACAAGGAAGTCTCCAAGGAGGCCGTGCCTAAACCGTGGAAGAGACCGACCGACTCCCCATACTGGAAAGGGATTGCGGAAAAGGTGCCCGAATGGTTCTGCAATTTCGAGGTCTGGGGACACGACCAAGCCCACTTGGACTGGCAGGTGAATAAGATTCATTCGATAATGAAATCCTACCAGGAGAAGAAGTGGGACCTGCAAGAGTGGAAACTCCACCCACGCCAGATCGAGAGTCGCTTGAAGAAACCAAACAAGATTGCCATTCCGTATGGGCAATACCAGGCAGGATTCGTGTTTATCACGTGGTACTTGCCATGGACGGGAATTCCAAAGTTCTGCGAGTTTTACAACAATTGTCTGATGGAGCACGGCCTGGCCCCTGTAATGTGGTTCGCATCTATCGACAACGGGCGAATGGCCATCTGCATGCCTACCGTGGTTTACGACAGCACGAACCCGGAGAGCATCAAGGCGGTCTACGACGTGGACCGGATTACGACCGAGGAATTCATCAAACACGGGTGGCTAAACTACCGGCCGAGCGCCGAGATCCACGCTCCGATTACCTACTCGAAGCTTCCAACGTACATGAAGTACCTGCGCAAGGTCAAGGAGATGTTTGACCCGAACTACATTATGCACCCCGGACGTCTCGGACTCCCCGCGTTCCCCAACGAACTGAAGGAATACGGCGCCGAGATCCCGATGCCGTGGACCTATGCACAAAAGAAAGGAGGGAACTGAACAATGGCCAGTAACGAAATGAAAGTCACGAAACCGTCATTGGAAGATTTCAAGGACAAGCTCTTCCGGTGCATTCACTGTCGCGCGTGCCGTTATTCCTGGAGTGATTTCCCGGACAAGGAAGGATTCGAGGGGAAAACTCAAGACGGCGAGAACCGCGTCTGGGAAGGTATGCTCGAGGGTTGCCCCTCCGGCAAGTACTTCGGGTGGGAAGCCCACTACAACTCCGGCCGCATGTGGATCGCCCGCGCAGTCCTCCAGGGCGAACTGGACATCAACGACCCGAAAGTCGCCGAGGCGCTCCGGGACGAGGTCTTCAAGTGCACGACCTGTGCGAACTGTTCCGTCCAGTGTGCGAACAATCTCCCCAGCTTCGAGATCACGGAAGCTCTCCGAGCTGAAGTACTTAAGCATATTGAACCCTTACCTAAGCACAAAGCTATGGGCGGATCCGTGGACCAGAAGTGGGATCCCTACGGGGAACCCCACGAGAAGCGGGTGGACTGGCTCAAGAAACTCGCCCCCGAGGTCATTGACAAGCAGTCAGACACCGCATACTATGTCGGGTGCACGATTGCCCTCCGGACAACGCACATCGGCGAGGCTACTGTCAAGTTGCTCAAGAAACTCGGTGTAGACTTTACCGTCCTTTCGGACGAATCGTGCTGCGGGTCGCCATTAATCCGCACGGGACAACTCGAAATCGCTTCAAAGAGTATGAAGCACAACATCGATGTATTCAGGGCAAAGGGCGTCAAGCGCATCCTGTTCTCCTGCGCGGGGTGCTACAAGACCTTCAAGAACGATTACCCGGCCGAAGCGTTCAAGGGTATCGAGCTCATGCATGTGCTCGAGTTCGTGTACAACCTCGTGAAGGCCAAGGCAGTCAAGTTCAAGGAGTACAAGAAGATCGTCACCTGGCACGACCCCTGCCACTTGATCCGCCACCAGACGATGGAAATGCGCCACGGTAAGGCCTATCAGCTTGTCAAGATGAAAATCGGGGAAGAAGAAGAGGAATGGTTAGACATGCCCCGGGTCATCCTGAAGGCAATCCCCGGCGTGGACTTCCGCGAGATGTACCGCATTAAGGACAACTCCTGGTGTTGCGGAGCAGGCGGGGGGATCAAGGCACAATATCCGGACTTCGCCATTGCAACCGCCGAGGAACGAATCAAGGAAGCAGAAACCACCGGCGCGAACGTGATAGCGACGAGCTGCGGGTTCTGCCTCTACAACCTCCGGGACGGTGCTAAATCACTCGCCACGAAACGCGGCGGGAAGGCACCCCAGATTGAAGTGATCGAGCTCCTCGAGCTCCTCGCGGACATCATCGAGCCCCAACCGGCCGCCGCGAGTCTCGTGAAGGTCGGTGCGATGGCAGCTGCGAAGGCAAAGGAAGTCGAGGCCAAGAAAGCGGCGGAAGCCGCCAAGAGAAAGAAGTAATTTTTTTTTGTTTTTTATTTTTCGTTCCATCTTTCACTGGCGTGGAAATATACGTTTAATTTTTCATATCAGGGAACAGCAGGATTACGTAATGGTCTAGCTCGTTGAAAACTTTTAAAAAGGACCAAAAATACTTTCCGATAATGCTTCATTCTGCTATCGGGAGCTTTAAAACACCATAGCGGCGAATATCGGCGCGGATATAATGACATATTTACAACACCAAGTTGCTTTTGGAGCATACACTGGTTGCACGGCAAAAAGTAATGGAAACGTGGAACTTCACAGACTTTAGGTTATCATTATCCGCTAAAGCATACAGACATAAAGTTGCAACTAAACCTGACGAGTAGCATCGCAACTTGGACAAATCCATCCGGAAAAGGAGCAAAAACGAATGAATTTTCTCATACAACCCAAGAAGTACCAGAACCCGCAATGGGACGAGGGGACGCGGGCCATCTTCGATAAGACCATCGCGTTCTTTGAAGCGCGGGGAAAGCAGCGCGTTCTAGACGGATACACCCGCAAGGAGTGGGATCAAGAATTCGTTGATTTCATCGGCCGTGAACGAATCTTCGCCAAGCTCTTGCCCCCCTCGGAGTATGGCGGCGGAGACCCCGATTGCCGGTGGGATACGGCTCGAAACAGCGAGTACGCCGAGCTCCTGTCGTTCTACAGCCACAGTCAGTGGTATTGCTACCAGGTCACCATCCTCGGGCTCGGACCGATCTGGATGAGCAAGAACGAAAAAGCAAAACAGCGAGCTGCGAAACTCCTGCGCGAGGGCGCCATCTTCGCCTTCGGGCTGTCGGAGAAGAAGCACGGTGCCGACATCTACTCGACTGAGACGTCGCTCACCCCGCGTGGCGATGGTCAATGGGTAGCGAATGGAGAGAAGTACTACATCGGCAACGGGAACAAGGCAAAAATGGTCTCGACCCTCGGGAAGATGAAAGACGGCACGGACGACTTCTGCTTCTTTGTCTCCGACTTCACGCATAAAGCATTCGAGCTGAAGAAGAACTGCGTATCACACCAGGAGTACGTGGCGAACTTCGCCCTTCACGACTATCCGATCAGCGCCGATGATCTGCTGGAGCGTGGTACCGAGGCCTGGGACGCTTCGCTCAACACCGTTAATATCGGCAAATTCAACATCGGACCGGCCTCCATTGGAACCGCGGAGCACTGCTTCTACGAGGCCATAACGCATTCGTCAAATCGTGTCCTCTATGGCAAGCGCGTCACCGATATGTCGCACGTCCGTAAAAACTTTATGGACGCGTGGTTGCGCCTGGTCGCGATGAGGACTTACCAGCGGCGCGCTACCGACTACTTCCGGGACGCCAACGAAAAGGATCGCCGGTACCTGCTCTATAATCCCACGAGCAAGATGAAGGTGACACTCCAGGGCGAAGAAGTCGTCAATCTCCTCTGGGAGGTCATCGCGGCTAAGGGATACGAGAAGGACACCTACTTCCATATGGCGGCCTGGGACATACGCGGCCCGTCCAAGCTGGAGGGGACGGTACACGTCAACGTGCAGCTCATCCGCAAGTTTATGAAGAATTATTTCTTCAACCCGGTACAGTACGCGCCGGTTGCGCCCCAGTTCGCGCGCCGCGATGACATGTTCGTCTTCAACCAGGGACCAGCCAAGGGACTCGGTGCTGTCCGCTTTCACGACTACCGACCGATATTTGAAGCGTATGCCCGACTTCCCAACGTTACCGCGTTCATCAAACAGACCGCGACGTTGAGACGACTTCTGGAAGAGGTCGGGCCCGATGAGAAGCAGGACGCGGATCCATGCTTCGCTCTCCCGTTGGGAGAGATGTTTTCCATCGTTGTTTATGGCCAGCTAATTCTCGAACAGGCCCAGATCGACGATTGGGAACAGGCGGTTGTGAATCAGATCTTCGACTTCATGGTCCGCGACTTCGCTCGCTTTGCCCTGCAGATCTACGACGTGCCATCCACCAAGGCGGAGCAGCGCACGTTGTGCCAAGAGATCATGCTCGTGAGGCCAGTACCCGATGCTGCGGAGTACGACAAAGTCTGGCGCGAATACGTGGTCGTGCTCAACGGCGAATACGCGATGAATGAGTGATGCTAGTGGAGTTCGCCTCCTCACCGGCCCACCCCTACAGGGCCGGCCAAGAGCGTATTTCCTTTTTGAGGAAGAAACTGATCGCGATTGGGCAATTGAAACCTGGCGATTTCTATTCATACCCTAACCAGAACTAGAATAATTTCTCAGAATATATTATTTTCTGGGTTAATCACGAAATTTGGGCTTACTGCATAATGGGTTCAAGAGATTTTGTCCAACCAGATCCTAACCCGCTTTTTGACCCTTTCCTTAGCTTTCTCGTCCCATATCGCGCCAATCCGCAGATTATTGGCCCAGTTTTTCATATCCGGTAGTATGAAGTGGAAACCTTGCTGGGATTGGATTAGATCGTGGAGTCCTGCAATGCCCTTGGCGCAGGTGCTAGGCGAAGGTAAGGTGTCAATCTCCCCAAGGAAGTCCCTGATCGCTGCCCTGATGAAGGGGTCGAGTTTCGCCGGAATGACGGGTTTGTGTGGCATTGTGGCCGGTGGGTGAAAATCTTGCGCAGCGAAAGTGAAAGAGGGATTTTTAGATTGTTCCGCCACGGGCACCTCGTAGTCGGTCCGCTGGTATCCACGCACTATACATTTCCTGTCGATAAATACTTGGTAAGTGTGGGGGCACGTGATTCCAGCACGAACTAAAATCGTGCTCGTGTTTTTATTTTCTTGAATGACTTGCTCCGGGATTTGAATCTCTCCGCGTTTTTCACAAACTGGGCAAACAACCAAGATCGTCCGTGGAGAGTGCATAGGGGTAATCACTCAAGAAATGTTATTTGCTTTTACCTATATAACGCCACCGTAGTAATTCCGAAAACCAAAGATGAAATTATCACAACATCAAAAATTGCCTGCGAATAGAGGGGTAAAGTCGCCCGAATTGCCGCTTTGTATCTTGTATTCCTGAAAGAGAATGCAATTTTCCATTTATCCGAACTCCCGTAGTAAATTTAGTCGAAAAATAAAGAGGGATGGGTTTTTAGTGCATAAATTCTCCTAGATTGAGTAGATCCTTTCGGATTGCGTTAAATTCTGGACTAGTGCGGTCTCGTGGGTGAGGTAATGGGATAGTCACTATGTTTTTTACACGCGCGGGGAGTTGGGAAAGAACAACGACTTGATCGCTGATGAAGACCGCCTCGTCAATATTGTGGGTCACGAAGATCAGGGTCAAATGTTGAGAGGTGTGAATCGAGAGGAGATCCTGCTGGAGAGCATTACGGGTCTGAGAGTCCAGCGCAGAGAATGGCTCGTCCAAGAGTAGGAGTCCGAATGGTGGAGGAACCGCCAAGGCTCGACAAATGGTGACCTTTTGCTTCATTCCCCCAGACAATTCTTTTGGATAATAGGTACGGTAGGCTTCCAAACCAACCATCCGGAGGAGCTCTTCGACTCGTTGCTGCAATGACACTTTCGAGACATTGCGGAGACGAAGACTGAAGGCAACATTTTCTTCCACGGTATACCACGGGAACAGGGAAGGTTCTTGGGGAATATATCCAACAGTCCCTACAGGCAGGGCGGTCGCTTTCGTGTTCCCGTCTTCAATTGTCACCGTGCCTGAATAACTTTCTTCGAATCCCGCAATGATCCGAAGAAAGGTCGTCTTTCCGCATCCTGACGGCCCGATAATCGAGGTAATCTCGCCTTCTGCGGTCGAGAAAGTCAAGTTATCTATAACTGACACTTGACCTCCTATTTCGTTCGAGAATGATTTTTGAATTTGTTGGAAATGGAAGTGTTTCACTTGATCCCCTCCACCCACTTGATTGCATAGTGTTCGAGTGCGTAAAAGAAGAATAAGATCGCCAACCCAATGATCGCCAGTGCGACCATCCCGGCCATCATAAACGTGTAATTCCCAATGTTTTTCATGTCATTGATGAAGTACCCGACCCCGGCATCACTAACGCCAATCATTTCCGCCGCGATGACACACATCCACCCGATTCCGATGGACACCTTTGCGCCAGTCAGAATGTTGGGGCCAATCGCGGGAAGAACGACCCGCCAGATAATCTGAGACCGGTTCGCCCCAAGGGACTGTGCGACATCCCGGTAGACTGGTTTCACGTGACGCACCCCATCCGCGACATTTTGGAGGAGAGGGAAGAACGCGCCGATGAAAATGATGAACGCGTGCGATATAATGCTGATACCAAATAGTATGATGGCAATGGGAACCCAAGCGATGGGAGGAATAGGGCGGATAAAGTCAACCACGGGTTCAAGAATCAACCTGCCTCGCTTGTTCAAACCCAGAAAGAGTCCTAATGGGACTGCCAACAAGATGGCATAGAGAAATCCGAGTAAAACTCTCCCGAAACTCGTGAAAACGTGTTCTAAGAGGGTCACTCCGTACATACCCTTGCTGACGAGGGGTCCAAGCGCGAGCATAGTGCTGATCGGGTCAGGAATTATTTTCACGCCAGCAATCCATTCTTGGAGGAGGGACACGCGCTCCCAGAGTCCGAGTAGGATCCCCAACCCGATTGCATAATACACAGCTTTAACGAGTAAGGTCTTTTTTAAAGAGGTGTTGGGAGTCGTTTAATTGCCCCCCTTTCGTGGTTTTTGAGGTTGTGGTTCTTGGATTTCCACGTGGAGGATTTGAGGGCGGCAGAGAATCTTTGCTTCCTTGCCCAACTTGGTTTCGAAGAACGATTGAAAATATTTTCCCCAATATTGGCTGTACTTGAGTTCATTCAACTCGTGTGCAAAGACCATTTTATATTGCCCTGGACCACCCTTTTCGCATCGGATGCTCCGAAAATAGTTTGCACTTATCCAGATTATTTTGATGGCCTTGAGAACTTCCTCCAACGAGAGCTCTGTTAATTTTTTATAATTGTAAAACCACTCGATGATTTCCGTTGCGTTATTATTCAGGATCGCTTTTTCGGGGATTTCATCAATGTAACTCAGGAAAGTCGTCTTCCCGACTGCCACCATATTCAATTCAGAACGCATGAACCCCCAGATCATATCTGTATCTAGGATTTGCTTGTTTTCGGGGATAACCAATCCCTCGTGAAGCTCTAAAAGGTCAATTGCCTTTTCGATGGTTTTGGAATGACTCCCGTGTTTTTTTGAAAGGGTTTTAATTTTTTCGAAGCATTCTGCCGAGATCGTAGTATGCAAGTGCTTACTCTTTCCCGTTTCTATATCAGGCATAATTTTACGCCAACCTAACATTTTGAATGGAATGGAGAAGTGATCTTGTCATATTTAATGTCTATTGTACATTTGTGTACAGTTACGAACATATATATTTATGGGTTGTACATGATTGTCTCGAACACCTGATCACAACACAAAAATGTTGGAGAGAAAAATATGAATTGGACAAGAGGAAAGGTTTTGTTCGTGTCCCTCCTCGTTGTCGTAACTGGCACGAGTATAGGGATAAGTTTTTACGTGAACTCGCTTCCAGACGTGAGAATTGGATACCTTGGTGGCGACCTCCACCAGCTTGCGTACTACGTGGCGGTCAAGCAAGGATTCTACCAAGAAGAAGGACTTACTGTGGAGGGGATATCCTACGCAAATGGAGCGGAGGTCATGATTAGCTTCGAGTCCCTCAATCGCCCGATTGACATGGCATATCTCGGGTTTGCTCCAGCCATCACGCATCGGTTCACAGTTGCTTCAGCTAAGATCACTGTTTTAGCCGGGGTTAACGTGAATGGCACGGCGATCGTGGTTAATAACTCCATAAATTCGATGCTGGACTTGATTGGCAAAAAAATCGCGATCCCTGCCCGGAATAATATGCAGGATTTCATTTTGCGGATGGCACTCGATGACGCTGGATTGAAATATGATGACGTGACAACCGTGCCAGGTATGTCCGGAAGTGACATGATCACCGCACTACAAGGGAACTCCATTGACGCATTCGTATCTTGGGAACCGTTCCCTTCTCGGGCAACGTATGGAACCAGCATCGTAGGAAAGATTCTAAATAATAGCGGGACGCTGTGGCCAAACCACCCTTGTTGCGTCATCGCGTCACACGATGATTTCATTGCTAGTCATCGGGATATCGTGGCGAAGGTATTGAAGGTTCATGTGAAGGCGACGCAGTGGATTCTCGATAACTGGGAAGCGGCGAAAGAAATCGCGATGGCGGACATGAACCTGTCCAATGAACAAGCAACCGCAGCGATGAGCAACGTGGGGTTCCAATATGAACCCATCCTGTCGGAATACGTCACTTTCCTTCAGAAACTCGTTGCGCTAAATCCCAGCATTGCTATGAACTCCACCTACATCCCCGCGGGGATGAACGAGACGCAATTCATCAATTACTTCGTCAACACTACGATCTTGCATTCCATTTTATAATATTGCAGCGAATCGTGACGAATTCCACAACTTATCCCCTTTTTCCTTTTATTTTTCTGTACAGAATGTTAAACTCCAATATTTAATCCGCCCACAATCAGGTAACATTCTTTTTCATAGAATTATGCTTCACGAGCAATGTCATATGTGACTAGATCAAGCAGCCTTTCAAATATTAAGTCATAAACCTTAGCAGAGTAATCTGCGCGGTGGGAAAAAAGCAAAAAAACTAATTTTAATTCCCCTATGGCGAGTAAGTTGTCAATATCTTTCAATATACCAACTTGTTTCATTTGTTCAATAAATGGAATATATTGTTGCTCATCGAGCTGTGCCGACAATAGGGAAAGCGCCTCGGGATTCTTCCGCAGCAAATATTCCATTTCTTCCTTATTGAATACAATATTGAAAATTGGATTCTTCCCTATTGCTTGGTACTGCGCACGGAGAAACGTTTTCAACTTCTCCTTGGGGGGCACCCGAGAGGCCAAGAGTGTCTTAAACAACGACTGATGCATCTCTGCCGACACTGCGGTAAAGATATGGAGGAAGAGTTGTTCTTTTGATGGAAAAAATAGGTAAAAAGTGCCTTTTGCAATCCCACAATGTTTCGTGATATCCTCGATGTTCGTTTTCCTTATGCCAAATTTTCCAAATAATTCCAAACCAACGTCAATTATTTTTTGTCGGACGCGATCTCGCTCGTCAGAACTGAATCCCCGGGGCATAAAGGTCAAGTTTTTCTAAGAATTAACACCTTATAAGGATTGGTGACCAGAGACCTTATATAGTCATGAAGTCACAAATGTCATAAATAAAAAAACAATATGGTGATATTATGATTATTTCCGAAGGAAAACTGACTCCCGAGACACTGTCAGGTCAAGTTGCTATCGTGACCGGCGGGGGAGATGGCATTGGTTTTGAAGCTGCTCGGGCACTTGCGTGGCTAGGTGCTTACGTTATTATTGCAGAGATAAATCCAGAAACCGGCAAGGTCGCGTTCGAGAAAATTAGTGACGAATTAGGGTCGACTAAGGTTGAATTCATCAGAACTGACGTTGGGGACGAAAAAAGCGTGCATAATCTCGCAATCAAACTGGCGCGATCGCACCGGGTGGTAGACATCCTCCTCAATAATGCGGCTGTCGAGCCTGTCGGAGCAGTAAAGAATTGCGCTATTGAAGATTGGGATCTTAGTTATCGGGTCAACCTGCGAGGTCCCGTGCTCATAACTCGTGAATTTTTACCTGCGATGTTGGAACGAACGCACGGTGTCATCGTATTCGTAACATCCGTTGGCGGAGCGTTTATGGGTCCATATGAAACCCAAAAAGCCGCTCAAGTAGAGCTGGCAAACACCTTAGATGCCGAGTGTGCAAATACCGGCGTCTCAGTCTTCACCATCGGGCCTGGATTAGTCTTAGAAACCCCTGGAGCCCAGGCAAGTGTACCCAAAGTAGCAAAACTGATGAGTATGAACCTTGAAGAATTTTACAAGTTAGGGCAAGATGCACTCCTTACAGTTGAAGCCGCGGGGGCAGGGTTTGCAGCCGCTATTGCCCGAGCGGCCGAATTCCGTGGGAAGATGATTTCCTCGTTCGAGGCTTTACAAGGTGCAGGAATTGTTTTTGGACAGAAGGTTGACTTGTCAAATAACCCTCTGACCCCCGAGAAAGCTGCTATGGTATTAGACCAAATGCAAAAAATAAGAGCAATCTTAGAAGATCGAAACAAGGAATGGCAAATTTTGGGAGTATTTCAGCGGAAGTGGATGTTTGGTGATTTCGCAAAAAGAGTGGGCATCTCAGTCGGTGAATTCATCAACCTACTTCAAAAATCGCGCGCGGAAGTCTCTATAGGCCACAGTCGCGAGTTACACCAAGTGGGTCCATTCGCCTTCAAGTTAGTAAAGTATTTCGAGCATCTGCAAGAATTGACCAGAGGGTACTTGAAAGAACCAAAATTGCTCGCTGACCAGCTCCAACTCCAGCAGCAGTGGCAAGCCAGTGCGCAATCATTGGGGACTTTCATCCAACGCATAGCGGAGTGAAGATTTCGACAATCTATGCAGCATTCTTTATTTCACGAAGTTGTCGGAGAGGTTACTCTCTCATGCGCAAGCTTACCACGGCGAGCATGATATTCAAGATGCCGGCAATTAAACCGAAATAAAAACCCACGTCCGGCCACCAATCATATATGTCGTAGGCAGCACCAAACGAAGCAACGCCGACAATCATCATAACAATAGTCAACAATCCCAAAATGGGGATTATTTTCATCCCGGGCAGTTTTTGGAATAATGGTATGGGTTTCAATTCATTGAATACAAAGATGAACTAGACAGCTAGCAAAATACTACCAATAATTTGTGCAGCGAGGGTTCCATCCGTGCGATACTCGCAGATCAAGCAGGCATACCGCTCACCAGAATAATACCCCGTCAAATAAAATCCCGCAAAATCGGCCGCTAAAAGCAAGATCATTCCAACAAGCGAGAGAATGGCTATAATGAGCGAAATTATTTTTTGTTTCGGAAGAGTCATACCTTTCACCATTTGATACGTTAACCCAAGATTGCTACATATTTGTTAATAACACTTTTGGAAAGAAGTTAAATCTATTTTAAAAGTGTTGGACAGGGGATACGTCTTCTCGCGTCAAACAGTTATTTCCACGCTTGCGTTACGCAACTCCCAGAAGAAGTAATAGAGGGGTTTCAAGAAGAGAAATCCCTTCTGGATCACTTCGACAAGATCCCCTTGAAAAATTATGGGTTCAATTGGGCGGTTGCACATCACGTAGAGTTCCTTTCGCTGGTACCACGTCATAAGTTCGGGGGGTACGGGAACCTGTGATTTGAGGGGACGTTTGTATTGCGAACCAAGCAGCTCGAAACCAGAATTCGGCGTGAATAAAATATTGAATTGTTGCACGTCCTCTGGTGCCTCTTCGATTCGCGTACGAAGGGCATTCATTGTGTTCTTAGTGGCGGTGTAAAAACCCACGCCGTATCGATAGGTATCTGGCATCAACTCAAAGAAGTAAACCGGGTCGTTCTTCCAATCCTTCGTGGCCCGCTTGAAGCTCAACCACATGTTCGGGCGGTAGGGGGACTTGTCCTTGGAG
>MBAA01000114.1:12927-15472 GCA_001940655.1 Promethearchaeota archaeon CR_4
TGTCACGATAAATGCGGGATATCAACTTCGTCAGAGGAAGGATTTCAAAATTGTGGTCAATTTCAAGCATATAAGGAGTCAACGCTCGTACTAAATTCTGGAAGGGTTGGAGCAATACTTTTTCATATTCGCGTCGGTGTTCATTGAACCATATCTTATTATTGTTCACCTTTAATTCCTTGAGAAATTTGAGCGTATCTTGGGAAAATCCCGAAAAAAGAGGAGGTACTTGTGACAAAGACTCCTTAAACATATAGTTGCAAAAACTGGGGCTCATTTAAACTGCGCGGAGACTTATTCCATAAGTTTTTCCCGCCAAAGAATTACCCGTTTATGAAAGAAATCCTTGCCTTGCGCATCCCACTTGAATCCGTGGCGGAGTTGGTTACCCCAATTGGTCATATCGTTAAAAATGGGATAAAAACCGTATTCTTTCTGAATGCGATCTCGCAACTGGAGGACAAACTCCGCACATTCATTACCGGTCGCGAACTCGTTTATTTTTTTCTCTAATTCCCCAATTATGGCGTAAAGCTTTGTTTTCTGGGGAGTATTTTGCATATCCCCGGTAGGCGCAGGGTTCGGAGGCAGGTGGATTCTTGGGGGAGGCGGTCTTTTTGTTTTGGGGGTTGGCAATAATTCGATGGAAGACTGCGAAGAAGAGGAGAGAATCATCGAAGGGGTTGGGGATTCGCTTTGTGATGTATCTTCGCTTGAAATCTCGGTAAATTTTGCAAGCACCTCTTTCATCTTTGTTGCCTGATCCCATAATTGACCTACAAGAATACTACCGTGATCAAACTTGGCAAAAACTTGTGAAAGGACAGCATTTATCATTGCAGAAACACTTGCCGCAATTCCATTTAGCAATTCGGAGAATTGTTTAACATCTCTCAGTTCTTCGGTCTGGTGTTTGAAGGCGACAAAGGATTGGTCCAACTCTTTGAGGAGATCAAGCTCGATATTTCGAATAAATCTCAAGATATTTTCAAATTCGCTTAAAATTACGGCGTATGGTGGTAGGGGTTGGAAATTATGCCCATTATCATCGATTTCTTTAAAGAATCCTTTTTCAACAAGCTTTTCCGCGACAATTTGGGCATCTCTTGGAGTAATACACCCAATTTTCGCGAAATCATTAACACTAATCGGTTGTCTCTTTAAGGAAAGAAAGTAGAGTTCTCGCTCAGCAGGTGTTAAACCAATTTTGGCAAATAACTCATCATAATTTTGGGACGCGGGAGCATTCATCGGTGTGATATCCTCGACCCCGACAGGTTTCACTTGGAAATTGTGGGTGATCATGATCAAAAGTTTGTGGGGGGGCGTACCATGTAACTTTTGGAGCATTATCGGGAACGTACCCCGCCGAATTTCGTCTTCAGGCACGACAAACGTGATGTCTTGCGAGCACTTAGAACAACGACATGACACGAGTTTTTGCATATCGTAAATTCCCAATACATAACGCCCCAGTGAAGTATATTTTATCAACTAGAGCTAGTCTTTTAAATAAAGCTTTCCCTTGATACGGGAATCCTCGAGGGGTGTTAATGTTGGATGTAATTGGTTAGGGGGGATCAATCTCTCGAGAGTTCAAAATGCAATCTTATTTGTTTGGGAGAAGGAAAAAGACTCATTATAAGATTGTCCACTTAAATGAAGCGTCAGAGTTATATCACAGATTAGTGACGCCTAAGGAAAATGGAATAAATGTGACCTCCGTAAAATAGCCCAAGTTATAACCTTTTTGTAGACCAACGGCAAAAGTACACTTGAAAATGGAAGGAATATACCAGTTTTGGATCTTCGAAAAGGACACGAGTGCGTGCATTTTCGAGCAAACTTTCCAAGGACTGCCGAAATCTGTAGACTCGAACTTGATTGGCGGTTACCTCGTCACGCTCGTGAGTTTTTGCGAAAAATTAGTCGGTGAGAACATTGACTGCCTTGACTCTGTATCAATGCGAATCGTCTACTTCCCTAGACCTGATTTTATCCTTGCTATGCTTGTAGATAAGGACTTAAACCGTTCCACCGCGAAAAAAATGTTAGAACGATTGTATTACCTCTTTATGGACAAATATAAAGACATATTAGGAACTAAATTTGATGGTGATGTGACGAACTTCGAGGATTTCGCAGATCAGATCGAAACTATCTTCAACATGAAATCGGTTCGTTTCCAACAATTCTTGCGAACGAAGCTAGACCACTTGGAAGCAGAAATAACAGAACTTTTTGATTTCCGGAAACGACGCGATGGACGCCTCAAACGAATAAAACAAGGGACGGAAAAAGCTTCTTTGAAAGAACCCTAATTTTTGTCCTATTACTTGACTTGGAGGATCGTTTCCTAATTAAAGAGGAAAGATCGCATGAGCAGAAGGGGCATAATCGCTCGAGTAAATGTCCGAACATCCCCGGAGCTCGGAAGGTGATAAATTCGCTCTATATGCCGAACGGTTCTCCACAACTCGGGACAGGGGACTCCCAACAATTCCAAACAATCATCAACCTCTTCTTCCGTGAGATCAATGCTTAG
>MBAA01000114.1:15484-18984 GCA_001940655.1 Promethearchaeota archaeon CR_4
CAAAAAACACACTGCCTGAAAAGAATCATAGTTGATCTCCTCTGAGATGGTCGCATCATAGCAGATTTTGGTCATCCTTTCAGTTTCCCGAATTAAGGTGGATGGTAGCATGGAACAACCCTAAATTCACATCACACTACCTATCCTACATATCTTGTCCCTCACTTATCTCATCCTTTCCTTCTAGAGTTGCTAAAAAATCTTCACTATTTGGTGTCGGATGAGGAATGAGGAGAAATTTTTGCAATTTTTCCCTGGTGATGAAAAAAAAATTTAGAAAAGAGACTTGATTTGCCAGACAAAAAGGAAGATTCTTTCGACATTTCGTGTATGGGGACTTCACTGGGCTTCTAATTCGAATAAGGATTATATAGGTGTGTAATCATTTTTACACATAGAAATACATTTGTTTAAAATATATATAAGAATTAATAGATAATTTTGGTTAGACAAAGGTGGTAGGATTTATGGAAAAACTTGGAAATGACATGTCGATTTGGGCCGAAGCACTAATGGACGGCATTGATTTAGACAAGTATATAATGTGTTCCTACATAGTCTGCTTTCCTTGGGACTATGAAGGGCAACACGTAAACCTCGCCCGTGTCATCGCGGAAGAACAGAGTATTGGTACTTGGACTCACGTTCCGGAAGAAACACCGGAAGTACGCCGCAGATTCATTGGGAAAGTCATCCAGGTGGTCGAGATCCCACAATATGAGGTGCAGCGCCCCGACAAGAAAACTCGCGAGCAATTCATGAATGGTAATCAAACCCCATTCCTCGTGACGGTCGCTTATCCCAGTGACCTCTTTAATGAGGACAATTTCGCCCTTGCCCTGACGTCTATTTACGGGAATATTTCCATGTTGGGGCCCATCCGCCTCGTCAGCGTGCGCTTTGGGAAAGACTTCATGAACCGATTCAAAGGTCCCACTTTTGGTGTTGAGGGCATCTACAAGAAGCTCAACATCCCGTTAGCGCCCGATCCGAATACGCGTCCAGTGACGATTAACATGATTAAACCGAAGACCGGGTATACCAAGGAAGTAGGCCAGCGGTTGTTCTGGGAGGCGGCCATCGGCGGTGTTGACATCATCAAAGATGATGAGATGATCGCGGACGCCCCCCAAATGGGAAACCCCATAGATGAACGCGTGCCCATGTATATGGAAATGCGCGACAAGAAGATGGAAGAATGCGGTGAGGAAACCATCTACACGGTGAACATCTCGGATCGCATGGATAAAATGCTGGAAAAGTATGACAAGGTCGTGTCCATGGGCGGTAACGGCGTTATGATCAACTATATCAACTGTGGGTGGTCCTGCATCAAGCCGTTAACCGATAAGGGCAAACTCGTGTGCTTGGGACACACGGACGGCGCGGGGGCATATTATGTATCCCCACTCTCTGGCATTTCCTCTGACCTCGTGATGGGCATCTTCCCGCGCATGCTCGGCGTGGACATCCCCCTCATCCCCGCGCCGTATGCAAAAGCACCGTATCTAGTGGATCGCTACCTCTCCCTCGCGCGTGCAATGGTCATGCCACTTGGGTATGGCAAGAAGCAATTGAAAGCATGCCTTCCATTCCCCTCCGGGGGCATCCAAACTCAACATATTCCCCAGCTCGTGAAAGACTTGGGCCCCAACATCGGCGTGGGCACGGGCGGTGGCATCCACGCGCACCCCATGGGATCGATCGCGGGCGCGAAAGCATTCCGGCAGGCGTATACCGCATGCATGGCCAACGAGTGGGACTTGAAGAAATATGCCAAAGAAAAAAGCCTCCAGGAACTGGGGGTGTCGCTCGGCATGATGGAATTAGCCCACGATGGCCTCAAGAAGATGATGAAAGACAAGAAATAAGTGCCCTTTTTCTTTTTCAATTCTATTTTTCAATCATAACGAAAATATTTCTTATATTATAGATCATCTCTCGTTTCTCTATTTTATTCTTGTTTTGCTCCAAGATGGTTGTGTGGATGCTTTTTTGGGGTTGGAATATTCACGAAAGGACAAATTCTTCAATTTTATAGCATATGACTTCTAGTGTACCCATATGGGATATGAGCATAAAATCCTTAAATATGTTCATTCCTCTCTTACTTGGTAAAAAATCTTGCGGGATGTTGCTCAATGCAGGAAAATACACCAAGTCCGAAAGGGAATTATATTGGCATATATAATTTCTTGAGCATATTTACGGTAGTTTTTTTATTTTTAGGATTGGGTTTTGCACTCGAAATTAACGCCATCACGCCGCAGAACACTATCTATTTTTATGAACGCACACCAGACCCGTCGGAGGCACTGTCTTTAAATCAATCGATCCCACTTGCGCCAATGCAGAATTATGGATGGGGTATACAAATAGGAACTCCCCCACCTTACGAGCCTGAGAATACAGGGACTTTCAACCACAGACCCAGCAGATTAATCACACAAACTTACCAGACAGACCCCCTCTGTGAGTATTGGGGTAGTCTGACCATCACCTGTGAGGCGAACGGACAAGTCATGGTTCTCTTTAATGAAACTATTGGCATACCTTACTTTGTGGGCACCTACCCGCCTTGCACCTCTTCATCTGGGACATATGACACCGTCGCATTCGAAACTGGCATCGGGAATGAAACCCTCCTAATTCAATTTACAGGCGTTGGGTGCCCAATTTCAATACACATCTATCGAAGTAATATGGAGAACATCATATTATATGTAATCCTGGTCATCTTTTTTGCATCAGTCGGGATGGTAGTCTGTAAAGCAATAGAGCGTAGAACGTTCAGCGACCCCGCCTCATCAAAAAAAAATTCTTTCGGATACGGATATACCACCAAATTACACTAAAGATTTGAGCCCCATATTTCGTTATACTTGCATAGGCGAATATGCGAGATTTACATTCTCCTGCCTTCAACCGGTTTTTTTTCCATCCTTTTCAGAATTGGTCTCTGGAGGCGAAACGCCTTTCAGCGTGAATATTACCACCACGTGAATTACCCCTAAGAGACGAGTCTAATCAGAAACAGGTTAATCCGGTTCCGTTCTGACGGAAATCTTTCCCTCCCGACCGACAATTATTTGAGTTGCTGAAGGGAATAAAACGTGCCTTGTCTTTTATCTGCCTTATTTAACACCAAAGGCGGAATCTTTTTTACGCACTTTTAAAAATATGTTGTTAATGAATCCGGAAAGGAAACTTCGATACAAGGAGAAATTTACACATCTCTCTCAATACTCTGAATTTTTAATTCAATGGATGGACGAATATCCTGCGGAATTAGAAACCCAAAGCAATTCAAAAACAAAATTCGCCATGTACCATATGGGACAATTGTGCGTAGAAGTAATGACAGACTTAGCTGCAATGATCGTGAAGGATTTAAAGGAAACTCCGAAAGATGACTACACCAATTTCATGATTCTAAAAAATCGAGGTTTTATTTCCCCAAAACTGGAAAAACAACTTACCGAGGCAAATGGTTTACGAAA
>MBAA01000114.1:19046-21951 GCA_001940655.1 Promethearchaeota archaeon CR_4
TAAAGGATACAATTTCAATATTTCGAGATGCCATCGAAAAATGGTTGAAGAACGAATAATTTCCCAGATTATTGACCATTTTAGATTTTCTCGAGGAGACAATCGAATTCTGGGTATAATATTGTATGGTTCTTACGTTTCTGGTGATCAAACCCCCCGTAGCGACATCGATCTCTGCATCGTGACGCGAGAAAAAAATGCGAGTCAACTATATGAAATCCTCTCGTTCATTTGGCAGAATGTACCGGTGACACGGTATCATTATGATGTAAGAATGTTCCACGAGCTCCCCCTCTACATTCAAGGGACGATAATCGAGCGAGGGATCGTGGTTTACACGCAGGATGAGGCGGAATTGTATGAATATTTGTATCCTTACAGGAAACGCTGGACGGAGCAAAAATTCCGCCAGCAATTATCTCCAGAGGAAATGGAAGCACTATTTTAGATCAAGTAGATTCAATAACTACTATAACTTGTTCCAGTCGATGCCTGATTGGACGCCCTTAGTAATTGAAAAACCCAATAAAGCGAAAATCGGTGCGACTATCCATATAAGGCACCCCAACCAATAAGTAGCAATAAATAGTCATAAGAATTACTCCTCGATTGATTTTTTTTCATCCTTTTCAGAATTGGTCTCTGGAGGCGAAACGCCTTTCAGCGTGAATATTGGCGCAGCGGTCCACACGAGATAACCAATCCAGTAGGTAGCGAGATTCTGGAATTTAATGGTAACAATGATAAAAAACCAAGCGTAACCTACCACCAAAAGGACGAGTCCAATCAGAAACAGGCCAATCCGGCGCCGTTCTGACGGATCTCGGATCTTGCGTAACAGGTTCCCGAGAATGCCAACGGAAATGATAAATATGGTGAGACTCGCAATGAAACCGGTTGCAGAAATTATGTTCGCGGGGGCAGTCACCCTGAATGCTATAGTACTGCCCGGCGGGAGGTCTACAGCAGGTATTACTGCCCCAGTTGTTGTATTAACGACCGCGAGGTAATCCCCAATGTCTGTTACTACGACGATCACGAGGAAAAGAGAAATAATCAAGGCAATCATCTTTGTCGAGACCACTTCAGACTTTCCCCTCGTAATCACGAGGACTGCGAAAAACAGTGCAAAACAGGTCACATTTGACAATGCCATCGCGAAATCGCGTAGAATATTCGCGACAAACAAATCAAACTCGCTATTGGCTGCAATGAGGTACATAGTGCCATCAAGGAAAGCCCCGATGCTCCACGCGAGGAAGGCAAGGAAAAACGCCCGGTTTACGATGTATTTTGACTTGCGAAATACGATAATGGCTGTTATTAACGAGATGATTCCTTCGAGTACCTTTGGGATAACTAGGAATAATTGAAGTTCCTCATACACGAATACCAATCGAATCACTCACCACGAAAAGAAAATTTACAATTAGCATAAGCTTGCTACGAAGGTGCTAAAAAATTTTGCACCTAAAAGAAGCACAGGCAGTATTTTTCAGGACGAGACCTCAGGACGAGGCTCAAAGTTTAAGGAACACATACGAGTTCATTCTGGAGAAAAACCCTTCAATTGTGAACAATGTGGGAATTCTTTTAGGACAAAAAGAGCGTTGAATGTTCATTTCGCATCCATACTGGGGTAAAACCATATATTTGTGAAAATTGTGGTGCTACATTTAGAAAAATTGGAGGATTGATTAGTCACCAGCAAACGTACTCCCACTAAAGGGAAACCATCATATATCGTGAATTTTATAATAAATTGATTTGCTCAACAGGAATTATTTAATTTGAAAATACCCCAACTTTAATAATATGGTCAGCAATTGCCTTCGCTAGGAGGGGGGGTACCGCATTTCCGATCTGGACAAGAACATCAGATTTCTTCCCAATAAAGATGTAATTATCATCGAAATTTTGTAAACGGGCTAACTCACGAGGAGATAATGGCCTAGGCACCCATGGGTTACAATGGACACCACCATGGTTCTCTTTTACAGTTTTTGCCGGTTGGTCGGGGAGGAGTCGATACCATGCATCTTTATAATGTGGGTACACAGAATAGCCTAAGGGAGTTTGCCTAATCTTCTCTACGAAATCCGGTTTACTTTTCATAAACACGTGATTCGGCACGCTATTCTCTGGTTTATTCGCAAGGTCTCTGATCGCATCTTTGACTGTAACGTAGGGTTTGAATCCATTGCGCGGTTGACGATTGGGATCTGCATGAGTGGGGGGAGGATGGAAAATGAGCGATTCTGCGGTCTTATCTTGCAGTTGTTGATAGAGGTGATTTCGAACTCCAATAATAGTAATCCGCTCGCGGAACTGGGGGACACCATAACACGCGGCATTGAGAACCTTATGTTGCACGGTATAACCCGGTCTTGCGTTAGAGAACATTGAGATTATCTGGGGCAGGAGGGGAACAAGGGCACTATTGAATTTAGCCTTATAAGAATTAACGTTCTCCGCTAACTTCGCTAACTCCTTTTGTTCCTCCGGAGATATTTCACGTTGTGCCCCATACCGCTTCAGGTCTTTCAGGCGCTGGATCGCCCATCCCGCATATTCTACTTCCTTTTTTCGCTTAAGGTTTAAGTTTTCATCGATTTGCTTGATAGACACGAGTCCCTTTACATTTTCCATTATAAACGCATGTGGCTGTACGGCATTAACGAATCTAACAAATTCTCGCCATAATTGGGCGCGTGGGTCGAGTGGGTTCCGGTTTCCTGCAACTGAAAATCCTTGGCATGGAGGCCCACCAATAACCACCAAAGGTTCGTGTCCTTTAGTTGCCTCGACTAATTTATTAAATACTTCATTGTCTCGAATATCTCCACGAACTACATGTGACCCGAGATTTCGTTCGTATGTATCTGCGGCCGGATCCCATATTTCA
>MBAA01000114.1:21976-22230 GCA_001940655.1 Promethearchaeota archaeon CR_4
CCTCAAGCATCCCTTTAGAAAAACCGCCACATCCTGCGAATAAATCAACAAACCATAGTGTGTTATGTGTAATCATATTGACTCGGGCATTGAATTTATAAAAACGAGATTGATGGCGTATTATTAACCTGTGAATATTTTAAAAATAGTGTTATTCCATAGCCATCTTGGGGACATTATCTATTAGTTCAAAAATTTTACGTAAAAATTTTGGAACTTTTTTCTTATAATCTCATTTAATACAATTGGTTCTG
>MBAA01000114.1:22315-22440 GCA_001940655.1 Promethearchaeota archaeon CR_4
GCTAGTAAATTAGGTTAATTTAACAAAAAGAAGTATACTCAGTTTTGTAGGAAAATGATCTTGCTCCCTTAAAATTGCTCGCTCCGACAAAAAATCCCATTGCTCCAAGTTTGGTCAAATTGTGC
>MBAA01000037.1:0-147 GCA_001940655.1 Promethearchaeota archaeon CR_4
GTATCATACGTCTTCGTTGCACTTTTTTGACCAAAAAAACCTGGTACGCGTAAAATCTCGTATTGTCCGTCTCCAAATGACGTTTTTATGACATCTACTAGGTCGTTAATGCTGCTAAAATTAAACCCGGCAAATTCTGCATCATTG
>MBAA01000037.1:189-2155 GCA_001940655.1 Promethearchaeota archaeon CR_4
TTCTCTTCTATCCAAATTTCAAACGGGACTGTCCACTGTTGATTTTTATTTCCTGCGATTCTTACCGTAATCGGGTCATCTGTCGGAATTTCACGGTAACTTTTAGCGGATATAAATACTATTTTTCCTGCAACTTCATCGGCTTTCGCACCTCTTACTTCTGCACAGGTAGCTCTTAAAGCCCGCAAGATTTTGTCAGACATTATCTCGTTAAAAAAGACCCAGACCAGAGATTTATCCTGAGGATCTCGGAGGATCAAATCAATGTGTAATTCCCCAAATAGACCCTCTTCATCCACGGTCTCAAATTGATTCCAAGATTGAGAATATTTTATGAAATTAAGAAACCGATATTTGATCGCAAACTTTGAGAGGAGTGTACGAGTAACAAAGACATCATGGAGGATTTTCAAGATTTTTTCATCGAGTTCATCCATATCTTTAATTTTGGAAATCGATGGGATCTCCACATCATGCATTTGGTTGTAATTGTCAATCATTTTCTTAATCCAATCCAATTCTAATTTCGGATAAATATATTCTAAATTTTGGCGAATTGGACTCGCTATTGAAGCCATTTTATTTTCACCTCATTTTAACGATAAATCCATGTCGTTCAAATTATAAGATTCTCCACTTGCCAGGGAAAGCAAGTAGCTAATTTCGAGTTCCTGATACGCGCTTAATTTGTCTAATTTCCAAACTACTTTACTAAGCTCGGGGCGGGAGTGCTCCTCAATGGAGAAGGGGTATTCTGTATTCGCTAGTTCCGCTCCTTTCGGGACGGTATCGTAAATCTCGAGGTCTGTCAAGCTGACATTGCTTTCATTTTTCACAATCAGACTAACATCGAACTTTCCGGCATCGGCATAATGATCGACAATCCGTCCTAAAGAGATTCGCTGCCGTTTGTGCTCAATTTCGATGGACGGGAGATGTTCTTGCCCTATGTTAAATTTATACGGAGTAGCGACCGGAATTGAGTTACAAGTAATAATTGTGGGAAAACGATATTCATTTTGGAGATTAGGATTTAATCCAACCGTTTTCAAGGGATATTGAATTTCGAGCGTTTGCCCGATTCCAACAGGTTTCAAAATTTTCTCGAGATTTATTAAAGTTAAATGCAATTCATGTGAGGTGGTAGAATCCTTATTGTCAGGTAAGATTTGTGCATTCACACTGACGAAATCAAGTCTCGAGCATTGGGTTTCGAACGAGTCCACTAATTGCCGTGAATCCGAGCTGCTCCCAGATACTTGGGTAATTTCAGCATCGATTTTTGCCATTGCTTGTTTTAATTCTTCTGTCTTGTTTTCAAGATCAGCGATTTCTTTTTGGATTTTCGTACTTTGGGATAAGGAATCAGTACTGGATTTGATTTTTTGTTCGAATTCATTTTTTTGTTTTTCCCGGACATCTTTTTCTTTCTTAGCTTTATCGAATTCAACGTCAAGTGACGAGATTTTCTCATTTGTCCCCTTAATTTCACTCTTCATAGCGGAAATCTTGGTATTTATGTCACTAGACTTTGTATTCAATTCGCCAATTTTTGTCGAGAGAACATCTGCTTTTGGAGCATCCTTCGCTGATTCCTGAAGATTCTTGATTTTTTGCCCTCTCTGATCAGCGTCTTTCTGGAGTATTTGTGTTCGTTCCTTCAGGGTGGCAACATTTTCTTCTAATTGACGTTGATTGGCCTGGGTTTTCGAAATTTCCGAATTTGTGTTACCGATGTCCTTCTTTATCAGACCCAGTTCTTTTTTCAGTTCTGAGAGTTTCGTTTTTAGAGTCTTTTGTTTCTCCGAAAGTGCTGGGTTTGCTTTATCTGCCTTTAGTTTTTGCTTTACATCTTCAAATTCGGTTGAAGTCTGACCTTCTACTTTTTTACATTCATCCTGCTTGGATGTGAGACTTGTAACTTTTTGGTTGAGAGAAGTGAGTTGGTTTTTACTTTCAGATAGCC
>MBAA01000037.1:2171-6116 GCA_001940655.1 Promethearchaeota archaeon CR_4
AATATCTAATTTAATGGAATCTATTTCTTGCGATAACTTCTTTCGTATTTCTGTCTCTTTCGTTATCGTATTAGTGATGTCCTGCATTTCTTTGGTTTCTATCAATTCTTGTTGCATTCCATCGAGATCTTTTTTCAGTTTCGTTATTGTGTCTTCTTTTTCTGCAATACTCTTCAAGAGTCCTTCTTTTTGGTTGTTTATTCGTTGAACGGATTTATTCACGGTTTCCAATGTCGCATTTGTCGTGGATAATTGATCGTTTATTGTTTTAATATCCACTTTTGACTGATCTTTGCCAACTTGCCCTAATTTCTTTTGGAGTCCGTTCATTTCTTCTATATATTTGTCTAATTGGTTCAATAATTCCGTTCTTTGTGTTTGGAGTGATTGATATTGACTTACGGCATTAATCCTTTCCCAATTGAGCGTTTTTCCATCAATAGAAACCTGAATGTCCTCAATCACAGGAGGGATAAAATGCTGAGGGAAGGTGTCTTGAATATAGAAGTGATTGAGGGGTACAGTACTTGAATTGACTAATTTTATTGTGCAATCCAATGTGGCTTCTTTGAAAGAGGGGAATGAGGTTTGACTGAATTCTTTAAACGCCTCTACTTCCAATACGTTGATCGTAACTTCTTCGACCTGGAGGCGTCCCGTTCGGATGAAATTCTTCTCATTTTTGACCGTATAGTCCATATGTTTGAAGAAGGTTGGTCTTGTTGTCGAAGTAATCTCCCAGCTTGGAAAATCGTGTTTTTCTCCAGGATTGAGCTGGATTGGTTGGCGAAGGTTAACGAAACTTGATTCATCTGTTTTATTGAGTTTCACGTCATAAATGTTGATTAGAATTGTGAATTCGCTCCTATTCAGGAAACTTACCTCGCAATCCCAAACCCCTGGTTTCGTGTCTTTTTCCTTGATGGAGATGAAATCTCCCATACGTGTCAAACCGGTCAATGACTCAACGAAAAAGTCATCAAATTTTTCATTTATGGCATATTGAACCTGTATTTTCCCGGAGGTCGTTGGTTTTGTTTCAACCCCCGTTTTACAGGTCAAGATTACTTTGCGTCCGCGGGGTAATGAATCGATGTGCCAGGTTATGTGACTCCGGTCAAATTCAACAGTTCCTGATTCCGCTTTGCATTCCATAACTTTTTGAACCGTGTCGGGGAGACGCTTGAATAAATCCAAATTGTGGATGTCATTTGGACTTGTATTTTCTACTATGAGTGTGAAGAATAGATAATTTTGAACGTTTTTCAACAAAATCGGCGAAACACGTGTCTTCTTTTCTGAGTCATAATTTAAACTGCTCACGTTTTCAATAATTTTTAAAGGTGGCATAGTAGGGTTTTCAAACGGGAATTCCTGACTCCATTGTTCCTGCGGGTTGAGCTCTTGAATTGCATACATCTTTCCAACTTTTGCGTCTGAAGGGTCGCAAATCGTTATCTTAATGTCCCAGATTTTATCTCCCGATCCGGGATTTTTCAGAAATATTCTCCCTACCAAAAGACTTTCAGTGATCTGACCCTCCTTATTTATTTCAAACTGTTCATTCTTTTCAATAATCACAGGAATCAATGTTTCTCTCGTCTTTATTTTCTGTTGAACTTTATTGGTCAGACCTTCTTGTTTGAATACATCTGCTTTCAAACGGTCCTCCGTTGATTGCATTAAGGGCATTCCAATCAGATTTTCAATCGTACTATGACGCAATTCATTTTTTGATACTTTTATGAAACCCATCGTATATTCACCTTTTTAATATAGTTAAATTTCAACGATCTTTCCGTCTTTTTTTACGTCAATTTTACCATTTTTCTTTATATGGAGGACTGAAACACCTTGATTGCCTCCTACAAGCTCACTCTCAATCTTTACGCCTTCTTCTTGAAGTTCATTCTTCACTGATGCAATATTCTTTTCCCCAACTCGAATAATGTCTCGTTCAAAGATTTGTCCTCCTCCGACTAGTTTAGCCCGGAGGTTACCATTGCCGATCCCATTATCCCTAAATTTCTTGACAATGAGTTTAACCGCAACATCCGTATATTTGGCGGGTACGGTAGGGTCAAAAATTCCTGGACGATCCTTGTAAGCGTGAATTTCAGGCAACATAGTGTGAGCTACTGCAAACAACTTATAATTTGAGTCGTAAACAATCAAACCGATGCAAGATCCCAGACCAAGAAGACTCAAATCTTCAGGATTATCGGTAATGATTAACTCACCCATTTTGACATTTTTTCTAGATAGCGACAAGACCTCACGCTCTCTTTATGAAGACACAATGGTGAACGGATCTAAGATGAGGGATACAGCTCCATTTGCTAGGATGGTGGCACCACTGACTCCTTTCACGTGTTTTGTTAGTTCTTCTATTTTCTTCACGACAATTTCAGTTTGTTCGAGAAATTCTTCCACTGCAAGACCGAATTTCCGATTACCCCGTTCTATCAAGACCACGTTAACAAATTGCTGGTCGAGTAGTTGTTGCTTGTTGGAGGTTTCGATGTTAAAGATTCGGGAGAGATCATATAGCGGGATATTAGCCCCTTGCTTATTCACGAATTTCACCCCATTAACATCCTGAATTTCCGAACTATTAAGATGGTAAATGTATTGGACATCATCTAGGGGGATTGAAAATTTCTCAGAACCTACGCGAACCAATAATGCTTTGATAATTGACATCGAAAGTGGCAAGAGCATTGTAAAAGTAGTTCCCAAACCGACCTCGCTGGAGATATTGAGAATCCCACCAAGCTTCTCCACTTTTTCTCGGACTATATTAACACCCATCCCCCGTCCTGAGACTTCCGAAATCTCATCGGAACGCATGGTTGAAAATCCCGGTGTGGAAATGATATTGAATGCATCTGCTTGGGTGAAATGCTCGGCCTCTCCCTCGCTAATCAGTCCTTGTTCAAGAGCGGTTGCCTTGACTTTTTCTGGATCAATTCCTTTCCCATCGTCCGTAACGTCAATGGCGAGCATATTTTTTTCTTGGCGAGCGGTAAGGATAATGTTCCCCCCCTCAGATTTCTTTTTAGCGATACGTTCCCGGCTCGACTCAATTCCGTGACTCACGGCATTCCGGAGTAGGTGTACCAGTGCTTCATTAACTTCGTCCAAGATTTTTCGGTCGACAAGCATCTCCGCACCAGTAATGGTCAATTTGACATCTTTATTTTCCTGTTGACTCAAAGATCGCATCATGCGCGGGAATCTCCGGAAAATCATATTCACCGGGACGAGTTGCATCTGGAGAATAGTTTCCTGTAAAATTAGTACGAGATTTTGGATTACTTGGATTTGATTTTTTGTATCGATTATCTTGTTCTGAGAAGTTGCTTCTTGGAGCTGCTTCGTGTTAATTAGTAATTCCCCGATGACTTCCATCAATTCATCGAGCTTATTTACTTCAACGCGAATATTCGAGATCTTAGTAGCTTTCTTGAATTCTTGCACGTCTTTCTGGATCTGGACTTCAGATTCAGTGCGTTCGACTAGTTTCTTTGCGGTTTCCCTGTCCATTTCTTGCACTTTTACACTTGATATCTCATCGGATAGACTTATGCGATCCTTGATTTTCGCAGAAGTACTCGATGACTGGAAGAGGAAGTTAAATTCAAGGCCGAATTTTCCTTCCACGAGGTCAAAAATTGACGGGGATGATTGGATGATTTTGCCGATCGCGGATTCACTACCAATCAGGTATTTTATAATGACCAGAACACGAGTAGTTTTGAGTTTAACATCTTCGACCAGATTGATGGCAATATTATAATATTTCTGGGATTTATCTTCAAAATTTATCTGGCTAGAATTTATTTCTTCTAATCCATATTGTTCAAAAATTTCACGCATTCGAGTTTTGCGCAAACTTTCATCTTTATCTTCTTCTGAGTCATCGGCAGTCGTTACATTCGTTGT
>MBAA01000037.1:6282-7282 GCA_001940655.1 Promethearchaeota archaeon CR_4
CTCCTTTTCAACGATTGAGGATTGCATTTAATTTTGGACTGATTTCTGTGAGGGGTAACACATGTTGGACTGCACCCAATTCTATTGCCTTCTTTGGCATTCCCCAGATTTCCGCGGTATTTTTATCTTGGGATATGGTGGTTCCCCCACGTTCTTTAATCAATAACAAGCCCGCGGCACCATCATCACCCATGCCTGTCAAAATAACACCAATAATTCTCTGCGGATCAAATACTCGTAACGCAGATTTCATGAAAATGTCGACAGATGGCCGACAACCGTGCACTCGGGGTTTCTGATTTATCTCGATACTGAAACCATCTTCATTCTCGGTGAGTTCCATGTGGCGATTTCCTGGGGCGACATAGACCCATCCGGTCTTCAAAATTTCTCCATTCTCTGCTTCTTTTGCACGATATTTTGAATTATTGTCAATCCGCTGGGCAAATGATTTCGTGAACTCTTCTGGCATATGTTGAACTACACAGATTGCTAAACCAGGCATATATTGAAGTTGGGAAAAGACCTGAAAGACCGCTTTTGGTCCTCCAGCAGAGGCTCCTATAATGAGGAGGTAATCCGTATACTTATTTAGGGCGTTTGAAATTCGAGAACTTTTCTCAAATAAAGGAGTCTCAGATGTTCTTGTTTTTGGAGAAATAAGGGTTGGGGATTCAACAATTATGTGTGGTGTAACATTTGCTGCGTATCGGATACGGTCGTTAAGAACATTCTTTATTTTACTCAAATTCAGTGCATCTCCACCCTGGGGTTTGGTAATTATATCGAATGCACCCAAGCGAAGTGCTTCAAAATAAAGATCCGCGTATTCTTCTTTATCTGCTCCGGTAATGATGATGGTGGGAGTCGGGGATTTTTCCATAAGTTTCTTTAAAAATTCAAGTCCGTCCATTTTAGGCATGAAAAAGTCTAGCAAGATGACGTCCGGTCTTATACGTTGGAGTTTCTCTAAAGCCTCTATCCCATTTCGCGCTAACCC
>MBAA01000037.1:7304-9083 GCA_001940655.1 Promethearchaeota archaeon CR_4
TCTTCGAGGATTTTCGTAATATTGGTTCGGAAGAACACTGAATCATCTACTACGAAGATTTTGATCTCAGACCCGGATTTTGACGTTGGAATCAACACCCTTTTGAATCTAACCTGAATTTCCTCTTTTGGTTGGAATATGCTTAAATATCCTTCGAAAACCGTTTATGTGTGACTAAAATCGTCTTTATCTATTAATTCATGAGGACTTTCTTGACAGTCTCAACGATTTTCTCTTTCTTAAACGGTTTCACGATGAAGTCTTTGGCACCAAGTTGGATCGCTTCCATCACCAAGAGCTCCTGCCCTAATGCACTACAGACCAAGATCCGGGCTTTTTTATCGATTTTGATAATCTCTTTTATAGCCTCAATGCCAGACTTGTTCGGCATGCAAATATCTGCTGTAATTAAATCTGGTTTGAGCTCTTGATAGATCTTAATGCCTTCATCCGCGGTTGCAGCTTCTCCAACTACTTCATATCCTTCACCTTCGAGGATTTTCCGCAATATTCCACGCATGAATTTTGCGTCATCCATGATTACGCATTTTTTTCCCATATGTTTCGAACATCTCGGTTGGTTTTATATGCTCATGGGTATTTGAGACACAGGTTCTCATCTACCCTACAGACTCCATACCACTCCTTCTATCGACTCATACCTAAGTGTATATTCGGCAGTGGCAGCCAAAAATTTTATGAATGTGGGAAGTAGTCAACCACAGCGATTTTGCAATACAGATTAATACATTTATATTAAGGAGATGCGGATCAAAAATTCCAAAGCATGGAAGTTGAAGGAAAATTCCAGGTGATTCCTGACATATCTCGCGAAGATATCGTTGGTGGGGATGGTAACTCCAGTGAAATCAACTATTGTAATATAATGGTGATGGATACTAACGGAATCCCCTTCATCGCGAATGAATCGTTTCAAGCAAATTACCGCAATCCTGTAGAAATTACGAGTGGGTTCTTCAGTGCCATTGATGTGATTTCCAAGGAAATCAAGAATAAGGAATTACAACTTATTACTTTTTCAGATAAATCCTCAGTCAATATGATCAACATCAATATTGATTACCAAAGCTTTAAAATCTGCGTTGAACCTTCACTCCAAGCGAACTGGTTGTTACCCAACTTTATTCGGGGCGTCATCGACAAAAATATTGAGATTTTCCAAAATCAACCAGACTTACTCACCGCTTCGACTGAGTTTTATAAAAAAATCAATATTGACATTCACAAGGGTACGGTCGCCACCAAGCTTTACTTGCAAGGAGGGTGCTGGAATATTGATGATGCGGCGGTCTTGAGTCCATCCGGTTATCTTATTTTTCATCCTAAAGTTCCAGACGATCTTCGAATTTACATTGAATCGCGTCGGAAATTCTTATCCGCTCTCGTTGAATTAGGAGTAAAAGGAGCGATCCAGCTTGAGGATTCCCAAGGTGCAATTCGCATGGAATATACGCTCCAATTATATCACATCCAAGGGATGCTCCAAATCAAGAAAACTCCCTAGGCGCCCAATTCTGTTATTTCATGCTTTTTTTAAATTACTTTCACTAAACCAAAAGAAAAGTTAATGAAGACGATGAAAAGGAAATTATAAAGATTCAGTTTGGATATCAAAAACAAAAAAAAATTTTTTTACTCCACAAGTCCAGTCTCGTAAAGTTCTTTCACTAACGTGTTTATGGTGGAATCTAAGTGGGTTAATGAATTGCATCCCAAGTAGATGATTTTGGAATTGCCAAAAATCAAAAACACACCACG
>MBAA01000037.1:9166-11971 GCA_001940655.1 Promethearchaeota archaeon CR_4
AATTTGGGTGTTTCACTGGAATAATTGCCTCGATCTTCGCAAGATCAATACTATCTTCCACCAAGCTTAGCACCCCCATCGCCACAACATTGATGATTTTGTAATCCACTTTCAGCTCGGACGGGGTTTCTAAAGCTAGACTGTTATACCTTTGTTCGTCAAAAAATAGCTGATCCTTTTTGGTCGCTTGGTAATACATGTTTAAACACCCATCTTTTTTTTTAAATGCAAGTAAAGTATTCCTATAACCAACTTTGCAATACTTTATAATGCAATCATCCTTCTTTGTCCGGGCGGTATTACATTTCATTAACCCGTTGTATAATATGGTGTGACTACTCTATAAAAGGATAATGTCTATTGTATTATTCTGTATCCAACAATCTAGTATAACCTAAATGATTCTGAATCCTCAATTATTATGGCATCTCAACCGAAAGATGGTAAGACCCCACTGTGAACAACTAGTTAAACAAGTAACTTTTTTCTGTTATTGCATAATCGTAGGCAAGAAAACAAGTTTAGGGGAGAAATGTGGAAGATATGTAGATACACGGCGACTAAAAAAAACCTTTAAATATAATAGAGTCGCGAGGGGATGTGGAGTTCTGAATAAATGGAGAATGAAGACAATGAGATAGATGGCATAGACGGTAATAACCTCGTCATTCTGAAAATGGAGCGACAAAGAACGTCGATCTATTCGTTTTTTAACGTTATTAATCAAATTGCTACCTTATCTATTCAAGAAACCGATCTCCAAGCATTCTTAAAACGTGTTTTCCATATTATTTGTAATTTCTTTCAATTTGACAGTGGGGGAATTTATCTTGTTAATTGGGAGAAGGGTCAAGCAGATCTACAATACTCCTTCGGTATAAGTGACAGTACCCTGAAAAAAGTTTCTAATATAGACATACACATCTCCCCTTACAATCAAATTTTCAAAGAAAATAAACCCTTATATTCTGAAAATTACAGTGAGAAATTTCCCCTCAAGAAAGATATGGGGATAATTGGTTTCGTTAGTATCCCCTTGACGTGTGAAGTCGGAGTCATTGGAACACTAAACATTGCTTGCAGAAAAAAATTTGTCTTTTCGGAAGAGCAACGGCAACTCTTAGAGATAGTGGGTAAACAATGTGGGATTGAAATCTATCGTTTTCTACTCCAAGAAAAGCTCCGCAAATCTGAAAAAAAATATCGTAGTATCGTCAAAAAGTCTTATGATGGTATTGTTCTCGCTGATGACCATGGTAAGATCTTGGAATGGAACCAAGGGCAGGAACGGATAACGGGATGGTCCCGTGAAGAAGTTTTTGGCCAATATATTTGGGATATTTGGGATAAATTATTGGTTGAAACGGACAAATCAGAGACCGCAAATAATTGGATTCGGGAAAATTTAAAACGATCCTTCGAAATAGGCAGTATTTCTTGGAATACCCCATACTTAAATGTGAGAATTCGCACAAAGGGAGGGGTAGAGAGGGTTTTTCAATTAGCATCATTCCCCATTCAAACTTATCACGCGTATATACTTTGTCAAATTTCGCGAGATGTGACTGAAGAAGCTGCGAGAAAGGAAGCTCTCAAGGCAAGCGAGGAGAGATATCGCCTGTTATTTGAACACGCGTCTGATGTAATTGTAGTGATGGACGCTACAGGTCGTTTGTTAAGCTTTTCTCCTTCCGTTGAAAAGATCCTTGGGTATAAACCCGAAGAGATGGTCGGGAAGTTGTTTTGGGAAGTTCCCGTATTTCTTAGTCCGAGTGCGGAAAAATTGAAAGAGCAAATGCCTTCTATGACCGGGATGCAAGACAAACCATTAATTTACGAGATGAAAAGCAAGACTGGCCAGAAAGTTGTGTTCGAGTCGATCTCAACTCCAATACTCAAGGACGGGCAAGTGACCTCCATAATCAGTTTCGCCCGAGATATAACTGCTCGGAAGATTGATGAAGAGAGACTACGGCAAATCGAGCAAGTAAGTAAGACGCTCCTCGAAAATGCCGTCCAAATTAGCGAGCTCAAGTCGAATCTCATCACTCAAGCAGCCCACGAGATCAAGACTCCACTTACATCAATTCTCGGGTGGGCTGACCTCCTATATGCCGCAAAAAAGGATCGTAAGAGTTTGGACGAGAATTTCGATCTTGACGACCTCGAGAGTATTGTGCGCAATGCGGAACGGATTGACAACCTAATTAATGATTTCTTGGATGCGGGGCGTGTAGAAAGTGGAAAATTGGAAATAATCCGAACTCGCGTAGATTTCAACGAGATTCTCGAGGATGCTGTTCAAGCAGTAGAATATCTTGCCGCTCAAAAAGATGTAGGTCTCATAATTGAAACTATCCCTATTGCGCCCCTTTTCATTGACCGACGACGTATGGAACAAGTCCTCGTCCACCTCCTTTCCAATGCAGTAAAATACTCCCCAGAACATGCTCGGGTAATCGTGAAGACAGATTTTATGGAAGCCGATAGCGGGAGGATGTTCAAGATACAAGTCGTTGACGAGGGGTATGGATTCACGCTCGAGGAGCTCGCAGAAGCAACAGTTTCGTTCGGGAAAGCTTATACACGGCAGGAAAGAAAACGAGCGGTTCAAGGTTCAGGTCTTGGTCTTTACATTAGTCGCCGCATCGTTGAACAACACGGGGGAAATTTTACCATACGATCAGAAGGTCCCGATAAAGGCACGGAAGTCGAAATCTGCCTTCCTTTGAATTTTTAATTGAACTTGAAAATCCTTTTTTGTCGATAGCTTTGATAGTCATTCTAAGAAACACGTGGTATATC
>MBAA01000037.1:12010-16437 GCA_001940655.1 Promethearchaeota archaeon CR_4
GGTGGATTTTTTCCCACAAACCTAAAAGCTATATACGTCCCGACACTATTATGTAATTGTGCGTTGCATAAAAAATTGGAGCTAACATTACCCCAGATCAAACAAGTCGCAAAAAGGGATATTTATGGGCGACAAAGACCTCGAGAACATCATCCGTGCCGTGGCCGCAAGCGAGAACGATGCCATACAAAGACAGAAAGAAGTTGAGCGATTAATCGAGCTGGTTGAGAAGCAGAAGCAACAGATTGCGAACCTTGAGAAAGCTCTTCAAGACCAAGCGGTAAAATTGACTATCACGAGCGACTCCCCCCCAGACGTGGATTTCCTGAAACAACGCCTAGAGGAAATGCGGGAGGAAATCAACCAGAAGGACGGACTCCTCGAGACCAAATTCATCGAAGTCAACAGGCTTAAAAACGATCTAAATTTCCTTCGAAACCAACTCACTGAAGCTTCACAGGACGTACAGCGAACGAATTCCGAGATGAGCATTATTCGCGTTACCCTCGCTGAGAAGGAAACGTTAGTCCAGGCGCAAACTCAGGCCATAGAAGAAAAAAATAAGGCCCTGGCCAAGGTCGAAGTCACAGAACAAGATGTGAGCAAGCTTCGAGAGGAACTCCAAAGTACTCGCGATAATTTAATCGCGAGAGAAGAAATTATGCTCGAGAAAGACGCTAAAATTTTGGAACTCGAAATTGAGCTAAACTCATCTCAAGCTTTTGGCAATATCAAAGATGAAGTTGAAAAACTCCACGCGGAATTAGCTGCGAAGGATCTCGAATTGAAAAAGCAGGAAAGCACCACCTTTGAATTAAAGGAAAAACTGGAAGAAACCAAGAATCGGGGGACTACCCCTGATCCAGATGCCCGGCAAGTTGAGTCATTAATGAAACAATTGCAGCAAATGCGGAACGAAAATGCGAAGCTCGCCCTCAACGTAAAATTACAAAAGGAGCTGATCCAAGAACAACACGCGGTACTTGAGGCGTTCCAGAACGAGCTTTCTCCTCTTTCCGTCACCCCTACTACCCCTAAAAACCATCCCGGGGTACAATTTGTTAAAAAGGTAATTTTACACGAGGACACGAGAGAAGAGCGCTATTTTGAGATCTAATTTCCAAAAAAATATTGTTCCTATTGACATTATTCTTCTCTATTCCGTCAATAATTTGAACGTGTCCACGAGTCGTGGCGTGATTTTTTCTTTCTTAGCGTAATCTCGCAAAATTTGGAAGCAACTGACGCAATAAGTCGTGATAATCTCCCCGTGGAAGTCATGAATGCGGATGCGGGCGACAGCGTCAATAGTCTTCGGGATATGCATTATGCCCATCCCGCCCCCACAGCACCACAGTTTCTCATTCTCCATAACACGGTAACCACTCGCTTGCAGGATGTGGTCTACCCTCTTGCTTAGGTCGGGCCGCCCGCGATATTCCATCTGGCACAAATGCTGGACGCTCACGGTTTCCACCCGCTTCACCCGTAATGGTTCGAATAAGTCCGCGATGAAGATGATCTCCGGTTCCAACCCCTTGTAGTAATTGAGGAAGACGTCATAGCAGGCGGGACACAAGCAGATAATCTTCTTGAATCGCGCGTTGAAGAGTTCCGTGTTAGTTTGAATGCACTTGGCCAATATCTCCGTTTCGCCCGAGTCCAGGAGGGGAATGCCGCAACAAGTTTCCTTGTCGAGGATGGTGAAATCTACGCCCTTACTCTGCAAGTATTCGATGGCATGCAATGTAAACTCTGGGAGTTTGATGCCGCTCAAGCACCCGAGGAAAAAGAGGGTGTCATTCTCTTTCGGGACGTTTGGGGGAATCTTGACCCGGTATTTGGAACGATTAAACGGATACCCGTATTGTTTGAAGCATTCTACCATCGCGAGCGTGTCATCGGATTGAAAACCATCCGCGTGAAGCTTGCGTTTGAGCGTGTACCGACTGTTTGAGGTCTCGCAGGCGTTGCAGTGAACGCAGTTATAAACCTGCTTTAGTGTTTCTTCGCTCGATTTGAATTTTTGGGGATTCTCTGCAAAAAATTCCGCCTGCTCGAACTCCATGAAGCATTTAGGATTAAGTTCTTTCGTGCAACACTTGTCGCGCTGCTCCACGGGTTTGTAGTGAACACAATCGCGGGAGCGTCCGTTATCTGCCTCGGGATTCATTAGTCTTCAATCCATGCTATAATTGTCGACTACAGGTAAAAAGACTTTTGCTGCAAGAAAGGTCTCAGAAGTGCATATTCTGGGAATAACCGGGTTTCGTCTTCTCAAATGTGTGAAATTCTTAATAACGTTTCACGTTGGGAGCGATCCGGATACCCAAAAGATTAGCAACTATTAGAACCCCTATGGCCGCAGAATTTTCGGCAATTAGGAAACTTACCATTGGAGTACCTGCTGAAATCGCAATTGCGAAAGCGATCAAGTAGATTACTCCAAAAATGGTTAAGGGTAAGACTACAGGGAAGATTAAATCGCTCTGAAGTAGTTTACCGCCCTTGTTCTTGTATCCCTTCCGAAACTGGTTGTCTCTTGAACGTTGTGACCGAGCCTCGAAAAGAATCGCGGCGGAATAACCAATGCAAATTGTAGCTATAATTGGGATTAGCGTTACTACTGGGGTCGAACCTACCCCTGAAAGATATTGGCCATGAAAGATAAACAACGTTTGGAATAGGCCGGCGATCCCAAAAAGGATGAATGCGACACCAAGATGCTTGCCTTGAAACCAGCGGATACGGATGGGCATACAGATCTCTGGAAAATGTTTTCCGAAGTTAGATGCAAAAAAGTTATGGGCTCATTTGAATTTTTAGAATTCAAATGCCTTTGCTCCCCCACCCCATAAAAGAATGGTTGAGTTTTTACCGCCAAGTTTTCCAAAATGTGTTCCGAGAATTTGAGGAACATAAGGTAGTTGTCATCGACCGAACCGTGTCTTTTTCGTGTAGTGATTGCGGACGCTGTTGTTTCACGCAAGATATGGGCACTTTTGTGTACCCAAACGACATCGAGCGCATGATCAACGGGGGAGGCTTTTTACCATTATGTTGCATATTTCCCCAAGAAGACGAGTGGGGGAACCTGTCTTATGCCATCCCCTCGAAGCGGGAGTGGTACGAGACACTGCAAGCATTACCCGAGACTATGCAGGATGAACCTATTCTAATTCAAGCATATCTACAGATGGATCACGCACTTTCTAAGTTGAATCCAGACTTAAAGATCTTAGATGAATCATGTATTTTTTACGCGAATTCCAAACCACAAAACCGGTGTCTCATCTACGAATACCGTCCCACTGGTTGCCGAGTCTATCCTTTCGACCGTTTTAAAATCTCTCGCGTGCAAGTGCCTCCTGAACTCATAGAGAAATATCAGATCTTGGGAGACACATCGGAGCAAGATCCATTTTTGTATTGTGATCCAGCCTGTTTCACGCAGTCCTCGACTCTCAAATACAAGCGGATTCGGGAGGATATCGTGGCGGACAAAGTCAATGCGATCCTGAGCACGGATGTTCCGGACGAGTTTGCCGAGATCGATTTTTCAACAGAACTCTTTCGAGCTTTCCATCATCGAACGCTCGAGTCAAAGGATCAAGGAACCTGATCTCATAATACCCCACTTTGCAAAACCCATAAAATTAGAAATTCACCTAAGTCTTCTGACGTGAGTGTGTTGTCCGAAAATAAATGCCAAGAGCTCATCGATGCCCTCATGGAAAGGGAGATCTTGAAGGATCGGCGCCTGATCTGGGCATTTCAAGAAGTCCCCTTGCGTGAATTCCTACCAAAGAACTTAGTCGGAGAAGATCGGTTGTTCAACGATGAACCCCTCCCGTTCTATCACAAAGGGTGGTATGTCCGGACGATCTCCGCCCCCCACATGATTTGCATTATGCTCCAGGCTCTCGGACTCGAAGATGGTGACAATTTACTCATCCTTGGGGCAAAGTCCGGATATATCGCAGCGCTCGCGAGCTTTATGACGATGGAAGGAGAAATTTTCATCCTCGAGGCAAACCAAGAAATCGCGGACATCACGCGAGAAAATCTTAAAAAGACCGGGTACGACGAAACTGTGTCCGTGTACCACGGGTCTCCCCTCGAAGGTTTGCCCAATTTGGGTCCATGGCAGAAAATTCTCGTGACGGGCACGATTTCAGAAGATACTTTAAAACGGTTGTTACCTCAATTGGATAGAAAGAAGGGCGTCTTATTTGCCCCAGTCGGGGGCGAGGATGTTCAAGAATACCTACAATTTATGCGGGACGGGGATGAATATTTCGCGCGGTCTCTTGGTGGCGTCCGATTTGGTCCTCTCCAGCTCGAAGTGACCTACAAAGAGGATTCTTTAGGTCAATCGGAGATTATGAAAAAGTTGCAGGACGAGCACAAGAGGTTCTTTTCTCAGA
>MBAA01000037.1:16454-16680 GCA_001940655.1 Promethearchaeota archaeon CR_4
GTAGTTCCGGACACGTCTCGCGTGGATAATACCGTCCGTTCCGTGTCCGACAAGTATGACACGACTCAAGAGAAGGAAGTACCGGCTGAGGAAATTGAAGAGATCGCCATCAAAGAAGCGTTCCACGGGAGCGGATCCGTACCCGTATTGCGAATCTGCGAACTTCTAGATGTGGATTTCAATGACGTGGTCAAAGTGTTAAGCCAGTCCTCGAAAGGAAAGGTTG
>MBAA01000037.1:16736-17823 GCA_001940655.1 Promethearchaeota archaeon CR_4
TGCACGCAACCGAGAAAGTCCTGCAAGATCTCGATAGAATCTCCCCCCCCGATAGCACTGTCATCACGAAAAAAGAATCAGTATACCAACAGGAGATTCAACAAGTAGACGAAATCACCGAAATTGTCAAGACCGAGCTCAAACGCATCGAGTCGCTCCTGAAGTAATCCTGACGCGGGAACCTCTTAGGATATCGCGTCCTCCTGGTACCTCAGGTACCATTTCTTTTAATATGGCGGAAATTTGGCCTATCTGATGCCACAACTATCTCGCCGATCACAGTCCATCAAACCTTTCATGGTAATGACGGTTCTCGAGCAGGCGCTCGCCCTCGAACGCCAAGGTATCGATGTCGTGCATTTCGAGATTGGCGAACCAGACTTTGACACGCCCCCCCTCGTAAGGGATACCGCGTGCGAGCAAATTCGCGCGGGAGCTACCCACTACACTCACTCCCGGGGGATTCCCGAGCTGCGGGACAAGATTAGCTCCTTTAATCAAGACACCCGTGGGGTTATCTTCGACCCTGCATCCGAGATTCTCGTGAGCGGGGGTACAAGTCCCCTTTTTTTGATGGCGCTCGGGGCTATCCTCAATCCTGGAGACGAAGTGCTCGTTTGTGACCCCGGTTACCCGTGTTACGAGAACTTTGTAGGATTTTTCCAAGGTCGGGTGATCCGGGTTCCCGTATACGAGGAAAACCGGTTTGACTTGACGTCAGAGGCGATCCGTGAGAGAATAACACGCAAGTCTAGGGCGATTCTACTCAATTCCCCCAGTAATCCCACGGGTCAAGTCAATTCTGAGGAGACCCTCCGCGCCATCGCAGACCTTGCTACGGAACACGATTTTTGGATCCTCTCGGATGAGATATACGCGGGGATTGCATACGACAACCTCAAGGTGCCAAGTGTGACTGCCCTCGCGGATGTGCGGGAGAGGACAGTGCTTTTGGATGGTTTTTCGAAGTTTTATGCGATGACGGGGTGGCGGTTGGGATATGCCTGTGCCCCTGCCTCTCTCGTGGACGAGATGGTCAAAATCCAGCAGAATTTCTTCATCTGCCCCCCCTCTATTTCCCAGCACG
>MBAA01000037.1:17880-18044 GCA_001940655.1 Promethearchaeota archaeon CR_4
CGCGACGTCGTACCCTTGTGGTTCAAGGGCTTAACGCGTTGCCAGGAGTACATTGCCTCCCCCCTGCGGGCGCCTTTTACGTGTTCGCGAACGTGCGTGAGATTTCGACGGACTCGTTCGCCCTTGCTCGTGACATCCTCGAGCGTGTCCACGTGGCGATCACC
>MBAA01000037.1:18084-18442 GCA_001940655.1 Promethearchaeota archaeon CR_4
GTCGACTGGGGCCTTGCAATTCGGGCAGGTGGATCTAATATCTGCTCCGCAAGTCGGGCAAGCTACCCAAGCAGGATCGAGGGAGGTTCCGCAACTCTTACAAGTCAACCCAGATGCTGGCGTTTGTGAGACTGCTTGAGATTCGGGAATTTTTGCACGAGACGGCGCAACCGTGCTGGATCCGGTTTTCCACAATGTAATTGCTTGCACGATGATTCCAAGGATCTTTTCCTGCTCGGGGTTACCCTGCACCAACGAGGTAAAACTCTGAGTTTGTTCCAGTACGTGATTGGTAGTAAATCGTATTTTCAGGAAAGGGATTCCTCCCACCCTGCGGAGCGCGGGTGGGAGACCGATA
>MBAA01000037.1:18492-18754 GCA_001940655.1 Promethearchaeota archaeon CR_4
ACTCCCCGGCATCTGCAAGCCTTCTGCAAGATTCCGAGAATAATCAATCGCGCCGGTAAAGATCTTAATGGGCAATCTCCCTGGCACTTGAATGAACGCGAGGTTCTCCCGCGTGATGATTAGTTGGCCGAATGGAGTGAAGTTTTTAATGATGGGTTCGGCAGTCTTGTAACAGCAAGCAGGAACAGCCACGCTGCCTTCTTCAGGAGTGTTAATTTTATTAATTGTTGTCGTGAGTTGGGCCAGTAATTCGGATGTCCTT
>MBAA01000037.1:18843-18984 GCA_001940655.1 Promethearchaeota archaeon CR_4
TCCACCGGAGTTCAGGACGCCCGCAACATTTCCAATAACGATGAACAGAATTTCAATAAGTACCGTCATGCCAATCAATTGAATGATCGTTTGGCGAAGTTGAGGGGGTTCGCCAACGGCACGTGGCGCGACCATTGATGG
>MBAA01000037.1:18993-19303 GCA_001940655.1 Promethearchaeota archaeon CR_4
TCTCTTTTTCGTCAAACCTGCGTCCGCGTTGGATCTGTATTATTCATCTTGTACTTGCACCCCAACGTCGGATAATACCATTCCGGCCGGTTCTCGACTTACAATGAGGGTTTATATCAGTATGTTCTCGGATTGCCATTCCGTTAAGATGGACTGGGGCAGGGGGGAAGCAGAAGAATTTTCAGATCCATCTAGTTACACATTTTACGTGGAACACCTCTACGATGAACCCGGGGTATATACAATCCAGGCCACTCTTAGTTGTGACCCTTCTATCAAGAGTAATGAATTCCCCATCACGGTCACGGGA
>MBAA01000037.1:19400-19630 GCA_001940655.1 Promethearchaeota archaeon CR_4
CGTTGAAACATAATCCGCTACCAACTCCCTCAGGATTGCCTCGTTCCCTGCATAGTGCGTTCCCGAAACCTCAGACACGCATTGTACCCCCATTCACACCAATCCCACAACCTACCGCAAGACCAGCGCCAACCACCACCCAGTTTCCACAAGAATTGCCCCAATTTCTTTCACCAGACCTCGCGGGAGGAATTAGTTTGGGAGGAACCGGGGTGATGTCCATCCCGCCA
>MBAA01000037.1:19656-20987 GCA_001940655.1 Promethearchaeota archaeon CR_4
CGCGAAGATTGAATGGAAAATAGTAAGGGGCATGAAATTACTTCAACGCCTCATTTTTGGTCGGGGGGTGGGATTGGGTAGATATCTGCTTCCCCGCAGAACGGGCACCGCTGCCACGCGAGATCGAGGGGTTTGCCGCAGGTGGGGCAGAATCTCTGCAAGTCAGCTTTACAATATGGGCACTTCTTCCAGCCCACTTGGACTGGTTGGCCGCATTGGAGGCACACCTGTCCCGCCAATGGCTTAGTTGGATAGGATTTGATCGGGACTGCCTCAACCGCGGCGATGGGGGGTTTTACCCTCACGGGGGTCGGGGAAGTGGTCGTAGTCCGCGAGTTAATGGAGTCTAGCAATTGCACGGCAGCGCGGATTTCCTGTCCGATGCTTTCGCTTTGGTTCACCAGTTCTCTCTCAAGGGCGATCGCGATGGCTTGGTCATAGATTTTAATGGCCTCGGACACGTCACTCGCTGCTTTAGCGGGATTCTCCTCCACACCCGAGCGCACCGCCTCGACTTTGCGCCGGGCGCGGTTAATAATGTTCTCGATACGGGAAACGTCCAGGCGGGTGCGCGTGGTGGTTATCTCGGCATCCACCTCGATTATAGTTGTTACGTTGCCACTCTTTTCTGCGATCTGGCGTGCTGTTTGGTCAAGCTCAAGGACCTTAGTTAGCATTTCTGCAGGCGCCTGACTTTCCAAGATAGTCTTTGTCCACATGCGATATGCGGCCAAGCGAGTTATAGATACGTTTTCCATAGTTGTCTTGTAATTTGCCACGCAGTCAGGATCCTCCAGGGTGCCGATGAGGGGTGAGGCTTGATCAATGTAGTTCTGGGCAGCATCGCAGGAATGACTCGCTTCCGGAGCATTACACTGCTCGAGGAAAGTCTTTGCCTCTCCGAGTTTGCTCATAGCTTTCGCTACGAGTTCGACAACCGGCAGGCTCTTCAACAAGCGGACAATCGTTCCGTCCACCTCATCAAGTTTCGCGATAAGAGATTGATCCGATAATTCTTCTGCTAGATGTCGCGTGGTGACGTTGATTTCTTGAGCTTTCTGGAGTGCCTTAGTAGCAGAATTAAATTGCCGAGTGGCAACATTGGATTGGCCGTTCGCGAAAAGATCTGCTCCCCACGCATCGTAAGCTTTTAACCCGCATAATTTAATGGAAGAAATCGTGTCGGCGAGTTGAAATTCCATATTTACGTCTCCCTTGGTTTTTGCGTACTCGAGGGATTGGCGGGCGAACTCGGTAGCTTTCTCGAACAGTTTTGCAGCTGATAGGTAGTTCTTGGCGGTCATACACTCCTCCGCCTTAGCCCGCGTGGT
>MBAA01000037.1:21002-24921 GCA_001940655.1 Promethearchaeota archaeon CR_4
TGTTTTTTCGAGTTTTTTAGCGGCCTCGTTGGTCAATTTGGCTTTAACCTTCAAGTCTTTCTGCATATTAGTGACTTTTTGGGTGCCGTTCGTGACACGGGTACCTAAATCTGGATTAACATTGCCCTTCATCGATTCCCGCGAGGTTTTGAAGAGATACATCGCTTCTTCGAGTTGTTTCGTGGCGACATCTTGGTTGCCCTTCGCAATCGCCTCCTGCGCCCCGCTGACCTTTGCTTCGGCACTGACCACTTGCTCTTCGAGTGCAATGTTCGTAACCCTTGCAACCCTCGCTTGAATTTCCCCGCGCAATCGGTTGATAATTTCCAGTCCAACGGCAACACGATTGTCGAATCTCGTTATTTTTTGGGATTTCGTAGCAGTTTGAATGTCGGCGAACATTTGACTTGCATCGACGAGGATTCGCTGAGCAGACACGTCATCTCCTCTTGCTATGGCATCTTGGGTCGCGGAGACTTTTTCTTCCCCCATAGTGAGACTTTTTTCAAGCGCAGCACCAGCTATATTCTCTTTTATATCCCTGCGCAACCGGGAAATCCGATTTAGTCCGCTGATTATTTGGGGTTCTAGGTTACGCACCTTCGCTGCTTTCGCGGATTTTTTAATATCTGAGAATTGTTGAATTACTTCATCAAGGAGTTGCAATGCGGACGCGTCATCTCCCCCATCACTCGTACGTTTGGCCGCTACGATTTTTGCTTCTGCTGCAGAGATCCGGGATTCGAATTCGGTGGTGATATTCACGCTTGGAGTTGCGTTCCTAGCGGATATAACTGGCACTGATTCTTTCGCTCCCCGCTCCTTTTGCTCTAGGAGGGAAGAACGCGATTTTTTGATGCTAGCCGCTTCTCGGGCAATGAATTCAATAAAGAGGGTCTTGTTTTCTACTAGTATATAATCCCCCTTGATTCGGGCGCCAGGGGCTCCACTTCCTTCTAACATCTTATCCACGAGATCCACACGTGGTACCTGTAAAACGCTAGCCAGATCCTGTATGGCCACTTCTTCGCTTCCAAGGATGAGATTCCTTGCTTTCTCGACTATCATACTTGGTGTTGACACGGATATTTGCCGCTTCCCCCGTTCTCGCCGCCCTTTCACGGAAAATCCAAAGCATATGGCACCTGCAAAAAATCCCGTTGTACACATAGTTATCAGGGCGAAAAGTAAGCCAAAGTCTTTTTCTAGTTCGGATTCGAGAAGAACGACACAAGCAACCGCCATCACGAGGGAAATGGTTCCTACGACAAACCCTCTAGTGGGGTAGGCTTTTGCGACCTTAATCGCAAACCAAATAAGACCAATCGCAAAGAAGGGCATTGCGAAGGGACCTAACTCTGGGATGTAATCTTCGAATAAAGCGAAATCAAAAAGTATCGTGATCCCCCCTGCAAGGATCCAACCCCCGGAAATCATTCCGTGCGAAATTCCGCCCGTGGTCCCAGATGTTGTAGATTCTTGCCCCTGCCGCAGGCGCGTGGTTCGTCGCCTGTGAGAAACCACGCTGACGATACCAAAAGTTGCCACGATCCCTATTCCAAGGAAAATGGGGAAGTATTGCCAAGCTGCGGAGCTTAATATCATCGGGAGGCAAAAGAGTTTCGAGTTAATTGCCACGTACACGCACCCGTTGGCGATTGCAGGAGAGGAATCAACCCATCCGTTTTGTGTGTTGTAGCTCCAGCTGAGGGATCCAGTGATCACGTCAAAGCAATAAACTCTGTTGTCATTGCTCCCTACATACACGTATCCACCCCCGACTGCGGGTGAGGAGGTGATATTCGCACCTACAGTGTATTGCCATAACCTGTTCCCAGTATCTGCATCTAAACAATAAAAATTATGGTTAGTAGATCCGATGTATACATGGCCGTTCGCGACCGCGGGGGATGAATCGATGATTCCTCCCGCGTCAAAGCTCCAGTTGAGCGAACCTGTGGCCGCGTTTAAACATAATACTTTGCCACTGTCACTGCCTCCCACAAACACTTGCCCGTCAACCACTGCCGGGGATGATCGTATCGCAGTTCCTGTGGCGTAACTCCATTTAAGTGAACCATTATAAGCGTTCAGGCAGCAAATTTTGTTGGCATCGCTTCCCACATAAACCCACTCCCCGACAACTGCTGGGGAGGATTGTTGCATTCCAGAACTACTAAGACTATAGCTCCAGTTAGTGGTACCAGTCGTGGCGTTCAAGCTGTAGAAGAGATTGCCTGAAGTTGTGTATACAAGTCCGTCAGAAACTGCTGGGCAGGTATTGCTACCCCCGTCTGAAAATCGTTGCCATGCGAGGGTGCCATTCGCGTATAAACAGAAAAAACTTTCGAGGTTACTCACGTACAGGCGCCCATCGGCGAACGCGGGTGCGGAATATACGGGATTGCCCGTGCTATAATTCCATAATTTTTCACCACTTTGAGCATCGAAGCAATATATATTGTTGTCGCCACCTCCCCCAAGGTACACGCATCCACTGGCGACGATCGGTGACGTTGACCCTTGACCACTTGTGGTGGTTATCCACAAAGGCCCCCACTTGCTGACTGGCGTTGTCGAAGAAACCCCCGTATGATTAAGTGCCCCACGGAACATTGGCCACTCGTCTCCGGAGGGATCGCTACTCTTCGGAACGGTCGCTGAACGAGGGCAGAAATTTGACTTAGTTAAAGACGTAGCGAAAATATTAAAGAATATGAAAACCCCAGCGAAAAAGACCCCAAGAGCGATAATTTTCAATAGTGGCAGATGGCGCATAATCAATTCACCCTACTATGGTAACAAATTCTGCTAAATCTTGACTTTTGAAAATATTCCGGTAGATTCTTAAATGGGTTCTGGTCGAATTGGTGTCTCCTCGATAGCAGAGAATTAAATCCCTTTTTCTTGCAGGTTAGGAAAATCAACATCACAAAAAAGAGGATTATCGCTCTTGAGAGCCACACGTTCTTCGATAGCAAACGTAAAAAAAAGTAAGGTGTTCTCACGGGTATTCATTCCAACCTTTGCAGATGCTTTCTTCCTTACCCGTGGGAAGAAAACTTTATTTGCACTAAAGTCGATTAATTAACAATTTTTCCATTCGGACTGCGAAATCACTGGTACGACTAGTCAATACGATGCGTGGGGGGATTACCCGCCGAAATAAGACAATTCGCCTGCACTAAGGAATCCTCCTCCGTCAAAACTGTTGGGGAAACAAGATTCTCAAAACAAACAAAGATGGGAGTTACATGAGGCACAGACGTTGGATTTTACTAGTCACGCTCGGCGTCCTGCTTTGCGGGGGCATCAATTTATATCTGAGCGTTGCTGCGACAAAGGGGGAGCAAGGAAGGAGCGGGGGGATCGTCCCGACCTATGGCTCCTTGAACATCAACCGCCCGAACAACACGGGGTACGCACTCGGGGAAACGGGGAACACCATCAGGTGGGAGATTGATGCGTGGGGTTCGTCATCTTACACATATGTGGTGACGCGTAATGGCACGGAAGTAACTTCGGGTACCGTGCCGTTTTACGGCAATGTAACTGTGAGCGTGGACGGACTTGGAATCGGGAGGCACACGTACCAGATAGAGGTTTCTGGTGGCAGGGAAACAAGGAAGGACGAAGTAGCGGTTTCCGTGGTGGAGTCCATCCGGGAAGGGCATGCCCTCGTAGTCGGGATCAATGACTACGCTGAGCCTAATGATGGTTACGGTGATATAGACCTGACTTATTGCGGATCTGATGCTTCGGCAACAAGGGAAATGCTCGTTAACGCGGGGTTCAGTAGGGACAAGATAGAATTCGTCACAAATTCCGAGGCAAATCAAGAGAATATACTAAATAAAATCTCATCAATCGGGCAGAATATAGATTCAGAGGACACGTTCGCGATGTTTTATTCGGGGCA
>MBAA01000037.1:24940-25082 GCA_001940655.1 Promethearchaeota archaeon CR_4
GACACGGTGCAATATACTGCGAGTATTAGCACGCCGCATAATTATCCGAATGGTTATAATAATTATTGGACAATCAATCATCCAGGCGCGTATGCCATCAGGGTCAAATTTTCTAATTTTGTCACTGAATATTGTTGTGATA
>MBAA01000037.1:25307-25411 GCA_001940655.1 Promethearchaeota archaeon CR_4
TATCCACTGCACTCAATGCGTTGCCCACGACCGACCAGTACGTCTTCATTGATGCGTGTTATTCAGGTGGATTCCTCGAGACCTTACCCAAAGCGGGTCGGGCG
>MBAA01000037.1:25475-26076 GCA_001940655.1 Promethearchaeota archaeon CR_4
CAGATGATGACGGTCTCTCCGACTGGGAGGATGTTATGGCCGGGTCGAGCAGGTACTCGAGCGAGACCGATGGTGATGGTATCTCCGATTATAACGAAGTTAAGACATATTTCACAGATCCGGGGAAATTCGACACGGACGATGATGGGTTGTCTGATTATGACGAGATATTCATCCATAACACGGATCCTAACGATCCGGACTCCGATCAAGATGGGTTCACAGATGGATGGGAGATTAGATGGTTCTCCGACCCCAATAACCGCCTATTTCCTGTCACTACCTTTGGCCTGCTCATCTTCGCGGGTGTAAGTATGCTGATCATTGTAGGGGTCGTAAAATACAAGAAAACCCACCAGAAAAAATACCGGCGACCCAGTGCCCAACTCACCATCCGCTCGTCAGCACCAGGTGCCACTTCCCAGGCACCCCTAGCTGGTGTGCAACCTGCGTATCAGGGCCTCACCTCGGATCAGTGGGCACTGGTGGCGGCGAGACTGTTAGCCCAAGGCCGCCAAAAGGATGCCGCGGTAGCGTTGGCTGTTTCCAAGACCTTGCGCGAGGCCCCCGGAAAACTCGGGGTGGGCATTCCCAGTTCACA
>MBAA01000037.1:26103-26807 GCA_001940655.1 Promethearchaeota archaeon CR_4
GCCCCGGATACCACCCGACCCGTGCATGTTCCCGCGCCAACCCCTGCAATGCCCTCCTCACTTTCGACTCCACCATCCCCGCCGTCATCGCAGTCCCCAACGCTACCTCCGGCTAAAAAGGAAACCGATACTGTCGGCACGTGGGGTCCTGCTGTGTATCTCAGTCAAGCAACGTTAGCTCCCACCCCCGCCGACCGAGTGTCAACTCCACCGTTGCCCCCTGTGGTAAAATCCCCGACAATTTCCACGGAATTCTCTCCCTCAGTGATCCCGCGTCCCTCTATCCCACAAGTGCAACCACTTCCAGTACGTTCCGTAACCAAATCTCAGGAAATTCCCGCGGGAATGCCTTCTTCTCTCCTCCCATCCGCCCCCCAACCACCTACATCTGCGGCTCCGGTTGCCCAAAAGTGTGCAGTATGCAACGGGATCCTGCGGAATGGTATGTGCGAGCGATGCGGCGGACGATGGTGCCCCAACTGTGGGAAAATCAATTTCTCTCGCCGGAATGTGTGCTCGTTTTGCAACAAGCCCTACTAATCGCGCCGACAAGGAGCGTTCTTGAGCTTTTTTCTTTTTTTTCCAACTTCCAACTCTCCTTGCAGATGACTTTGCAACCACTTCTCGAGCACAGCTTCCCGTTTTTTAGCGTATCCCCCTAATACCCTCTCGAGTTTCTCTTTTCCCTCCTTGTTGTATAATTC
>MBAA01000037.1:26814-30259 GCA_001940655.1 Promethearchaeota archaeon CR_4
TGTGGCAGCTGAGCATTCCTGAGTTGTGCTTCCAAGGGATTGTTGCCCGCCCGGGAGAAAAAAATTTAAACCTGCATAGGTTGTTTACATTGATTTTTCGCAAGCCTAGGCTGGTGATCTAGTGGTTATGATGCCCGTTTGACGTGCGGGATGTCGAGGGTTCAAATCCCTCCCGGCCTATTTCCTTTTCACCTTTTCTGGTAAAAATTTAAATCCCTTTCTTTGAGAAAGGGGGCAAAGCTCGCGGTAATATCGTAGTACTAAAATATATCAAAAGATAATTTTTCAACGTTGGGTTTCGTATTGCACAAGTGAATAGGATGCGGGTACGAACGATTTTTATTCCACATCTTATTTAATTGCTCCAAGCGCGGTACGTGAAATTTTTTTTAATCCCCGGTACGTTTCAGAAGAAAATAAAAAAGAGAGAATTTGAAGATAACAAAATTTCCGCAAGTGAGGTTTGGATTACCTAACAGAACTATACCTCTTCATCGAGGTTCAGTGTATCGAGAGCCTTCTTTGCTTGGTTCGCTGCCGACATCACCCCACCTTTCTTTTCTGGTTACCCGCGCGGAAATCCGGTTGCTTAAGATATTACCAACAGTTTCTCGGCAATTTATTTCGCCGGTATCATCGGTTCATCGTTGGTAAATAAATCATCAGGGGCAGCGTTATCGTGTACATGAATTACGTATATATTGCTGAATCCATGCATATGAAACAGTCGTTGATATCGATGATAAATATCGATATGATAATCTTGTTCTGCGCTCTGAACCTGATTAAATAGCAGCTTTTTCCCAGAAGGCAACTGTGACGGATCAGGATTTGTTTCGAAATCCGGCTTCAGGAAGGAAAACACCCGGCTTTCCAAGAAGTACATCTCCCTAGTTACATCTCCAACATAGACTCCTGTAGAAAGCACTAGGATATCTGATTGTACAAGGGAAGTAAAGATTTTTGAAATGTCATCGCGGATGATGCATTCGTCCGACTTGGTTTTACAAGACAGGCACTTTTTACAAGCGGTGATATTAGCCCCGTCAAGCGGGAAGCTTTCTATCTCGGCGCCCAGCTTGCCGGATATTTCGAGAAAGCGATTTACGATAATAGCACTGGAACCTTTTATTTTACTCCCGTAAACATTCAGAATTTTCATACCGATCTATCTCTATCGTAGGAAACGGAAAAAAGGGAGAATTTGAAAAGAGTATTTTTTTTCACAATTGTTTGATAACGACTAACAAACCTATACTTCGTCATCGAGATCCAATTTGTCGAGGGTCTTCTTTGCTTGGTCTGCCGCAGACATTGCTCCACCTTTTTTCTGGCTGACCGCGCGGAAACCTGGTTTCTTTTCTGGTTGGGGGGCTGGCGCCTTTGCGGGTTTTTGATCGTCTTTTTTAGAACTCATATGTATCATTCATCTTTTGTTGTCCATATTTCGGTCTCGGAGTTTATTAAGCCTCCGGTCGAGGGGAAATCCGATTGTTCGTCACGCTTTTTTGATTTCGAGGGTTTGGGTGGGATCGCCGTACAGCGAATAGGATGCCCACGCGATGACTTCGCCATGGAAGGCGTCAAAGATTTCTTTCTTGGACTTCAGCATCGCTTCGCCTAAAGACACGCTGGAGAGGACGGCGTAGTAGAAATTCCGGGCGAACAAGAGGGCGGCATCATCATATACAGGCCACATAGATCCCACGAAATTGATGCCATTGATGAGGAATGCAGATGCCAAGCCAGACACTTGATTTTCATATTTGGTTTCACCTTTCGTCCAATCGGCTTGTTTCCCAGACTCACACGCATTAATGAACGCGATGATGGGGGGATTGGATTTCACGGCTCCGACTAAGGAGAATGCCTTGAGGAGACCATCGCTCAATAACATCCCCGAATTTTCTGGATTATCTGCATCAAAGACCGCGTGGCCAGAGTAATGGATGAAATCATACCCCGCTGCGAGTTCCCCGAGAACATTCATCGAGTCGGCTTCCGTACCTACCAGTGTCTTGACGGACACGCCTGCAATTCCTTCGAGTTCTTTTTTGATGGCGTCTCCCTCCGTTCTGGCACCGGGGAGCGATCCATCCGGGTCGATAACGAGGAGAAACTTCACCCCGTTCTTCTTTGGACGGTTGACAACGTTAGTGGAGAACGATCTATTTCCCGATACCACGTACCGTCCGAGAGGAATCTGGAGGCAGAGGAAATCTTCCCCGTCATGTAAGAGTTCCCACGGATATCCGACGAGCGATTCATCCAACCCGTACTCCATGGCACTGGTTAACGCCTTAATTGGTCCCTGAAGAGAGGGAGGAATCATTTGAGAGTATAATGTTTGTCCAAGCTTTTTCAAGGATTCGTGGGCCTTTTCCATCTTTGCTCGTGCAGGGTCATTTTCGTCCAAATTCCGGAGGACATTTATCGCTTGGGAGATTTGATCAAGTTTGTTCATTAAACGAACTAAAAGGTCTTGATCCACTCTGTGGGCAATTTCCGCAGTTTGGCGGACAACTCCCGGGGTTTGAAAAGATATCTTGTAGTCTCCCGGGGTACCCCCACGTGCCAATTGGAGGGTGGTCTTCTGTCCTTTAGGGATCACCTCAAACGTGCCGACTGATAGGGGTTTCGTATACCCACCTTTGAGTTGTCTCAGGAGCATTTGCTTTTGAGTGATCTCCTTGACTGCTACAACTTCTACCGTTCGATGGGTAAAACGTGCCTTCAATTTGGGGAAGATTTCCTGGGTGGTATTATTACCTTGCTTGTTATTTTTGCCGAGTCCCCGGAGGGCATAGACATCCCCATTGTTGAGCATGATACGGATGACCATATAGTCCCCACCCTTGCTATCAAAAAAGTTCTCGGGCGGGGTGACTTTTTGGAGACTGATATCCTTCATTTCGCCGAATTTAAGATTGATATTTCCAACGAAAATGAATTCAGGTTTTAAATTCAAGGGGGCACGCTGATATTTCCCTTCCATCCACGCAACATCGGGTTTCGATGAATCCTGTTTTTGCATTATGTATTCTTCTTTCGTCACAATCCAAGACATCATAGTTATATTCCCTCAATTAATTCAATCTCTCTCGGAACACATATAATAATTTACTTATTCACAAAGGGAAGGTTATGCAAATATTTCTCGAAACAATTGAAACCTAAATCCTCCCTAACACGGAAGCAAATGCAATGAAATTCTTATTGAGACGAGAAAACTTCAAATATTTTTACATCGAGGTTAATCCACAGATAGTCTCTAAGCTATCTCTTAAAAGACTACCATTGAGGCGAAATAAAATGGCAGACATCTATGTGAGCTACAAAGTTGAAACTGACGTACAAGGCATCGTGAGGCCGGGCGATGAATTGAAAGGCAAGGTCTTCATTCGCAGCGAGGAAAAGAAAGAGCAAAAGATCAAGTTCGTTGGAG
>MBAA01000037.1:30336-30541 GCA_001940655.1 Promethearchaeota archaeon CR_4
CTGTTGAAGAATGTCGACATTTACAAGGGTGGGGACAAAATCGGCTCCGGAGAAACAAAGGAATACGATTTTGTGATTAAATTACCGACTTTTCCCGGAAAACGTAAAAGAGATTGGTATGTCTCGATTGATTTCGTGCAAAAGACGGGTCTTATGGCTACATCGGGCAAAGTCCCGGATGATGCAACGTGCATCCTTCCAGTAC
>MBAA01000133.1:0-2708 GCA_001940655.1 Promethearchaeota archaeon CR_4
GGCAAGGAGGTGACCCACGAGGTGCTCCTGCGCCCACCGCAGTTTCAAGATCCTTCTACGGAAGTAGTATCGAAGAGCATCAAGCAGGCGCTGGAAAACACGAGAAACGTTATAACACAACAGCAGGATCATAAACCAGTTACATTCTCTGGTGTGAATTCACAAGAGCGAATGGATGGTAGAAATCTCCCAAATCTAGTGGTCAGAGAATCTACAAAGAATATTTCTCGAGCCGATGGCAAGTTCCAAAGAATGGAATTGAATGTAGCGAAATCCTTGCAAGTTACTAATAATATGGACTGCGCAGAGGATATTCCATCCTTACAAAATAGCACCAATTTCGCTCCAACCATCAATAGAGAGGGAAACCCTACGCCGAACTCAAAAAAAAGCATTCAAGACAAGAAGGGGGCGATCTCTTGGACAAGGTATTCGAATTTCTGGCGGAGAGTTGCTCTGAGAAGGGCGTGTCGTTCGAGCAAATTGGAGATGCATGTAACGTGAAGGGTTCCGAGCTATTATGAGTCCTCCAAATGCTTCAAGAAGAGGGATCAATTCACGAGACCCGCACGGGGAAATTTATCGTAGCCTGAATGAAATTTCAGTAAGATAAAAAGTTTGGGATGTCCCCCGCGATCAATGCAATCCCGGGTAGGGGCCCAACGAGAACTATGATTATGATGCCGATGAGAAACTCGCTATAGTGCCACACTCAAGGACGAATCCCTGAAATAATCCAAAAATGAGGATGAACAACCCCGCGAAAGACACTATCTGGAGGATGAACGTGAACACGGACCCGAGGAAGCCTTGGGCCTCGTTTACTAACCCATCGAGCAGGAAGAACAACATCATCCTGTATGCCGGTTCCGATATTTAAAATCCGAAATTTTCTCTCAGTGATATAAGTTCTGATTTAGAGAACCAACTTATGCAGCGAATCATCATGCCCTATCGTGATGCAATTCGTTATTTTAATGGTCCAAAACGCTTCACCCGTATCCTTTCTTCTTCTTTTCGTTCCAACTTCCCGTATACTATCTAAATGTATGAAGTACCACGTGTTATAGTCACTCGCTTCACTCGAGATTGCGAACCATACAGGGGTGCGGAACTGATCTTGCCATGCTACCAACCGGAGAACCTCCACCTCGTCAATCGCGAAATTCTTGTAAATAGCGTTTAAGGGTTTGTCCTTCACATCGACAGCTATAGTTCCTATGCTCGAGATATTCACGAGAAAATCGGGACGCTTGCGGTGGTCGTGAAACTCTGCGGCGAACATTAAAGGCGACTGGTCGAGGTACACATAACCATACCGCTTTGCATCGAGGTACTCCTTGAAACGGAGCTCTGCAAAATTGGGAGGATCTTGATTGCCACAAAAATTACGATTAGCTGGTTGGGATGTAAGCCCCATCATTTTTTAATCTCACCCCACTCTCGAGATTTTCGCACTTTTGGAAAAGGGGTATATAACTTCGAGTATTCCCCAGATGTTATTTTGATTCGAACAGAAGCTTCCATATGTAGATAACTTCGAAGCTGGTATGAAAAAAAAGGTAATACCCAAATATTATCTCAATTCTTCACATCTTAAATTTTTAATTCATCCTGCTACCACTTTCTAATATTTTAGCAAAAGGAAAATCCCACAGAATCCAATTTTCTCCCTTCATATTTTGGGTGGCAATTATTCAGGATTTTGGTATGTCGTCATATATTTTGGAATAAAATCTTCTGTCGTCATTTAAATAGGTACAACTGAAGAAAAAAGACATGCAAGTACAATCGGAACAAAAACCAAAATCCCCGACTCACCTAGGGTTGCTACTCAAAGAAGCGGGGGGTATAGCCCTGCAAGCCGTGAATCTCGACAAGGAAAACCACCCGGCCGGCGCCATTCCCCTGTACCTCCATGCTGCCCGCCTGATCATCGAAAGCGCGATCCTATTAGTGAACGGGCAAGGTCGTCTCGATATCACGAAAAAAGCGGAAGAATACATACATCGGGCGAGGTTTTTAATCTCACGGGAAGTTTCAGCGAAAAATAACCTTCCAGAGAACGCTCCACAAAAATAAATTAGATGAAGCTGGGTCAAATGGTCAAAATTACGCAATAATCGGAATGCACTACTGAAAAAGATGTAATCTCAAAAGAGAAATTCAATTTAATAAGCGTTCGACCGTGGGGGATTCAAGATAGCAATATGATTGTGGGGGGGAAAACTTTTGATAAAAAATTTCAATTGGATTAATGGGGTTCGGAAAATGCTTCACTACGTCTATCTCAAGTGCAAATCCTTTTACTTTCCCAGCAAAATAATGGAAAAAGTCTTCTTTTTCAATCCCTGCAAATTTTTTACATTTTTCCCATAATTCTTCAGGAGAGGCTTGGATTATATTCTTTGTCGTGAAATACCCAACAATACGCTTTTCTGGGGAGCTAGAATATATAAAAACCCGGAGATCGGTGCCCCATTTTTTTGAGATAGATCGCCGGAACTCAAATCGTTTCGTTCCTTCAAGTATTTGTTGAGTAAATTTCGGTTTAATTGAAAGTAAAATGTTCATCAATCCCACCTATTCGTTTAATTTGTATATAGTTCTTTTGGGTCAGTGAGGTTATGGATTCAGGTACAGCAATTTCCAACGTCTTTAACGTTTCAAGTGGCACTGATTTGTTCAGAAAAAAGTTTAATCGAAAA
>MBAA01000133.1:2754-7662 GCA_001940655.1 Promethearchaeota archaeon CR_4
ACGAATAAACGGTTCTTTTTACAATATGATTTAAAATTTCAACCGGATCACTCAAACCAACAAAAGATTGATCCACGGTTCCAATGGCGGTTATTGATTTAACATCCTGCGAACGATAGAACAATAGGATATCATTTGGTTGTATTTTCTTAATCTGAGCGTGACAGATATATGCTTTTTTAATGGTATTTCCTTCACTTCTAATCTGGCCCATAAATTCATCTAAAGTGGTCAATTTTCGCTTTTCAGGAAATAATTTCTCATGATACGAGGGTCGGATGGGAACGAGATATTTTTGAACTTCAATACCATCATAGAAAGCAGGGTAATATGTCTTATTAAATTGAGATATTGTTACCGAATTAAAAATAGGGGGAACATCAGACTGATTAGGTATCAATTTCTTGAGAAAAAGCATTTCTCCTTCTTTATTTACTCCAGTTTTTATAAAACCAAATTCCTGAATAAGATCAACTAAATAATCATCAATATTATCCACATAATGTGTTAAATATATCTCCGTTCTTCCCTTAGAGATACAAAGAAAGATAACCAATTTAATTAGAAGTTCCCCTATTTTATAACCAGTATGGCTTACTTTGAGCGTGCTGATTTTCAATCGGTTCTTTAAAGGTAACGGGGGAGTATAATTGTCTATGGATTGCTCTTCGAATTTATAGATACAAATAGCACCTAATTTTCCATTTGAATTTCTATTAACGAAAGCAAATCTCCCTTCTCTTGATATATTTCCAAACCATTCCTCAAATTTTGGATAACTTGTCTTTAAACTGTCGAAGATTGGATCTGAGATATCTAAATGGTAAACAGGTTTATGGGAAATTGAAGGGAGAAGGGGGATTTTCACTGGTCGAAATAATTTGTTGAATTGAACTAAAGCTTCTTCAACAGTAAAAACCCTATCTTCCAATCCTACAATTTGAGCCTTCCTATGTATTCCCTGATCAGCAGTAATCAGCAAATCAACTGCGTTATTTTTAACACAATATAATAGGGAATTATCGACTTCATCATTAGGAAGGGTTCTAATACCAACTTTATCTAAGAATTCCTTCGTGGGAATTGGGGGAAACTCGAGTATAGAATAGGTTTGAATTTTTGAAAGTATTTTCTCTTGCCGCACTAAATTTCCATCCCGCATAATTTCTTGCTGCGTCTTTGGATGGATTAACAACTCGATCCGTTCTTTATTTAGAACACGTAATAATTCTTGTAGATTATTTGAAATAATATGGTCATTTTCTCGTTCGATAACCACATTGGTATCTATCAGAACCCTCATTTTCCGACTCCTATTTTTATTTATCACGGAATCTCTTTTCTTTCCTATTTAAAATTCCCCTTCAAAAATGGAAAGTAATTATTGACCCTTTTATTTAAAAATTTTCCAACCAGATCCGAATCCTAAAACTCCTACTCACTTTGGGTTATTATTCAAAGAGGCGGGAACCATAGCCCTGCAAACCGTGAATCTCGACAAGGAAAATCACCCGGCGGGCGTCATTCCGCTGTACCTCCACGTCGCCCACCTGATCATCGAAAGTGCGATCCTATTAGTGAACGGGCAATGTCGTCTCGACATCACGAAGAAGGCGGAGGAATACTTACATCGGGCGAGAACTTTGATCTCACGGGAAGTCTCAGCGAAAAATAATCTACCTGAGAACGCTCCACCAAGATCATAATTAAGAGAGGATTATTATCATACGGGATTTCGGACTTTTTCTTGAAAAGTATCGAAATTGAATCGCGACCGAGAACAACCTGGTGGGCTGGTATTACGACAAGCGGGAGTCCAAGAAATTAATCGTGGAGAAAATGGTGTTCGAGGTCATCTCGGAGTGATTCCTAAAAATGGGACACAATCTTAATTGTTTTTGGTTTTATTTTGGATTACTACACAATTTTTTCTATAACAATCGCGCATCTTTTTCAATTTGCGAACTTTGATTTTAAGAGAGAAGATTACTGATTTCAGGGTTCTCGGGAGGGAAGGTCGTTAATTCTCACTGCAAGAGGGAAAAATAGTGAATGATACACCCCAAATGCAGGTTTCTGACGGAAGGGTGCGATTACGATCGGGATTTGAGGTGTGAGAGGACAAAATTCTCGGATCATATAAAGTCCCTCAAGAAGGGGGAATGAATGACCACGTTGGGAAGCGAAAGGTAGTGGAATTTGAACTGGAAGGTATTAAAATTCAGAAAATCCCCAAGGAGTTCTTTGACGCCGAAGAGGAGACACTCCGTGTTGAAATGAGGAGGGAGACTATCAATACCTTTCATTCGCTCCGGGCACCGTTGAGGATTAATTTAATACGGCACCGAACCGGCACTTTGAGTTATTTCATTACCGCTCCCGACCAAGTACGTCAAGTAATTCCCAGCATTATAGCCCATTTTCACCGTTGGGACATTGGGTGTGAAAAAATCCCGTTCAATTTGGACAACCTGTTTCCTTCGGAGTCAACCGTTGGAGCGGCCATCACCTTCACACCAGACCAACACTTTTGGGATCGGTTGAGATATTCGCAAGTCCAGCACGCGAATTTCTTCAAAGTCCTCCAAGACGTGAAGACGCCCCTCTGGATCCAGATCACTCTCACACCAACGCAACCCGCGAAAATCCTGAAACCCCTAGCAAAGCAGTATAAAGGAGAATTTCGCAAATACGCCCGGAAGGAAAAACGGGGGAAGCTTAACGGCGCGTTGCGGAACGAATACTTGGTGCTCTCGGCGCGCCACCAAAATTCGATGAATTTAGCATACGAGGAGAGTCTATTTGCCGTGACCTATCGCGTGGTGGCGCCAAGTCCCTTCGATGGCCGGTATGGGGACAACAGAACCACGCGTCTCCTGAACAAACCTTTCAAGAAAGGACACCATTCGCTCGCGATGCGAGAAGGTGGGATGGACGTGGTGACCTTCCGGCAGAACGTGCGCGGGTTAGCGGCTGCCTTGTTTGTCGGTATCCCGGGCAGGATACAGGTGAAATACTACCAGGCAAAGGACATTTGGATGCAATTCAATTCGAGTAAAAGGCCGCGTCAATCCCCAACTCACGTCATGTTAGGACGCGCGGAAGTCGAGTGGATCTTTCCGTGGCCTACATACAACCTTTTCGGGTGGGAATTCCTACCGGAAAAAGGAAAGAACATTGAGCAGCAAGGTGGATACGTCCCACTCGACAAGAATACGGAGGGGGGGGAGATTTTCCCCGGGTACCAAGACACGAAGGTATCAGAAATTGCGGTTTCAAACTTTCCATTAGTCCACAAACATACGGCCCAGGAGGTAAACCTACGTCCACCAAGGTTTCAGGACTCTTCCTCGGAAGTGGTACCGAAGGGAAGTACGGAGGTTTCAGAGAATACGAGAAACGTCACAATGGAACGATGCAGCAACAAATCCACAACCTCCCCCGGTTTTCTTAGAGAGAGACGAACGGAAGGGACAAAGGTTCAAAATAACGAACCCCTACAGTCCACGAGGGACATACCTCGACCGCAAAATAATCCCCAAAGCTTAGTATTAGATGGGTTGAATAATATACGAAAAGTCAAATGCGAAGGCAGAGTCAAGGTTATTCCACCCGTTCTGGATGGAGTCCATATCCCCCAGGTGAATGATAAAAATAAAGAGTTGCCCCTAATCATAAAAGCTGAAACACCAGACCAAAAATGCAAGGAATTTTTGAACAGGGTATTCGAATTTCTCGCGGACAATTGTCCAACGAAGGGCATATCGCTTGAAAAAATAGAAGATGCATGTAATATAAAACGCACTGAGCTCTTGCAGGTGCTCCGCATACTCCAAGACGAGGGATCAATTCACGAGACCCGCGCGGGGAAGTTTGCCGTAGCGTAAATGAAATTTCAGTAAGATAAAAAGTCCGGGATGTTCCCCGTGATCAAAGCAATCCCGGGCAGGGGCCCAACGATGACCATAATCACAATGCCAACGAGGAACTCGCTGTAACGCCATCGTTCGAGGACAAACCCCTGGAAGAGACCAAAGATGAGAATGAACAACCCGGCGAAGGACACCAGCTGGAGGATGAACGTGAAGATCGCCCCGATGAGCCCTTGTGCCCCGTTCACTAACGGGTCGAGCAGGAAGAATAGCATCCATACCCTATCCGGGAAACGCAATATAAAATCCGAGAGTTTTTTCGCCCAGATCCTACCACTTTAGTCCTTTAAATACTCTTATTGGGAGAAATTTTCATGCAAGCGCAATCCGACCAGAAACTCAGAGCCCCCACTCACCTAGGATTGCTGCTCAAAGAGGCGGGGAGCATAGCCCTGCAAGCCGTGAATCTCGACAAGGAAAATCATCCGGCGAGCACCATTCCCCTGTACCTCCACGCGGCCCACCTGATCCTCGAGAGCACGATCCTGCTGACGAACGGTCAAGGCCGGTTCGATTTCGTGAAAAAAGCGGAGGAATACTTGCACCGGGCAAAAGCCTTGATCGCCCAAGAGATAACAAGGAACGCGGAAGACAATCGAAAAGTAACACAAATAGTTGATATGTCGCGCTAGTTGCAATTCTGCAACATTGCCGGCCTAACTCAATCCTACTTCACGCCGATAGCACCATTTCCGGGGAGTTGTTTTGTTTGTTACGAACACCCCAGTTATAGTTCTCCCTGCCTACGTAATTCCCACCGCTGCAGTTGGCATTCCAAGTCCCCTGTGGAGCGTACACAGGTTTCGGTTATTAATGCCCGTCGCACGCGCCAGTCACTATCTTTAAAAAGACGTGCATGGAGCATCGGGAGGATATTTTCATTATTTGCTACTCCCTGTCGCACCTGCCACTGGGAATCTCCCGCAAGAGATACGAGACTTTCTGGGGGCGTATTTTTGTTCCGTGCAACATTCAC
>MBAA01000107.1:0-1240 GCA_001940655.1 Promethearchaeota archaeon CR_4
GTGTGTTCCATAGAGTAAGTTGGGTACTTCATGAGGGCGTACAGGCGGCTGGGCTTAAGAACCTTGGGGTGGCGACAAAAATGCTCGAAAGCAATAAAACGCTAGGATGCCTTTGTCACCTTATGAAAATTAACTCAAGGCGAGTTATACAACAGAACGTGACATACAACTTCCGACCGATGAACCAGGCAAATATAAGGAAATTGACATAATTGCCACGAAAACGGTCGAACCTTTCGGGGACATGCATTTCCTAGTGGAATGCAAAGCAATTAAAATTGGGATAAATCACGTGGATGAATTTAAGGATAAGCTCGATGCTATCAAGCGCGGGGGGGATCCTCGTTCTATTGGAGTGCCGATTATGGCTACATCGGAGGCTTGGTCGAAGCAAGCTAACGATGAAGCACAAGTGTGCGGTATTCAACTTATGACCTTTGAGCAAATGCAAGGTTCCTTTATTCCAATTCCAAGGGATATTTACCTGCAAATTGGTATCCTCGATTTTGGAAATAATGCCCTCATTCAACGTAATGAAGTCATATCCCTTCCAGTGTGGGGGAAAGTGAGCATTGTGAAATCCAAGATCGATTATACTATAAGAGGACTCGGTATGTTCGATATTTATATGGAATTGGAAAAGGAAGTGAAAAAGGAACGCGAATACACATATGTTTTTGGAAAATACATTGGAATGATAGACGAAAATACGATGCGTTTATGGGTTCAAAATATTGATGGTTACATCGAGAGGGAGCGCGCAAAAGGGAACAAAGTATACGGAGCTATCGGGTTTTATACCAGATCGGTGTCAGATGAAGATAAAAAGCTCATCACAAAATTGAAGAATTCCACTAAAAGTGACTTTGCTGTTATCGATGAAAATTTCAATATCTATGGAAATCAAGATGCTAAAAAGATATTCTCTTCTAATGAAAGAATGAGATATGAATAGTTTAAAACAGTCCCAAATCGGTGCAACTCACGTTCTTCCATTGCCTTGGCCTCGATAAAAAAGGGAGCTTTGTCATTCCAGGGGGCAATGTCAATGTCTCCTGACACTTTGTTGTCGTTGGTTTCAATAGAGTCGGAGGTAAAAGAAAAAATATAACCTTAAAGACCGGGGAAAAAAAAACCCGCGCGAGGCGGGATTGAGGGATGCAAACCCTTAACACGAATGATCTCCCAATGGCGGCTCAGGGTACATATAGTTTGGGCGGGCAGGACAATCCCTTCCAAG
>MBAA01000107.1:1360-8925 GCA_001940655.1 Promethearchaeota archaeon CR_4
GTGCCGAGGCAGCGGTTCACGGCCGAGGCGGCCACCTTCGCCGTACCGGCCACGCGGGACAAGCACAGCTCGTGATTGTGGCCCGTGACACACGACGCGGCGACCACGACCGCGGCCGCGCTGACAGGCGGTTTCGTGAACAAGAACGCGTCGAGCGACCCCTCCATGATGCGGGCTGCCGCCTCCACGACGTCCGCTGGGGCAGAAATTACGGTCAAGATCGCGCCCACGAGGCGGGCAATTGCCTGGCGAGGGTCTTGGCGGGGCGCGTCCTTGGAAATGGCCGCGAGTACGCGCTGGAAGGTCAGCAAAGGCCGGGATCCCGGAAGGCGGGAAATGACCTCGGACTTGAGCATCGGGATCCCCGCAAATTGTGCCTGGCGGTAGATCACGACCGCCGCGAGGTAGTCCACGTTCCGGGCTCTCGTGCCTTTGGCAGCGTCCCGGTACGCCCGGGCGAACTCCACCACGCACCCGTCGAAGAAGGAACCTTCGGCCGGCAAACCGAGGCGGAGGCAGGACGCCTTGATTGCGAAGTACCCCCGCTGCAGGCAGTTGAACCAGTGGTCCCGCGCGAGGTCGGGCAAATTTTCATCCTGAGGAACAGGCGTTGATTCGAGAAACGAAGAGGTTGCCATGATGATTCTCCATTCTGGTAATATTCTTTAGCCCTCTCAGTTTGACCTCGATATTTAAAGCTGCCGTTGCTCGCCTCGGATCGCCTGAATTGGCACCGATGCCAAGATACCTTCGCCGCTATAATAGCAACCCGCGATAGGGTATGAAGACGGGCAGAACATCCTCCAAGAAAAGGGGTTATACCGGCAATATCGCGAAGATGGCCCATCTTCTAACGACTGACCATACATTTATTTTTGCTTGGAGTTAATTTAGAACACAAATCTCATCCCAAAATATACGAAGTCTCGCCGCCAACAATATCGCCACTGTTATCACATTTCCACTATGAAAAGTCGCGTGTCTTTCCATTGCAACCAAATCTATTGTGCCAAAAAAAATACTGAATCTATCTTTAATTAGATCGGTCTAGCTCTGCTTTGGTTGCGACCGCTTTATCAAGCAGATGCCCCCATACGGTAATTTTTTGTTTTACTTGATCAAACTTTGTCGGGAGAAAGCTATTCGTAATGTGCATTTTTTTCTTGAACGAGGTTTCCCACGAGTCGATATTTTTCATTAATTCATTTTTTTCTTCTCGGAAATTTTCCGCCGTCATGTTTCGTAACTGACCTATGATTCTTGGGAGGTTTGCAATCAACAAAGTCAAATCTGAATGCAGGTTTTTCCGTATAACACTATCATATGCACAAAGCCAAGATATCTCTTCTGGTGTCAGGTTATATAGTGAACCTAAAAGAACCTCAATTTCATCAATCAACGGTTTACAGAATCCAGGGGAAAATTCGCCCTTCCGCCCCCCTTGGCCATCTTGAATGGCCTCAAATGTACTGTTCAAACACCTTTCGAGGCGGATGGCATGGTTCTTTATTTGTTCTGTACGAGGAGAGAGTGTTTCGTTGGGTGGGAAGGGGAACTTTCCTAGGTCGGTCAGTTTAAAATCCCGGAGGTTTCCGTATACATCCCAAAAGAAATAAAAGAGGTTGGAATTCACGAGGAGGATTAAGAAGTCCCTCTCTACCTCCGTTTCAAGATGCACGGCCTTAAGTTTTGAAGATCCTTCGTATGGGAAATGTCGCAGCGCATTTAACCAATAACCCCCGGTTATTCGAACCGTTGCGGCGTGTTGGGATGTATCTTTCAAACGGTCTGCTACAGTCGTTTCACTTTGGTTCCGTAATTTTAGAAGAATATTCCGAGCTATTTTAGAACCCACCTTGGGAAGAGCAACGTCTTCCCCCCCACCGATCCTAGACTGCCCGAGAACAATTCCTTCTGTAGAAGCGAATGAAAGATGGTCGAGAATCGTGTGCCTTTGTTCGTTATAGAACTTAATTGCGTTTGTAGTTTCGATCAATCCTGCGTGAGGGGGAGGAGATTTTCTCCCGTATAACAACATAACCCTAATTTCCGCATCTGCAAAGACTTTTCCCGGGCGAGATCCGAATAAAACCATCCGACTAAGGGGAAAATTCTCCCTCAATAGCTGGCGAGCGGGAGCGGCGGTATCATTAATAGCTATTCCGTTAGTCACGATGAGACTTATGTGCCCCCCAACGCGTAAAAGACGAATTATTCGTTCGACAAAGTTCGCCACAATCTCCCTCGAAGAAACCGTTGCCCAATGGGAAATGATCTTTTTCTCTGTGTCTTGTAAAAGGTCCCCATATGGGGGGTTTGCAATTATCAGGTCAAACCCGCCTTCCCCCCGGTTGATGATGGGGCCAAAATCGACATTCCAATGAAAAACCATCAGCTGTTGAAATAAGTCCTTTCCCCCAATTGGAGGATGCTGGGGATTAAAACCGGGTTTATATTTGCTATTTATGAAATTCGCATAGGTGGGAGTAATGAGATTGTATAGACGGTCGCGAAGTGCCTCAAGAATCTCTTTAAGGGATTCCCCTTGGCGTCCATGCCCGCTCCTGCTCCGGTAAATCCTATAAAATATTGAATATGCTTCGATGTACCCTTTTAACACGTCTCCTTGGACTTGACTTAATAAATATTGGCATCTTTCCAGATTTTTCCGATCTTCTCCATCGGAGAAAGCGACCAACCCTTCAAAGATTCCCCGTATCCTCTTATCTGCGAGGGGTGCAAACAATCCAATGCCCTGAGCGAAATATTCATCTAACCAACCGATTAAACTATTCCCTACCCGGATGTTGTATTCGATATTGGGGAGTGGTAAAATCTCTTCATCTCCCTCGTACTCTTCTATCAACCACAACCATAATCGAAGTTGGGTGATTTCAACAGCTCCTGGCAAGATGTCAACGCCATAGATATTCTCCGTAATGATATTATATTTTAATTGAAAATCAAACTCAGTAGATCGGAGCTCTCCGATTGCACGGTCTTCCCCGCCCAAACTCGCAATCCGTAACATTAACCGCCGGCGATAGAGTAATAGATGTTCACATGCTTTTATGAGGAGGGATCCCGAACCACAAGCAGGATCAAGTATTCTCACTTCCTCGAGTCTCTTCAAGGCGAGAGAAAGATCATCGAGATTGCCATTCTCTAATAGATCATATAATGTATCATATTTTTGAACTGTATTTTCAAGCACGTACGGGATTATCGAATTGATGCATAAGAAGCTGCTGATATCCTCGGGTGTATAATAAACCCCCATTTCATTCCTTGTCCAACCTATGACGCTCCTTTCGTAGACGTGCCCAAGAATTTCAGGTGTCAAAGAGTTTCCGCTTTCCTCGCCCTCCCCCGGATCTTCAATGATCCAATTGTAACTTCCGAGGAAGTCAAAAATCTTTACCCAACTCTCCTTACTCATGTTCAAAGAAAGGCGCTTTTCTACTTCTCCGATTCTAAACAAACCTCCGTTTAAGAACGGAATTCTTAAACGATGTTCACGACAAACGAAAATACCCGCATCTGACTGGTTAAAATGGGAAAAAAAACGAAGTAAAGCTTGGAGGAAATGGTCCTCTTCCATTAAAATCCCGGTAAAAAGACTCCCCCCTGAGATACTCCGACCATCTTCGTGCCGGACTACGCGTTTATGGCACAGAAAATACACGAAGAAAATCCGATTAAAGAATTTTTGAGCGATGTATTGTTTTTCACTATCAGAAATCTCGGTATTTTGGATTTTCGATGCAAACAATTCCCGTAACTCTTGAAATGAAGAATAAAAGTCCTTGGAAATGTCCTTCATGTCAAAAAGGAAATTGATGTTTTCCCCGATCTTTCTTATCTTATCAATTTTTGACATTCTCTCTGCTTTCTGCAGTGAAAAAACAAACTTTTTCGAGTCCCCAATCAACCTAAAAAACGAGATTTTTTGATTAATCTCGAAAATGGCGAGAAAACCGTAACTGTGGTAATCTATGAAATACTGTTTTATTTTACTTTCATCTTCTCGAGGTTCAAGCTCGTAGACAATTAGCAAATCTTCGCCGGAGATCCTGAAAAATTGAGCACGAGGGTAAGTCTCATCTCGGAAATCCCCCTCCTTCTGTAATCCTTTTTCACCGAGATATGTTAAAAAAACGGAAAAACCAGTTAAAATTTGATCAGGCTCGGTCATTCATTGTACCTTCGGTCTCTTCTGGTGTAATCGCAATTGCCATTAGTGAAACGACCTTAGATTCATCATTAAATATGATGCGGGTTTGTCTCGTCTTCTGTAATGAGGTTTCAATTCTGTGAATTAATACCGTGATGTTGTCTGAAGTTATATCACGAGCATTTGTTGTTTTAAGGAGATTGTTTATATCCTTTAAAACCTTAACCGTGTTTGAACCGATAATCCTAGTCCCTTGGTCAATAGCCCGCAAAATGTTCCCAAGATCTCGCGTGTTAACCCGCAATTCTTCCAATCGCATATTTCGAATTCGCAGGAGTACCTCCTTTGCCATTTTTTTTATGTCGTTGTTCCGGAATTGTTCTAATTTTTTGGATATATTCACTTGTTGGGTAGTAGACGCGAATTCGCCCAATTCATCTTTAAAATAAGTTTGAAAATCGAGTATCTTGGATCCTGCGTGTAATTCATTGATGAATAGCGTTTGCTCGTGAAAGATTGTCTTCTCGGAATTAACAATTGCGAGGTTTTTCTCTCCCCGGATGGAGGTGCACATTTTTGGCAACGGGGTTTTTACGCGAGAGAGGTCTTCCTTCTTAAGATTAAACGTGTGGATTGATTGTCTCAATAGATGAATGATAGGCCGCTCGTATACTTCAGAGGATTGCCCGATCTGGCCTTGCCGATAACGCCGCTGAACTTCTTGTAAGACACGCGCATATAAGTCTCGATCTCGCTGCTGGCGCTCCTCAAGTAATGCGTGCTCTATCGCAAACCAGATTCGATATTCTATTCCTACGAACCTGATTATGTCCTTTATGCGTAATTGAAGCGTATCTACGATTTTTAATTCGTAATCGAAGTTTTCATTTGGTCTAAAATTATAGACTTGAATGTGCTTTGGATTATCTATGCGAGTGGCCCGTCCAATCCGTTGAATTAATTTTACGGGATTGTAAGGAATGTCGAAATTAATTACGACGTCAGCCCCCCCTAAATTGTAACCTTCAGAAAGAGTATCCGTCGTAATTAATACTCGGAGTGGCCCTCCAGGTTGATTAAATTTCTCGATCACTGCTGACTTTTCTTGGGTCGAAGCATCGACGCATTGGAATGACGTGTTTTCAAAATTTTGATCCATGAATCTGTTAATTGCATAGACAGTGTCCCGGTATTCCGAAAAAATCAATAATTTTCTTCCACCTTCTGTATGCTTCCGGATCAAATCTAGCAGAGTTTCGATTTTCGCGTCTTGGCGAAATACCCCGCTCTCCGCGATCAGCGGTGCCAACAAATGAACTTGTTCTTCTAATAGAATAATATCTTCTTGAAGATCGTGGAACACATTCTCATCCAATCGACGTTTGCCACACGCGAGGTCTTCTATCACCCATTCTAAACTTTCGCGAAAATCAATATTAAAATCTATGTCGCCGTATTCTTCATCCGCTTCATCCGCCTGTGATTCCAGTAGATTAATATTTTGTTCTCTTAAAGCACGTTGGATTCTCTGCTCCTTTTGTAACAGGCGCCTTAAGGTGATATAATACGAATAGATATCACTTTCAAATCTTTTAAACAAGATCCACTTAAATATGCCCTGTAGATTTGCCCCTTTCTCGGGATTGATTAATAACAAATGTGCCGCCTTAAATTCTCGTATAAAAATCGGTAAACCTTCTAAAATCTCCATGTGATCTTGGTGAAGGGGATATTCAATTTCTTCCACATCCGGGTCAGGAATTTGTTCAATGTCTATTCCTGTAAATCGCGTAAGCTCCTCAACGTAATCTCGAGAAGTCCTTAAAGTCTCGCGGGTGGACTTAACAAAGAACGTTCGTTCGAGTTCTTCCTGTAATTCAACTAGTGCATTCCGGTCATCTTCCCCAAGGTCTTCGTATTCTCGCTCTTTGAATAATTCAATGTAAGACTCAAATTCCTCAATGAGTCTGTCTATGGTTAAATCCGAGTTTTCCCGATGAAATAACCGAATTAAATTAATGAGATCCTCAAGTCTCGTATTGATGGGAGTGGCAGTTAATAACAATACTTTCGCATTTCCGTTGGCATCTATTACGCTCTTCAAATTACGAGTTCTATAGGACTCGTGGCGGCGAAAATTATGCGCCTCGTCAATAATAATGAGTCCAAAATCTTGTGAATATGGTTGTACGTTGAAATCCTGAGGGGGAACTTGGAGCATCCCCATCGATTCCAATTGTACGGTTGAAGCGATTCCAAATTCGCGTAAATAGCGTGGCCACTGGTCAACATTTCTTTTCAATCCCGCTGGGACTAGGATTAAAACGCGTTTTTCCCGGTCTAAAAAGTATTTTGCAACTTGGCACGCAACATAAGATTTTCCCAAACCCACGGAAGATGTAATGAAACACCCCCGTTGGAGGTTCACGTTAAACACAAACAAGACTCTTTGGAAATCAATAACTTGGAATTGAAATAATTTTATCGCAGGCATTGTATCAAATAGAAAATCTGCATCGAGGTATTTTATTAATAACAAGAAAAAACGCGTGGGAGGAGTGAAATACCAATTCTCTGCGATTTTTTCTCTATACCTCGATTTTTCAACAATCTGTTTGATACTCCCCCTCACTTGCAAGTCTTCATAATTCTCAGTGCCCTTCTCCCATAATTCTTGAAACCATTCCTCGAGATACCTGAGATCTCGCCGTTCTTCAATAATCACATTCAATTCGGTATTACTTAACAACCCACTCGGCGACAAGTTAGAGGACCCTACGATGGCACACTTGTATTTTTCCATTACTTCTACATCTTCACCAACAGCGCGGAGGATTAGATACATCTTACTGTGCAATCTTTTAGAGAAGTAAACGCGGATCTGCAGTTTTTCCTCAAAAACCAATTGATAAAACGCTGCAAGATCTTTGAAATCAGAATCTTGGATATCGTCCACATCTTTCTGAAACGCTTCTAAAAGGGCATCCTTGGTTGGTTTGTCTGTTGTGTAACCCATTAATATTTTAATCTCTTCGAGATTTTCCATAGATTCCATTATCTTGTCTAACCCCCCAAGGTAAAGATAACCCACCGCTGCCTTCAGACCTTTCGCATTTTTTAGGAAATATTTCAAGACCCCCGCTAGTGTTATTGTCGTCTCTCCGCTCTTCCTGCGATTGTCTATAATCTTCAAATTCAAAACTTCGTTAAAATCAATACCCAAGCGATTTCGTCTCCTTTAATTTGACGTTAGAAACATAATTGACACATCCTAACTACTCCATTCTGACTATAGGTATTTAAAAGGAATGACAATTTCTTCATTATTTTTGGGTAATCTTGCCCCTCGCAACGGTTTTTGCGCCACGCAATTAGTTTAGCTAATTCCCCA
>MBAA01000107.1:8937-9454 GCA_001940655.1 Promethearchaeota archaeon CR_4
GGGGATTCAACCGCGCCAACCGAATTAGTCGGGGTGGGAAGTTCATCCTTAACTGAACCACCGTAAGCGACCTCCTCCGAGTCGGCTATGCCCGCTTCCGTGATGAAGAACTCGCAGTCCTCCGGAGGGAGGTCCGGCGCGTCCACGATGGTCGCTTTGCGTTCGAGGGACTGGTTCTTTTGGAACCCCTTCGCCTGGAACTGGAGCCGGAAGTGGCACCCGTGGGCCACGATGTTCCCGCCGATCGCGTCGTCTTGGGCAAACCCCGCACCGAGCATGCGGGTCGCCACCTGGTTGGTGACGAGGATCGCGATGTTGTAGACTTCCGCCATGCGCCCGAGGTCGTGGATGAGGTTGTTCAACGCCTGCTGCCGCCGGGCGAGCGCGCCGATGCCCACGTATTCCGCCCGGTAGAGCGCCATCAGGGAGTCCACGACGAGGATGCCCACGTTGTGCGATTCGATGATGCTCTCCGCGTTCCGCACCATCTGGGCCTGGTGGTCCGAGCTGAACACCT
>MBAA01000107.1:9521-9790 GCA_001940655.1 Promethearchaeota archaeon CR_4
TTTTTCCTTGGCAAACGTGTTCTCCGTGTCGATGAATGCACAAGCCTTGCCGAGTCCGCCCTTCGCGGGAGGCAGCTGCACGGAGACCGCGAGCGTGTGGGACAGGCACGTTTTCCCCGACTTGAAGGCTCCGAACACCTCCGTGATGCGCCCGGTGCTGATGCCCCCGCCGAGGATCCGGTCGAGTTCGGTGGAGAGCGTGGTGATGTGCTGGTAATTTTCCTGAATTTGCGCGGCGGGTGTGAACGTGGTGAGGTTGAGGGACTGGC
>MBAA01000167.1:0-318 GCA_001940655.1 Promethearchaeota archaeon CR_4
CTTGGGGGAAGTCTTAGTTCAGATCAGGTTAAATGGTTACCAGGCAACAAAAGGGATTACGTTTTCAAATACCGGATATTTCTTTTTCAAATAACTCGCATAAGTTCCGGGTCGCATCGTGATCGAGATGTTTTTTCTCCGGCACCACTCGCCCGTGGTAGATCTTGGTGACGATCCCGACTGAAGCCCATAGCGAAGAGATGTGGTTCACAACGCGTGGCAATCCGAGCGGTTGTACCCGAATTTGTATGGGCAGTCGCCCGCCCCAGGCGCCAATTTCCAAATGCATCCCGATGTCAGAGACAGTTTTAGCTGTCC
>MBAA01000167.1:348-2185 GCA_001940655.1 Promethearchaeota archaeon CR_4
AATTGCGCGAAAATATTGTCGAAATTGGGAAGAAAATGGCAAGTTTTCCGTCAGGCACGAAATTCATCTTAAACGCTAGTATGGGACGCCGGTCGCTACCTGTATCGATGATTCTCGCAGCAACATTCGTGCGGATGTTCCGGAAATATGAATTCGAGATTACCATCATCCCCGAATTGTCCAAAGAGATCCTGACCTGTCCATTACCCCCGAATCAGGTGCCGGATGATGTCGATTTAGGCATTATAGGTTATCTCAAGAAAGGATGTAATTTGAGTGACATCGGGAAGCAATTGAAAATCGCCCAACCGACTGTATCCGTTCGGGTGAAAAAACTCGTGGAAGAGGGTTTCGTGGACCAAGATGGGAGAAAATTCACGCCGAGCGTTATTTCAGGATTTCTCCTAGAAATGTCCACTATAACGGAGAAATGAGATTGGTAATTAAAGCCCTTATAAAAAAAGTCTAAGAGTTCAAAATATCTTGAATTAAAAACACGAAAGAACGAACGGATTCCAAATGAATGGATTAATATATTCTCACAAAAGCGAGGTAGCGATTTTTTGGGATTACGAGAATGTCCCCCTGCCGAAAAAGAATGGACACCTGTTCCTCCAAGCGTTAAAAATTTTCTTCCAGATTCACGCCCCAAATGTGTCCGAATTTACGCTCATAAAACAACCCTCCCCGTCGAAATCCGGAAAGAAATCCGGAAAGTCAGTCCATTTCGCGTGAACTGGGTGACGAGTGGAGAAGCAAACGCAACGGATAAGGTAATGATGCAATCCGCGCGAGATGCGATACACGCACATCCAAATATCCTCATTATAGTATTCATCACCGGAGATGACCATTTCCATAACCTCTTAAGCGAGTTAAGGGCAGGCACAAGACAAACCATCCTAATATGCGGGCGACAAACTACAACTACCGCCTATTCAAGAATTCTCCCCACGTATTCAGTACCAACTATCTGGTCAACCACCCGGGAGACTGGTGGAAAATGCCCACAAAAAACAAGTTCCACTCCTCCAAAAAAAAGTCCCGTTACAATTCTGTCCAAAATGTGAAACCTACCTTATCGCCCGCGAATTGCAGGGGGGTATCAATATTGGTGTTCGGCGTGCGGTTACCTGTCAAAGAAGGCCAAGCTCCCAAAAACACTGTGGGAAATGAGGGAGAGGAGGTAAATCAGAAATTTATTGGATTATGAATGAGGGCACATTACATTGAAAAAGGAACTATATTGGTAATAGTGATCTGAAAGAAATCAGGATTAAGAATCGTTCTCAAGCGGGGGAAAAGGAATAAAAATTCTGGTGGGGAGTGATGATAGTCAAGATACCGAAAAGTGACCGTGCATGGGGAACGAAGATGAGATCATCGACAAGATCGTGGACAAATACGATTGGGGTAAGCTAGTCGAGAACGATCTACCCTCGCGGGAGGACGTACTCCTCGTGTCAAGACTCCTAGAAATCGATCCTGCAACCGTGCTGACGAAAATGCGGATCATCGTGGAAAAATTCGTGAATTTTGTGTTCCAGAAGCAAGTAGGAGGACCCCTGCCAACTCCAGACAAGCAGGTCTCATTGGCAGAAAAAATCAAGATCTTGAAAGAACGCGGGGAGGTTCCCGATCTCGTCAACTTACACTTGAACACGCTCCGGTTAGCAGGTAACCTGGGGGCGCACCCCAATACAATCGAGTCGGAGGGGCAAGTGCGAGTCCTAGTTCCAGCGTTCGTTGAAGTGGTGCGTTGGTTCGCAGAGTAGAAACTTGGTCGAATCATTGGCGGGGTAATGCGAGGAATCCCTGGCAATCAAATATCCCCCGC
>MBAA01000167.1:2225-7509 GCA_001940655.1 Promethearchaeota archaeon CR_4
AACCAACTCGCCACGTATTGGACGGCGGGTAATGGAACCAACCGCGTGAAAATTGAAAAAGCAGTCCTCTTGATGAAATTAGACTGGATGGCGGACTGGTGGGACGAGGTCTGCAAGGCGCCGTACCTCGTATTACAGGGCATAGACCACGTCCACCACGAATATACCGCAGAGCTGAAGTACTTGCGGCGCTTTCCCGAGTGGCCGAACCAAATGCACGCGGGTTTACTCCTCATGGAAGAGCGGCCGGGTGTGTTTCCGAATGAAGGAAACGTGTTCTTTTGGGGGGTCAAGAATACAATCAACGACCGACACTTTGCACTCGAGGAAATACGGCAAGTAAATCCCGGGGACCGGCGCCGCGGGTCTCGATGGAATCACTGGACTCCGATCGGTGCGAGGAAGGACGGTTCAACATTGCCCACTATAACCCGCGTGAAGCAAGTGCGGGAGAATACCGGGTGGAAGTACTTGTTCGAGGCAGCGAGCGACTTCCAAGAACCTCCCCTCGCAAGTTATACTGCAGGCCCGTACCCCCAGCCGCACTTCGTGGGGATCTTCGCCAAGTCCTGAAATTGGTTCAGGTCCGATTTTAACGTGGGATTCCAGACATTTCGCCTCGAGATTGACGAATCCGATTGAAAATCGTCCGAAAATTGTTAAATGAAGGAGAAGCCAGAAAATCGTTCCAAATCGTTAAAAAAAGTAACAATTTCAAATAGCGGACATTTTTCAGCACGTTTTTGAAGGGATTATACGATGACGTTTTGTAAACCCACTTGTGGTCAAAAATTGCCAGCAGGTTGGAATTTTCCGCGGAGATGATAAAGTTTTGGAACGGCGTTTCAGCTAATTTTCAACCTCGTGCTCATATTTGTTAAGTCGAGGAACTCATTTGCATAGAATTTTACGGTGGGGGATTCAAGGAGTACTTCATGGAGAAAAAACCATCCGCAAGGCAATTAGGCAATTAGCGAATTGGATCATAAGTGACGACCTCTTGGAGGGAGAGTTAATCTTCGAACGGAAGTTGTGAGAAATCAAATAAAGTAGAATTACCCCATGTAATTCATTAGGTGATGAATGTGGTAGTCGAACTCGTGGTGTCAGATCCGGAAATTTTAGGCGGGAAACCCGTGATAAAAGGCACGAGGATGCCAGTGAGCTTAATTTTCGAATTAGCGGGCCTCAACTACACGGTAGATCAGATCCTCGAGTGGTATCCGTTCTTGAATCGGGACATCATCGTGCAAATATTAAAAATGGGGAAGGAACTTAAGGAAAGTTTAGACCACGTCAACTTTTCTAAATACATCAACGAGGAGATACTTGAGAAGTGAAATTCATCCTCGATGAAAATATCCCGAGTAATATCAAGCAGATGTTACGAAACGCGGGGCACGAGGCGTTGGACTTAGAAGAGTTGCAAATGTTGAGTGCAAAAAATGGCGAGGTGGGAAACCTCACCATCGAACAGAATGCAATATTGGTCACGTTGGACAAAGATTTCACCCATATGAAAAGAGAGATAAAAGAACGCATCAGAGTAATTTACATTCACATCCATCCGCCAAATCCTCCGGTAGCAGAGAAAATCCTGCAATCGAAGCTAAGTTTTTGCCTGAATAAATTACGAAGACCGGGTGTCGTCACCTTAGAAACCGTAGAATGACGGCTTTGAAAAGGAAGAAGTAAGAGGATCGTCAGACCATCAAGCGGGATTACATTTTCAAATAGCGAACATTTTTCAAAACATTACGAAAGGGTTTGGCAGAAAAGGTATTGTTCACCCGGTTGGGGTCAAAGATTCTCAACGCATTCGGGTTGTCCACCGAGGAAATGACTAGACTGTGAAACCGGCTCCCTGTTTTTTTGCACGTTACTATCGCGGCGGCGATGGCATCATCAGCGGAATCCATGAGGAAGTCCGAAATTATGAGAACGTCAACCTTCGAAAATTGCTCCGTCTGAATTTGGGCGAATTACTTCTTCGATTGCGGGGACAGCGCCCCTGCTTCCACCAAACGAGAAGGAGATAAAGCGAATCTAGTGTGTGAGGGAACTATGGAATTCGGTCAATGCCAAGGATTCGATTTTGCTGGAAAAAAATGAGATAACTCCCTTCAAGTTATTGCAAAGGGTAACTCGGTCAGGATTTTGCGATAAATCGCCAAGATATCCTAGGCATCCTCTTGGATTGAACGCACGGAGGTTGCTGGTTTCGTCGATGTGCGGACGAGCTCGGGATGGTCGAGAAAGCATTGCATCGTTGCTCGAATATCCTAGACGTTGCCCACTTGCAAGAGCAATCCATTTTTCCCGATTTTCACGAATTCGGCCATCCCGCCAACGTTCGCGATAATGACGGGAATGCCGGCGAGGAACGTCTCGTGGATGACCAGCGGGGAATTCTCGTACCAGAGGGAAGTAAAAAAGCCCATGCCACACTCACGATCGATTCGGGGGGGATAAGCATTTAGGAATGTATTGCGCGGAGACCGTCATGCCGCTCGATAGTGTCGTCAACAAGGTAATGAAATGTAACGACGCGCTCTATGTGCCCTGGAATATGGATGCGGCTGAGAAACTGACCCGGAAACTGGGGAAGAGTATTCTCGAGACTTACATAAAGGAAAAGAAGGAATTGCCAGGAATAATAATCGGCATAGGAACGGGAGGAGAATACCTCGCCGAGTGGTTAAAGACGGAGATGGGCATTCACGAGAAATTGGTCCTGACATCCCAAGAAAAGGGAAGCGGGGAGCAAAAGAAGGTGGAGGTCGTATGCGACCTGAATGGATCCGCGAGGAATAAATACGTCCTGCTCGTGATTGACGTGGCGGACACGGGAGAGACGCTCAGCTTCGTGAAAAAATACCTCGAAGGAGAGGAAAAAGGCGCGCGAAGCGTGACAACCGTAGCGCTCGCCTGCAAGCAAAAAAACGTGTTCAAACCGGACTTTTACGGGATGGAGGTCAAGGGGCGGGTCATCGTCCCGTGGGGCGAGGAAATCAAGGAAATCATAACCGAATCTTACAAGAAAGGGAATTTCGAGACGATACGAAAGTTGTTCACGACGGAAGAGATAAAAGCCGCAATTGGAAAAGAGCAACCATAAGAAAAGGGCATATGGGGCTTGTCGCAATGGTTTAGAAGTGGGGATTCGAAGTAGGAGAGGATCGGCGGAAAGAATTGTAAGAACTATATTCCCGATAAACCTCACCAGCGCAAACAATGCGCAAGGGATATGGCGGATACGGCACATACAGCAGATAAGGCGGATGTGACGAATTCGACGGATATTCGCGCAGTCGGGATGCCCCACTCCTGAAACTTCTCAAAGTTAAAACGGGAAGGGGCGATAAAATGGTCGATTTGAGAGCAAATGGCCCAAATGTGCGCATCCCACACGTGATACTGCTGCCGGGCCTCCGTTTCGGAGCGAAAATAATGCCGAATACATATTCACGCACCCTACCTCACTCGGGGCCGGACAAAGCTGCATCTTTGAGGTGAGGAGTTGACCGCGGAGACATTGCATCCAGTAATCGTGGGGGGTAAACACGATGGGAATCTGTTCCGCTTTGGCAATGGAAACCACATTCATATGCGCAATTTGGAATCAGTTTTATCCAAAGACCGAGGCGCGACTACGAATACAATCCTCCACAATGCTTCGAAAGAACAATCCACAGTGAAAGATCTAAATCGTATCGGATTCCATATGCATACTCTTCCATGTCGCCAGTGAGAACACGTCCAGATGAAGAGGGAACTACGTTTATTTGGGGGAATCTGAAATGATTTATGAGACGGTTAGGAATGGGCGTGCACAAGAGGGGTGGGTAAATACTCATTTTACGCGAGTGGACTCGAGAATGAGAAAAAGACAATCTGGTAGAAAGAAGGTGATAAAGAATGCGTCTAACACGGAAGAAAGAGAAAAGGAGCGAAGAAATGGTGGAGGAGGAGAACGCGGATTTTGTAGATCGGGAGAAAATACGAATCCAAGCCGAACGGAGAAGGGAATGTATGAAAGCAGTATACTATCCTATCTGGGGGCTAGGAGCGTCACAGCTTGTGAATACCTGTGGGGAAATACATGAGAAGGTATCGGAAAGGTAATGCTACCCGCTTTGGGGCAGGTTGAAAAAAAGAAAGGGAGGATAGTTTTTAGAAAGATGGAGACCGGCCCAGGGGAGGAGCATAAGCCAGAGATGAAGGGGAAAAGATGAGCGAGAGTTAAGTCTTCAAATACCCCACATTTTTTTAACACGTTGCAAAAGGATTTGGCAGAGGAAGTATTATACACCCAGTTGTGGTCAAGAATAATCAACGCGTTCGGATTCCCCGCCGAGGAGATGATCAAACTGTGAAACCAGGTTCACTTTTATTTATAGCTCTGGATGGAGGCAAATTTGTCAGATTTTTGGCTAACATCGATTCCGGAATAGCGTGTTCGATTGTGAGGGAATGCACATCTACCCCTCTCATTCCTAATTTTTATTCACCACGTGCTTGCGGAAGACGATATCCAAAAAGGGAAAAATGACTTTGTTCTTCAGGGGGTTTACCACAATGTGGAACCGTGGGGGAAAGGCAGGGGGCGAGGTCAGAGGAATTGGGATATATATTCCAGATACCCGCGAGTACCCCCTTGGTTGTGCCAAAATTGTGCCGAATCGATGATGCACTCCAAGCTGTCGAGAATGGGGCGCAGGTAAGCACGCGAGAGCGGATTGGTGGTAATCCGCAAAGAGAGCACTTGTTGTACTTCGACAAAGATTTCGAAGGCGAGGGGGGGGAGTTGGGAGAGGGAGGAGAGTGGCGGGGGAACGTCCCTGCCATTCGAATAGGCAACCAAAAGTGCACGCAATGCCGCCAACGCCTGGGTATCATCCATCTCGGGGTGGTCCGCGTAAATAGACGCAATGCAGGCTTCAATGTTTTGCAGGATGTCGAGATGTTTCCGTTGAGTGCGCAAGCTCTTTTCCCGAGTCTGCGGGGACGCCCACCCGGGCACACGTCTGGTAGGTCCTCCCGGTATGTAGACATCGTGGGGCATCACTTGATTTTTACGTTGAACGTGGAGAGAATTATGTTTGGGATTTTTCTTGGGCATACTACGTCAACATTCTTTTAAGTTGCGAGTGTTTAAATGAATTTGGAACGAGGATTGTTAAGCAATTGATATCTTGGAAGCATTTTTTTAAGAAAAATCTATTTTACAATCCAGATTTAAAGAAGGTTTGAACCTATGGGTAGGTTTGTCAATGAAGGCTGG
>MBAA01000167.1:7813-8861 GCA_001940655.1 Promethearchaeota archaeon CR_4
GAATTGAAGAATTATTTAATCAGATCAAAGCGGGAACGATCGAGGCCTATGTCATTAGTCCAATCATCGTCGAGGTGTACTTTCAACTCTGCAGGAATCGCGGGAAAACACACGCAGAAACCTCGATCAATCATTTTAGTAAAGAAATCCCCCACACGCTAGTGCACTTAGACCTTGGGGTAGAATTCAGGGCTGGCGCTCTGAAATGTGAGCATCGAGAAATATTATCATATGCGGATTGCATGGCTATTGCCGTTACCCTGCAATTAAATGCCACTTTTCACACCACGGAGAATGACCTGCCGCCACTGGCACGACTCCGGGTGAAGAAATACAGTTTTGAGTGAACGAAAAGTAGTCGAGAAACCACAGAGAAATGATAGATTTTCGACCTTGTGTTATACACGACTTCATCCCATCTTCAAACCCCGTCATACAGCACGTAAAAAAGGACGGGGTAAATAATGCCATCAGATAAAATACACCTGTCCATCAGCGGGTTCCTAGCGCTATAAAGTCGGGGGTCGTGCATCGTTGGCATCTTCGCCTTCTACCTCGACAGGTTTGACTAACATTCTGGGATCGATGGAAAAAGTCAGGTTTTAAGGGTAAGCGAAAGAGTAGGAAAAAGTATAAAACAAGATTCTTACTAAGTAAGTCTTGTGAGACACATATGTTGATTAAACGGAAGGTAGGGCCAAAAGGACAAATCGTCATTCCCCGGGATGTCCGAGAACAACTGAAGATCCTACCCGGGAGCGATATTTACATCGAGATATTGCCAACCGAGATTAAAATTTATCCCGTAACAAATGCTAAGACTTTTTTAGAGAATTTTTGCCGAACCACGAGAAAAATAGACCACGACTTGAAACTGAAAGAAATCTACGATGAACAATACCACCAGACCTGATCTACGTGCAAAATAATCCTAAAGAACCTCTCTATGTTGACACCAACGTCTTTTTAAATGCAATCCTGTACGATCCAGAGACCACGCCCTCCGCGAAACAGGCGAAATCGTTCCTCACCCGAATTACCTCGGGAG
>MBAA01000103.1:0-7632 GCA_001940655.1 Promethearchaeota archaeon CR_4
GAGCCTGTTGTCGAATTTTTCGTGGACGACCCCGACGCGGTTACCCCAGACATCGTGCGGTTGCTCGTGCGAGATGGCGCGGACGTGGTGGAAGTGACGCGACAACAACATACCTTAGAAGATATATATTTGAAGTTAATGCGAGATACCACGGAGGGGAGCGCATGAATACTCGCAACCTGTTCCGTATTGCGAAAAAAGACTGGGTAGAAGTTCGGAGTAACAAGGAGTTGATGATTCCATTACTCATCCTGCCCGCTCTACTTTCCATTGTGTTACCCTTGATTTTTGCCATAACACTACCGCTTGATCCAGGTAGCCTAGACTCCATTGCGGTACTAAGAGCATCATTTGGGCCCGCCTATGACGATGTGAGCCCTGGAGGTTTGATGATCATTTCAATGGCAAATTCGATGCTCAAACCATATCTTTTAATCATTCCTACTATGGTCGCGATGATAATCGCGTCAGACTCCATTGCAGGGGAGAAAGAGCGGAAAACTATCGAATCCTTCCTCGTGCTTCCCCTTAGTGACCGGGAAATCATCGTCGGTAAAGTCCTCGGAGCGTTAATCCCCAGCCTCCTTTTGTCGTGGATTTCGTTTTTTATAATGGGATTCACGCTCAATTTTGCAGGGAGGGGGAATTTTGGTTCCCACATCATCATATTTGAGGATGCTTCGTGGTGGTTGTTGAATGCTCTCCTCGTCACCATCCTCAGCTTTATAAGCGTGTTGTTTATGGTGTTAATTTCCTCCACCGTCAAAACCGCCAAGGCTGCCCAGCAATATGCGGCAGTTGGGGTAATTCCCATAGTGGGATTGGTTATCTCCGGGTTATCTGGGGTCTTTGTATTAGGAGTGAGTGGTATTCTCTTAGTGTCACTCGTTTTAGGGTGCATCGCGGTTTTACTCACCTACCTTGCCACGAAACATCTCAACCGGGAGAAGTTAATTCTCGCTCTCGATTGATTTTCCTCCTTTTTCAAAAAAAATACGTGAAAAATCTGGCAACTCGGGGTTGAAGAGAACTTGTATTTGAGTTTTAATCAGCGAAACCAACAATTTTCACATAGAATTTCAAATATACGTAAGCTAATTCACCAGTCGTATATCCTTTATAGTTGGGACAATTATGTGACGGGCACGCCTCAATAATGATGTTGTCTTTGACTTGACCCACATGCATTCCGATGACGGCATCGTAAAAACCTGGAATTACACTTTCATGGGTTATCTCAAAATACGTGCCGGTCGCAGATTGACTTTGGTCCTTTATCGTGCCGTCTCCGAGATACAATTTATAATATATAAAAACTCCATCGCCATCTTTGATCGTCCTACCAGCGGCTGCTATTGCTGGGCCGTAAATGATTCCCAAGATGACGAACCCCGTTATTGCTCCGCAAACTACTAGGATCCCGCCAATTTTCCTCCAATTGTAGACGCGTTTCCCTCGCTTCGTTAAAACTTGTTGACGTTCGATCCTTGCTTGGTGTTTGGGATTTTTTTTTGGCACGCGGTCGTAGCTCCATTCATTTGAGTTAAGAAAGAAAATGTTGGGGATTTATTTAATGTATCCTTGGGCTTTCAATAGTTCCGCATTCAGGATGCCCCCGCCCGCGGCGCCACGGATCGTGTTGTGGCTGAGCGCGATGAATTTCCAGTCGAACACGGGGTCTTTCCGGAGACGTCCCACGGTGATCGCCATACCCTTGTCGTTCATCCGGTCCTTCCTCGGTTGGGGACGATTGTCATCATCGAGGTAAATGATGGGTTGTTTTGGTGCGAGGGGAAGATTGAGTTCTTGGGGAATCCCTTTAAACTCCTTCCAGATCTGGAGGATTTCTTCCTTCGAAGGCACTTTATCCTTGAACTTGACGTTGATGGATGCTGTGTGACCGTCAACAACAGGCACCCGGGTGCATGTCGCGCTGATTTTGATAGATTCATCGTTGACGATGCCATCGCCTTGGATCTTCCCGAGGATTTTCAATGGTTCCTTCTCAGTCTTCTCTTCCTCTCCACCAATGTAAGGTACGATGTTGTCAATCATATCTAGCGAGGGCACGCCAGGGTACCCGGCACCAGAGACCGCTTGGAGGGTAGTGATGATAAGTTTGTCGACTTTAAAACCCGCTTTCTCCAGTGCGAAGATTGCGGTAAGGTAGCTCTGAAGCGAGCAGTTGGGTTTTACTACGATGAATCCCTTCCAATCGTGCTTTTTTTGCTGGATTGGGATGATTTTGGTGTGGTCGGGGTTGATCTCGGCGATTAACATGGGTACGTCCGGGGTCCACCGGTGTACTGAGTTATTACTCACGACTGGAATGCCCATTTCTGCATACCTGTCCTCCACTGCCTTGATGTCTTCTTTTTTCGGCATTTCTACGGCGGAGAACACGAACCCGAGGTCTTTAGGGAGTTTGGTGTAATCCTGTACGTCCCGGACTACCAAGTTCCGGACATTCTCTGGGACAAAAATATCTTGGAGCCATTTGTCCTTTACCGCATTGTAGTAGGTTTTGCCTGCAGATTGCGGGGATGCTGCCACGTCCACGATTTCGAACCATGGATGGTTTGCTAGGAGTTTGATATAAATCTGGCCTACTGCACCAGTCGCGCCCAGCACGCCTATCTTAATTTTAGTTACAACCAAGTTTTATTTCCCTTTTATATGTGTTAGTTTTTTATTTAGAGAAATTCAATTGAATGTTAGATTTGCAGCATTTTTAAAATCTTCTCGAATATCAATAATCTATCTGATTCAGCACGGTCTTCTACGGAGGCAGCACCTATGAGTCACTCAGCGAAAAAATATGCCCTAATCCTAGCAAATCTTGACTACACTTTAATCGACCCGTCAACCCGAAAAATTAAGACCTATATAGAAATTGGGTGGGACGAGGCACACGCTCGTGCATTCGTGGGAGAAAAGAAGAATTGGGACAACATCGCCTCCTTCAATACAACTAACGTGACATTCTCGGCATCCTCCCGTCGTAACCGTTTCTACGAGGTATTTTGGCAAGAGGAATTCTTTGCATATGATACGCTCTATCCCCACATCAGCGAAATTTTACCTGAGTTAGTCCGGAAATTCAATGTAGTTGTTTTTTCCGATCGAACAGAAGACCAAAAAGAGAAAACTTTGAAACGTCTCAAACAGATTGGCGTACCCATTGAAAAAATACATTTCTGTTTCAAGGGCGTACATCAAACTTTAGTTCACTTTAAAACAGAATACGTGCGAAAAACACATGAAAAATTCCAATCCGGGTTAGTAGTACTCCACATTCCTGCAGACTTGGAACTTTATCGGAGGTATTATTTCACTCCAATTGGATTTACGACAACGTATAATCGCTTAGAATTTTCTACAGCAGACGCAGTCTGCGATGATTGGAAACAGATACTAGCTGTGTTGAATACCGTACAATAAGGAAGGGAGTAATGCGTGACAAAAGCCATTTCCCCGGAGGAAGCCGAGGCAAAAAATCTTGAAGAAAAAGCCCGGCAACATTTACGAGACCGGGAATATGAAGCAGCTTTAACCCTATTTGCGAAAATTATGGACATATACACGCGTATGGGTTGGCAGGGCCAAGTGGGCATTCTCAAGAAGGAAGTCGAGCGAATCGAAACAATGCAGAAATTCCTCGCAGAAAAAAGTACCTCTATTATTCAGAAATCAGATCAAGAAAAAGCAAACGAACTCGAGAGAAACGCAAATAATCTCTTGAAAAAAGCCTTAGACGCACGGTCTCAACAAGATCATCAAGGAAGCTTAGATCTATTCAAGCAGGCTCTCCAGATATTCGAGGGGTTGAATTTCGAATATCAAGCTCAAAAAATTCGCTGGGAAATTCAAAAGTTGGAGCAACAGCTAAAAGGAGGAGGCGCTATTCCGATTCAAGAATCCATCCAGAATGACCCTGCGTTGCGGATCGAACAGTCACGGGTGCTTCAAGACCAAAAACGCAAGATTCAAGAATCCATCCGTGAACGGGAACGCTTGATTGAATCTAAACCGAGGGAGCAAGTTATTCCCAAAAAAGAAGCAACTGCTCCAACTCCTGAGAAAATACCTCCCACGTCAACACCAGAGCCTCCTACATATGTCAGTGATGAACGTCGAGCAAAAATAGAACGATTGAGGGAACTAGAAGAGAAACGAAGACGAGAGAAAGAAATTGAAACTAAGGCTTTTGACCTGATGGATCATGCAAAGAAACAGGCTGATCTGGGGAATTTCACGGAAGCGCGAACCTTCTATCTAGAATCCATTAAAATTCTTGAACAATGTAATTGGACAAATCAAATTGACGTTGTGAAACGAGAAATTGCTCAGTTACATTTCCGGGAGGAACAATCTCGGAAAAAAGAGGAACAAGAGAAATTACGCAAGACTGCCCAAGAAAGGGATTTTCAAGCAAAGTTGCTGGACCTCCAGCGAAAGACGGAGATGGAAGAGAAAGAACGTGCAGAGTTACGCCGGAAACTTGATGAAAAACGGAAGGCGGCTCAAGATGAGCATTATCGGCAACGAGAAGAGGATATCCGCAAGGAGAAAGAAAATCTCGCGAAAATAGACGACGAGAAACGGAAAGCAAAATCTCCGGAGTACGTGAAAAAAGTCCAGCTCGCAGAAATGACTCTCTCGAAAGCCCAGAAATTTGCAGGGGCGGGGAAAATCAATCTTGCACTTGATCGGTACAAGTACTTATTGGAAATCTACAAAGAATTGGAATATCCCCCCGAAAAAGTCAACGAAATCAAAGAAAGAATCAACAAACTCAAACCCAGTTAATTTTTCCATCTTGCTACGTAATCATTCGTATCAATAAATTTAACAAATCCCGACTTTTAACTCACATTGCGACTAAATAAACCATTAGGGCGTTTCGAATGACAATTGAAGTCCCTCTTCCCCCCCTCGAACAGATATGGTGGGAGCTTCTACTTCACGGGGATTACAAAATTTCCGTGAAATCCGAGAAATTAACCGAGAGTAATCTCTCTCCTGAGTTAAAACAATTTTTTGGGGAGTTACATCAAAAATTCCCGGAGATAGCTTTTCCAGAATTGGACAAAGATCTTAAAACCAAGTTTCCTGCCACCGTGGAAACCGTGAAAAAGGAATTATTTACCCATCCGACTCTGTTTCAAACAAAGTGGCAAGGGAATGAAAAAACACGTAAAAAAGCGAGTGAAAAGTCAGTATCCCTTCTCGAAACGCTCTTGAATTGGCAAGAAACGAGGAAAGTTCCCGATATTGCTACAGAGTTCCTCGGAATCATCTCCGCACTCCCCCTCTCAAAGGATTTTCCAGTTTTAATTGCCTATTTACTACAACGAGTTGAACGCTGGGAAGCAATAATTGTCGAGATCGAAACGATCCTCAATTCATTGAAAGCTTTTTTACCCTCGAAAGAAGTTCTCACGCCCTTCTTTGAATGGACGGGTTCAACAAATTTGATCCTTAACCAGTGTACTAAGAAGCTCAAAACATTCAAGGGCGGTGAAAACGAATTTCTCGAAGACGCTCAAGTTTGGGTGTCGATGCGCGAAATTATTGGCGAGAGGTTTAACCTTACCAAACTTCCTAAGATACTTGAAAATGAAGCGTTCATCTACAAAGTATACATATTAGTTAAACAACTTGCGACTCCTAAGGGCGCTGAACAAGTTTTTTCCCTCCCAGATTTTGTCCCACAACTTAAGGGGAAAATGAAAGGCCAGGAAAAGTTGATTGGGGAGCTTGTTTACATTTTTTTCCTTATGGAAATTCTGGAACCTGCCGTCCAACAACCCATGCTTAGCAAACCCCGCCAGCGTGAAGTGAGAGAGGCGTTAGAACAATTTCTTCTTCCCTTCTACGCTAAACTCGTGGTATTTTTATTTCCACAAATCACCTTTCCTGCAGTCGTGACAGTCGAGGACATTAAGAAAAAACTCCCGACCGCAATAAATCTGAGTCGGAAAGAACTGGAAATTTCGACCTCGAACCAGTCAAACGAGGAAATAATTAAAACTTTTAATTCTGGCATTGAAAAAATTACTCGAAAGATAGACGCATTAAACGCGTTCCTAAGCAAGTCCCAGGAATTGGTGGGAAACGAATTCACCATTTTTACTTGGTTGTCCCAGCTACACTCGTACATGCAAGAAAATTTGAAGCGGAAAGAAGGCGAATTTGTCGAGTTCGTCAATAACGTTGAAAATGAGACACAAAAGGGCGAGCTCCAAGAAAAGATTAACGAAATCACCAAAAGTTTGGAATTATCGTTGCACTCGTATGAGGAAAAATCTCGCGTTTTGCTGCAGGAAAAGTCTTCTCAGCTTCAGGAAGTCGAGGGGGAAATTAAGAAATTCGAAAAAACCTATTCGGACGCCGTAGAGGCAATTTCCACTCTCATCCGGCAATATGGCGACGACCGGCATATAAACGTCTATTCCGTATTAAAAAATTGGGAGACTTATATCTCGGATTTCCAAAAGAAAATGAAATTTTCAGCGTCTAACCTTTTTACATCGCTTGCAGACCAGTTTAAACCTATTCTCGAAGCCGAACGAGAATTTTTAGATAACATTAGAATTAATGAATTAAATCCGAGTGATGGGGAGACCACTGCTCAGTGGTTAACTCCGCCAAATTTAACTCTTGCAGAAAACCGTCAGCGCATCCAATCGTTAGACCAACGATTAAAACAATTGGATAATCTCCGAGAAAAATTGCTACAAGAACGTCTTGGCGTAGAACGATACCTCGCTGGAACTGTCCAGATTGAGGAAAAAATCGAGACTGCACAATGCGTCGTATGCCACAAAGTCATCAACTTCGCAGAGGATCAGTTCATCAAGTGTCCCGCGTGTAACCGTGCAGCCCACTACCTATGCCTCGCATGGTGGTTAGAAAAACATAATAATTGTGTTGTCTGTGGTTCAGAATACCTCAAACCAGACAATTTCTCTTATCCGGAAGATGAAGAACAGTCCTCCGAGGAGTCTAACCCTAGTTTCTCTAAAGATGAATGAGGAAGTACCTCCTCAGATACAAAACTTCCCCCGCACAACGATCCTTTTTCCTCGAGGTGGGTAGGATCATATTTGTCTTCTTTAGGTATGAATGAACAGAAGAGACATTCCAGCTTTATGGCAGGATTTATTCCCCGAGTGAAATTACAAAGAAAAACTTGACCAATCTGCCAACAAATCGTAAATATTGCCAGTTATCGATTTTTAGGTCAACAAATAGGAATTGGTCGTAAATTTATAAAAAATCTAATAATTCGTTATGTGTTTTTTTTCAGGTGGAAAGGAAACACTCGAGTGGGATTTAGGTATGGTCTCGTGAAATTTGCTCCCCCTAATAGGAACCACGTCCACAGCAGGAGAATACCCCCTGAATTTGCGTGTGAAATAGTCAACAACGAACTTAAATCCGCTTTCATCACGAATGTGTTGTAGCTCCACCAGAGACTCATGATGAAATACACCGACTGCCCGTTATTTTCTACGAGTTCCGGGTGCAAAAAACTCCCGTAGAGGCCCGGGTACTCCTTGGAATCCACGATGCCAACGGGGTCACTCCACGGCCCCCATGGGTGATCCGCGGTACGGAGGACTATCA
>MBAA01000103.1:7654-9674 GCA_001940655.1 Promethearchaeota archaeon CR_4
TAAGCGCTACCAAATCGCCCAGAGGGGGTGGTGAGAAAATAGACGTCATCCGCGGACAAACCGCCCCCGGTCGTGTTCTGGACCACGGTGAACATGACTTGGTTACTCCCCCCTTCCCATTTCACACTAGATACTTTTGTGAAATGTTCGCCGTCCGTGGAAGTGGCGATACTGGCATTGCTGCAGTCCCATTTCCCTGCAGTCCCCCAATGTTTTACGGACATATAATATATGTAGAAATTCGAACCGTCAGTCACCGCTGTGGTCGGAATGCACGTCATTTCGATATTGTCCACCTTCTGACTCCCTATCAACTCCCGCGCATGTTCTGTGACACCATTATCTATCCACCCGTCAATAATGATTCCATCACTAGCGTTGGCGTCCGTGGAATAGGCCATCACATTGGATCGCCAGTTGTCTGTGACGGTATTGGCATCGCTCCAGTTCGTAAAGTCGCCCCCAAACGTGTCCCCGAATATATAGCGAAATTGTGTTCCATATTTCACCACGAATCCAAGGTCTGTGCCCTTAACGTCGTATGGAGTCGAATTGCTAAGTGCATAATTGCCTGTCAATTGGCTAATCTGACTATGGGGTAAAATAGAGGGCCTCCAGAATGGGTTCACAATGACTATATAGGCGATTAGGATTCCTGTCAATAAAACGACAATCCAACACCAAGTGTGGCTTTTTTTTTTCACAAAGTCCACCTTTTTCTAATTGTATGCCAGTCTAATCTGATGACGTCCCCCTAATATCTTTCCTGATAAAAACACTTTTGGTCATTCCTCGGAAGTTCATTCTAAAGAAAAATAAAATTTCAAATACGATGAAAATTTGAATTTCTCACACATTTCGTCTCTGCAGTCGACTTATTTCAGGCGACTTTGATGGTTCGCATTGCCAGCCGCTTCCACGGGTTTTCCTACGCGATTCGTGATATTGCTGTGGAGGCTGAAAAGGTTCGAAAAACGGGTAAGAAGATCTACCCTCTCAACATCGGAGACCCGGTGATCGGGGAGTTTCAAACTCCAGATTACGTGAAGCAAGCACTTTCTGACGCGGTATTTGCTGGCAAGAACTATTACGAGGATAGTTTGGGCGTGTTGGAACTCCGGCAGGAAATTCAAAAACGGGAGAAACGAAGGAATAACATCGACCTCCCCGTAAATAATATACTCGTCACGCAGGGTGTTTCCGAGGCAATATTCTTTGCCTGTTCTACACTCCTAGAACCCGGTCTAGAGATTTTGTTGCCCGGGCCAGTTTATCCGCCGTATATGAGTTACGCCAATTTTTTTGGCGGACATGCCATCGAATACAAATTAAATGAGGATGATGGTTGGAATCCAGACGTGGATGACCTCCGAAAGAAGATCACGGAAAAAACCAACGCGATATTGATCTCCTCCCCAAGTAATCCTACGGGGGCACTATACCGCCCCGAAACCGTTAAAGAAATTCTAAATATAGCAGGCGAATACGACCTCCCCGTCATTTCGGACGAGATATATGATGAATTGATCTACGACAAAGATTATACTTGCCCTGCCACGCTCGCGAAAGATGTCCCAATCATCGGAATGAACGGGTTTTCCAAAGCCCACCTCGCGACAGGGTGGCGTCTCGGATATGTATATTTCTACGACCCTGAGGAAAAAATTATGGATGTACGCCTAAATATGGAGAAATTAGCCCGTGCACGCTTGTGCGCGAATACCCCGGTGCAGTGGGCAGCCATCAAACTCCTCCAAGATCCTGGCGTCCATACGCAGGATATGGTCAACCGACTTCGTGTCCGCCGGGACTACACCGTAAAACGACTAAAGGAAATCGATTCCTTATCATGCGTTATTCCAGACGGAGCATTCTATGCTTTCCCGAAAATTGACCTGAGGGGCCGATGGAAGGACGACAAGGAATTTTGCTTGGACTTGCTCCGCGAGACTGGCATCGTGTTTGTCTTTGGGAGCGGTTTCGGGGTACTCGGGCAAAATCACTTCCGTATCGTCTACCT
>MBAA01000019.1:0-329 GCA_001940655.1 Promethearchaeota archaeon CR_4
AGATCAACTTGAAGACGAGGCTCAACCAGTGGACCGAGCGGGCTAACGACCTCATTGAACGGGTTCGGGGCAAATTCGGAGGATTTCAACTCTAATGAAACCGAATACGGACACTATCTGTTAATAGCGACCTGTTTGAAGTCATTCGTGCTTATAAACGTTGTAGAAAGTCTACCAGGAGGGATGCTATTTACATGCGGGAACTTTTCATTCCGGCTGTTATCCAACCCGAGCTTTGCCTCGCCTGTGGCCGCTGCTACCGGGCTTGCCCCAATAATGCTATCTATTTTATCGGTCCTACCCGCAATATCGACTACAAAAAGTGCAAA
>MBAA01000019.1:394-1680 GCA_001940655.1 Promethearchaeota archaeon CR_4
GGGTGTCTTTGGGATTTCCATCAACCACGGGAAGTGTAAAGGCAGCGGGTGTAGCGCCTGCATCGAAATTTGCCCCAAGCATTTATACATTCTTGACAATGACGATAATCCTACCAAAAAAATCAAAATCCGCACGGACGATGCCCGCCTTACAGAATGTCAGGGGTGCCACGCGTGTGAGGAAGTATGTCCAGAACACGCGATCAAACTGCTAGAATATAAAGAATATAAAACCCAAAGTGTGGAGTCGCGACAGGAAAAAGCGATTTACGAGGACTAAGTAGGTTTTTTAATAATGACCATTTTTCGGTATGAAGAAAAAGAAAAATCTAAGATAATTTTCGAGATTATCTATTCCGGTGGAGCGAATCTTAATCCTTGTTCCATTTTACCTTTTGTTTGAACCCTATCTTTTTACACCAATCTTTCACTGTCCCTAGGGGAATGGCCCAGGCCGATCCCCATCCCCATTCCAACGACACCATCACGAGGACATTAGTGCCTTCGGGAGCCCGTTTTAAATCGATCTCCCAATCGGAGCCAGTTCCCCTCATAAAGGAAGTTTTTATCTTAAGGATCATCTTTTTCCCGTCAGGAATATCCGCGATATTGGTGATTTCGGGTTTTAATTTACTGGTTTGCCAATATTGGGTACTCAAGTCCAAAGCCTGCTCTACTGGTATTGGAAAGGCAATACTGATACTACGAACTTTTCCCATAAAATTATCTCCTTTTTTCTTGATTTCAGTTAATGATTCCTCAATTTAGTATATAAAAGTACAGATCGGTTACTCAATACTGCAATATTGAACTAACAAAAAAATATATGCACAAAAACCAAATCTAATCTGAAAAAGGTTGTTCAGATTTCTTTACAAAAAATAGGTGGTATGGTTATAATCTCCATAACATGTGAAAAATGTGGGTTCGTCGCTATGAGCGACCAAGTAGAGAAATTTTGCCCAAATTGTGGTTCCCCCTATGAAGGAAAGGTAACTGAAGCGGTAACAAGCATACCATCCAAAGGGTGTCCACATTGTGGTACTCCCATCGAAGTTCCAAATTCCAGATTCTGCCCTAAATGTGGTGCCAACCTCATGTCGGGATCAGAACAAGCGGTCGCACCCTCCACGCAATTCAACGCGAATAACCAAGCAAGTGGGCCTGCGTATGTACCGTCCCCGCAAACCAACGCGAATGTTCAACGAAAGCTAGTCGCTGGCACGTTAATTAAATCAGTCCCTCTCGCGCATTGCATTACTCCTGCCGGGCGCATTTCTGGATCG
>MBAA01000019.1:1706-5997 GCA_001940655.1 Promethearchaeota archaeon CR_4
TTTCATCACGAAAACGAGAGAAGTTATTCAATGTCATATAACAGACATCGCCGATGTTGCAAATGGGAGCGAAAGCAACTCCATCGTAATCACTATGAATAATGGTGAAACTCACAAGTTTACGATGGCCGGAGGCCGGAAGTGGATCAAATGGCTCCATGAATTTATCGGCCACTAATATGATTTTTTTACATATGATTTTTACATATTTTTTTCGCCTGCATTGAAAGGCAATTTAATATTTTCTAAGGGGATTGATATTCGCATGCCCTCTCAATAACTGGCCTCACAAAATCTTATTATCAAAAAGAACCGTGTGATTTCTAACAACTATATGATTCAATACGCGGCAGGTCATAATTTATGGAATCATTCAACTGTAATTCATGCGGTTATGCAATAGATGACGAACGTGGCAAATTCTGTCCCAATTGCGGCACAGTAGTAAGTCCAATAGGAATTCCAAAAGTAAAGATAAATGTAAAAACCCCCGTTACTCCTACCCCTCCAACTTGTACCAAGTGCGGGCTCACAAATACGAATCCAGAAGCACGTTTCTGCCTGCAATGTGGGGAGTATCTTGGAAGCAGAGAAAACATACTCCAAGAACCACGTCCGATCCAAGTTTGGATTTCATCTGCTTCTCCCCCAAGTACCCCAGTTCAGCAAAAAATGGTTATTGGTATGCAATTGAAAATGGTTCCTATCGCCCATCTATTTGGGAAGTTTGACAAGATAAAGGGGCAAATCTTCCTACGGAGGGACGGAGTCGTTTTCGAGGGAAGAAGGGGTGGACCAGTTGTTCATTGCCACATCGATAACATTCACCAAGTGGTAAAAGGAATCAAGTCCAATTTTATGGGTATAAAAATGAAAAACGGGCAAGAATGGTTTTTTAAAATGATTGGCGCGAAAAAATGGGTACGGATCCTAAATGAAATGCTCGTGAAGTAAATCGTTTTCTTCCCTTATCAATAATATTTTTCACTTTTTTTAGAAATCACATCCAAGATAGGATCGCGGAGGTTATGGAATACACCCCAAGAACGAGTATGAAGATCCCGCATGCCAGAATGAAGCCCCGATAAACTTTTACGTTAATCGTTTTACGCCCTGCAAACACGAGCACCGAGACTAACAGGTACCACGATAGATCCCCCAGCTCGTGCCCGACAAAGAAAGCCGTCACCCCCAAACCAGTTCCCAGGAATGGAAGGTATAATAGGACGAGATCGAGTCCAACGGTCACCCACCAGATCCACCAGTAGGGATTGCTCATAGATACCAGGATCCCGCCCAAGACAACCTTCCAGAGGGGATAGAAATTCCTTTCAACGGCGTTCGGGGAATTCTCCCCTGCGGGAGTTGGAATCTCTGGTGTGTCTTCGCAAGATGATTTAGTATCGGGAAACCGAAGTGATAATTTGCCCGAAATAGCGTCTTTCAGGTAGAGGAGGCCGAAAACAAATAGTACTAAACCCCCAACGATGCCGATAATCAATAACGTGAGGGAGGAATCCAAGAATGCGGATAATCCCAATAATAATGCGGCAAGGATCACTCCTTCAATCAGAGCGTGGCCAAGGATGGCCCAGAATCCCACGCTCCACCCGCGCCGCCCGCAGGCGAGGGATTTCTCAACCGTGAACTTGAACAAAGGCCCAGGCGAGAGCGCGCCGGTGAGGGCGGCAAGAAGAGAAATTAAGAGGAGAGTCCAAAAATCCACCGTCATCACGCAGGGTTAATTTTTTCGTGCACCCATTTACCCAAAATTGCAATGAACCGCAGTTTCAACATTGCGGCAGACATAAGCACACGCATTAGATCGTTAAATAGGATGAAAGTTGTATTTATATATATAGATGTTCACTTTGTTTTATCTGCCTGCGCTAACGCTTGCGAATGATTAGTCTCTGTCAATCACAAATTAAACAAACTTCTTAATGCACGGGGAATGCCCTACACGCAAACCTAGCGGGTCTTGATGTAATTTGAAAATGCTCTTGATTCATTCGAATGGCGCTCACATGGAAAAAATGGGGGTGGCAACTGCCTCGCCGCAAGAATACCCTGGGGAGAGTCTCGATCTCGATGGTCTTGTGCTCGTAGTCTTCGTTTCGGTGGAAGATCAGGACACGTTCGACACGAACCTGATCGCACGGCAGGGCACCGAGGAAATCCTGGACGTCATCAACTTAATCGAAACCTTCCCCCAAAAAATAGAAGAGTATAATGAAGAGGTCCGCAAGTTCAACGAAGAAATCGAGCGGCGAAAAGATGCTGGAGGAAAAGGCCGGGAACGCCTTCGTGTGCTCAAGAAACTCATTTTAGCGTCGGAAATGTACCGCGTGGACAAGGTTCTTGTGTATCCTTGGGCTCACTTGTCAAATTCGCTTTCGAATGAAGAGAATGCGATGGACGTGTGCCCCAAGATCGCCGCCAACCTTAAGGAACGCGGCAAGGAGGCATATTACTCTCCCTTCGGGTGGTATAAGTCTTTCAAGATCGAATGCCTCGGGGATGAGGTCGGGGAAAGCTTCCGTGACGTGAAGCTGGCCATCAATCCCGAGAATGTCCGGGCTCGCTCGCGTTTTGCTATGGTTACAGAAAACGGTAAGTGGATAGATCTTTGCACCGATGAAAATAAAAAGGAGATCGCATCCAAAATCCCGGAACAATACAACACTCCCGACTGGAAGGATTTCCACGATGCCGTGATTTCCGAGGTAATCTCCATCCGAGACCAGGCGGGGGAAGAGCCCCCACATATCAAGCTGATGCAGCAATTCGAGATAGCTGACTTTGAGCCGCTCTCGGATCCCGGGAACTTGCGCTGGTACACGAAAGGCGTCATTATGAAGAACCTGCTCAAAGATTACATAGAGAATATTGTGCTCGACCAAGGGTACATTCTCGTGGACACCCCCGTCATGTATACCGTCAAGAACAAGCGTTTGACTGCCCAGACCGCCCGCTTCCCCGCAAAGACCTACTGGGTCCACTCAGGGGACGACCGGTACTTGCTCCGTTTCGCCAGCGACTTCTTGCTCTTCTCGCTCTTCTCGGAGATGAACATCAAGGAAGAGTCCCTGCCTCTCGGCGTCTACGAGTGGGAACAATATGCGTTCCGTCGGGAGCAGAAAGGGGAACTCTCTGGTCTGCGACGCTTGCGGGCTTTCACAATGCCTGACTTGCACACGATGTGCAAGGATACAGCACAAGCGGCGGCGGAATTCAAGAGGCAGTTCCTCCTCGACAACCAAGTTCTCTCGGACATCGGTGCCGATGCTTTTATGGTCATTCGCACCACCGAGGAGTTCTGGGAGAGCCAGAAAGACTGGATCATCGACATCATCAAGCAAGAGGGAAAACCTGCTTTGTTCGAGATCTGGCCAGAACGATATTACTATTTCATCCTGAAATTCGAACGGGTCGCAATGTCGGCCGCCCGGAACACCAGCACCCTGTCTACCATCCAAATTGATGTAGAAAGCTCGGCGGAGTCCATTGAAGTGCATGGTAAGCAGATGATGAAGTATAACATCACCTACAAGAACAAGGCAGGGGAGATCGGTCGTCCCGTCATCCTGCACAACTCGCCGTCTGGTGGCATCGAACGCGTGATCTGGGCCCTCCTGGAAAGCAACGTCCGCCTCGAAAAGGAATGTGTCCCCGGGTTCAAGACGTGGTTATCCCCCGTGCAGGCCCGCGTGATGTCTATCAGCAAGGATCAGAACGAATACGCAGAAAGCATCATGAAACAGCTCAACGAGCAGGACTTCCGGGCCGATTTTGACGACCGCGATGAAACCATGAACAAGAAGATCCGCACTGCGGAAATGGAGTGGATCCCCTACCTCGTGATCGTGGGGGGTAAAGAGGTCGAAGCGCAGACCGTATCCGTCCGGAAACGGCTTGTTGGGCAACCCATCAAGAAAAATCAGACCTCGAAACAGGTCAATAACATCACATTCGACAAACTGGTGAAGATGCTCGAAGAAGACTGCAGAAGATTCCCGCGCCGGAAACTACCTCTCCCGTTCCGGTACTATTCCAGGCGAATCTCCTTTCGACAATAAATTAGGAACCATACGCGTTTTTTTGCCCCGTTTTATTATTTTTTGATTTTTCATCAGAAATCTGCTATTTTTTTACTCTTGAGGTGAGAGATTGGAAAGAAAAAGGACAGTTGAAATAAATTGGAAAGGGGGATTTTTATTTCTTTTCGACCCCGCTTTCTTTTTCCTTAATCCCTGGTTTCTTCTCCGGTTTGGGGGTGGGTTTTGGTACG
>MBAA01000019.1:6009-13134 GCA_001940655.1 Promethearchaeota archaeon CR_4
ACCACAGGTAAACCCGTCTGGGAACGAGGAACTGGAGGGGTTGTTGGCAGGGAAACAGGTGCTGGAGGTTTAGCTGAAGTTGATGGATTCGGTGGAGTTGGTGGAGCTGCAGGAGTGGGTGAAGTAGGAGGTGTTGACGAAGTGGATGGTGGTGGAAGTTCTTTACCTGCGGGAATTTGTGTAGCGGGTTGTTTTACATCACGCGTGTCCTGGTCCTCTTTCCTTTTGATCCTGTATTTGAATTTTAACCGGCTTAGGGAGGATAACGAGATACCTGCGCCTGCAGTATCAAGATAGCCCTCAGTAAAAGCGGCATCCGGGGATTTGAACGTTATCGTGGTTTTCCGTGAGAGTTTCCCTCTCTTCAGGTCTTTAATTAAGGAACGGACTTTCCGGATGTAAGGGGGATATCTCCACACTCGTTGATATTCAGCGAACAACACGCTGAGGGTCACTAGGGCACCAACTAGCAGGTAAATTAACCAAGCGGGAAATCCCCCTTCGGTTGTGGCAATGGCCACTACTGTGACCGTTAATACCTCAAAATGGTAGGTGGCACCTTTATAACAGGAAACATCGATATCAAATTCACCTGCAGGAACATTCGGAATCACGGCTGTGTAAATGCCAGGGGTGGAGGTTTCCATGAAGTACCCGGAACCGCGTGCCCAAGTGTAGGTTAAAATACATCCCGAAATTTGTTGATTGAAGTCAATATCCGTGACGTTTACGGTTATTGTCAAATTTTTACCAGGATTAATCGTATATGTTAGTCGAGCATCAATAGTTTTGACCTCGGTCCGGATTTGATTGACATTAAGCTGATACGTGCGCCACGCTAGCTGGTACCCCGATGCCTTGACAAGAACTGATACGAGATATACTCCTAATCCTAACCCTACCGTATTGATGACCATCCTTGTGGTGGTACCCGGGATGACAGTGTACGGTACTGGTATAGTGCCTTGGGTTTCGAGAGTAACGTTATAATTTTCGAGCGCAACTCCATAATCGGAATCATAATAATTAATGTCCAATGTGATGTTGCCCGAATATGGCACATTCATGTCGCTAAATTGGGTAATATTATCCCCATTCCTCAAAACGCTCATATAAGTCACTCGAGGGATGATCTTCAACGTAATCCACTTGGACGCTATGTCATAGTTCCCTGACAAGGACGCGAAGAGTTTGATGATGTATGATCCCTCATCGAAATAGGATGTATTTACTAGAAATTGGTATGCGATCCCAATTTTCGTATAGTTAACGGCAAGAGGATCAATATCTGTTAACCATACTATCGCGTTATCGATAGCGCTTGAAGAGTTTGTGTCGTAGTAAATTGCCGTGATATTCAAGGTCCGGTTCCACGGGACACTGACATCGGGAATGACCGTGCAATCCACTTGATCGAGGAATAGTTGCAGGTAAGTCGGTCGGGAATTGATCTCCAAAGTAATTCGCTTGAACGCGAGGGAATGATTATCCAAGGATGCATAGAGCGTAATGATATGAATACCGGCATCGTAATAAGAGGTGTTTACGAGAAACTGGTATCCCGCTCCAACGTGTGTATACTGAACCGCAAGAGGATTTAAATCTGTACCTGTGATATTCACTATTGCATTCGTGATTGCTGTCGAGGAGCTTGTATCGTAGTAAAATGCCGTAATATTCACGGTTCGTTTCCAAAGCACAGAGACCTGAGGAAAATCTGTACAATTTTCCTGATTGAGAAAGAGATCCAAGCGAGTTGGTCGGTCAATGACTGTAACGTCTGCAAAGTAAGTTTTATTCTCGATGCCCAAGGGCGTTTCTGCATCGATTCGAAGCGTGTAGGGATTACCAGGACTAGGCGGGGTCAGGGAGGTACTGCAATTAATCTGATAAAGACCACCCCCCATATCTTTCCAGGAAGAAGCATCAGGCCAAGAAAGTGTAATATCCGCATTTTCGATTCCCACGTTATCGGTCGTCGTGAAATTAGCTACGACTGTAAAATTCTCATTCCAGATCACGTTAAGATTAGTGGAGCCGACCAGTTGCAATCGGGTGCCTGGGAGATACGTTCGAACCGTGACCGAAAAGTCCATCGTCAGACTCACGTTGTCGATGAGCAGACTACAATTCTGGACATTGAGAAAATATGGGCCTTCGAGCATAATGACCTGCAATTTGAATTCCTGACTCTGGTTGAACTGCACTAGCCCGAGGAGGTCAAAACCCCCCCCACCCTTGACACCTTGGTAATAAGCGGTTGTCCCATTGCTCATCTTAATCGTTTCGGCAAACTGGTTCCCATCAATGATCACTCGCATCTCGGAATTGGGGGCGGCGGCGGTAGGCCAAGAGGTGGTCAACCTGTACGAGAAATTCAACGTCGCTTTGAGAATGGTAGCACTCACAATTTCCTCCCCAGGGTTGACATATTCCGGATCCGCATTATTAATCTCCTGCATGGTCTCAACCCAGTTTATTGCCGAGTTTTGATCCACTTTCTTCTGACAGGTGAAATTCAAACCCATACTCTTAATGCGTAGCGAAGTGAAAGTATCTCTATCTGTCCAGCAATTGTCAGCACAATAGATGTCCATCCCCACGATTATCTTGAAATTAAGGTGATCTTCAACGAGCACCTGGTTCAGGTAATCAATAAGGGTACTTTCAACCTCCTTTTTAAAAAAAGTATCATACATAACCGTTATTGAACGTGAAACATTATTAAATCCTAAGTCGTACGTGCGGTTGTACGCACATTCACGAACAACCGTGAGACTCGGATTCGCAATTTGCAGGTAAAAGCGCACGTAATCAAATGGGGGGCCCTGAGGATCATCATCATTATCACCATCTGGGATGTCCCAAGCAGTGTTTACTACATCAAGGTTAGTACTCACGCTTGCATTGAAAACCGCGGACACGTTAGCACTAGTAATCACATAATCACTCAGGTTTACCGGAGCTTGGACATTCTTCACCCACCAGACACGGGGATTTTGATTTGCGTCTTCTACCCACGTATGACTCACATAGATTCCAGAACTATCATTAGTGCTGGTATCTGGGTACAAATCATCAACAGATGGGAGTTGTTTGATCCAACCGACTCCACCAGGTATTTCATTTAAAGCGAATGTAGTTACATTCCCGACAATTGTCGAGTTAGCCTGTTCCCCGTTGATAGCTCCCACCACGTCCCTAGTATCGCCCTCATAATTCACGGCCCACGGGGACACGACTTCACTAAAATTACCATCGTTGATTAATTCCTCGGAAAAATATCTCGTCGTGTCGAAATAGTTGGCGGACGAGAGAGGGGATTGCCTTGATTCTTTTCCATCCCGCGAGGGAGTAGAATCCATCTTCTGCAGAGAATTAATGAATAACATACCGTATTGACCTAGGAGCATCCCCAACAAGGCCAATACGGCGAAAGTTTTAAAGGTTCCATTGAGTAAACCTTTTCTGTGCATTGTTTACCACTTCCTTTTAATTTTTTTAGACATTTGTCTGGGCGTGAGTGCTACTTGTAGCGCCCCACTCGTGTTATTACTACTCATTTTGCACGTATCCAATATAATTAAGTTTTCATAATTAATTTTTTCCTTCCAATCGGGTGTCCTGTGAATGTTTATGTAAAAAATAGGGCAATCCTTGGATCACATCGCCTCAAATTTATCAGTGTATAAGGAATTTACAAAAGATCTCGCCTGATCTTCCCTCCTGTATTGAATAGAAAGAATGATGAAATTTTCGATAGGCCATTACTTCGCCAATTATTTTTTTCCTTCCTTATTCTCTGTATCCACCTTATCTGTTGTATCTTTCTCTGATTTGGGAGCTGATTTTGCGAGGAGTTTGACGGGGGGTAAATTTTTCGGGGGGGGAGGAACCTTCTGGTTTGTAGACGGAGGTACTGGTGCTGGCAGTTTAGCGGGGGTTGGATGAGTTGGGGGAGCGGTTAGCGTCACTGGAGTCGTTGTGGCAGGTGGTGAGGAAACCTTATCGGCATCAGTTCTGGGAGTTGGAGAGTTAATCTCTTTTTCTTCGCTTGTACCCATTTCCACGTCCATTTTGAGGGTGTGTTTGAATCTTAATCGAGTTTGCGCGGCCGAAGATACATTCTGTTTTGAAGCAGAGATGTAACCTTCTGTAAATGACGCATCTCCAGACTTGACGGTTAAGGAGGGTTTATTCCGTCCCACCTTCCCTTTCTTGATGGCCTTCTTCAGGAACCGGATATCCCGGATGATTTTGGGATACTTGAGAACCGTCTGATAGTAAGCAAAGAAGACGAACACGCCCGCAATTATCCCGATAATCAGGTAGATGACCCATTCTGGGATTCCTGGCACCACAATTTCGGCAGCGATGAGCGTGATCACCAAGTCATCAAACGCGTAATCGCCTCCCTCGCTAATTACCCGGATGGTAATAGGCCACATCCCCTTGGTCACATTAGAGAACGTTGCACTAAAGAAACCCTCTGCGTCCGGACCCGTGAGGGTGCCATTTCCATACCGCCACTCGTAAGTGAGGGTTAAATTGGTCAGGAACCCGCCAAAGTCGTCGTTGTCAATCCTAACCTTGTAATTAAAATTCTCCCCTGCGAGTATGGAATAGGTTGTCTTGTTGTCGTGCGTGTGTATACTCGTCTGGATCGGCTCGACAATGACTCGGATGACAGCTTTCGCAAGGGCATAATTAGTGACGTTCGCCTCGAGCGTGAGGGAGTGGACGCCTCGGCCTAACGTGGTAGAGTTGAGGAGAATCTCGTAATGATTATTAATAATATTGAACGTTAATGGACTGGGTGGCGTCGCATCATCCCATATGATCCTCATCGAGTTCACCTGGGACCCAAAGAGCGGAATCCCTCGGAGCTCATCATACAATTGCACGGAAATGTTCAATTGTGTGGTGATAGGGATTCGAACTGACGGAAGCAAGGTTTTATTGGCGTTATTAAGCATAATGGTTTGGAAGATTGCGGTACGGGGAACCACTTTTACGTAGATGGAGAGATTCTGTATGAGAAAACCGGTTTGATTCATGGAAATTTCAAGCTTTTGAATCGTGTTAATCGCAAAATTGGAATTGTTTCCTGTCACGATATACCTGCCGGATCCACTCCCTTGGCGGATTAATGTCCAGTCGTCTTCATAGGTAATTAAGACTATGGCGTCATCTATACCCGTGCCCTTTGCACGATCCAGATAGGTGAATTCGAGCGTGAAATTGGCATTCGATTGCACCGCTACGGTTGGGTAGATGCTCGAGGTAAGGGTTGTGTCCAATATGACGTCCAGGCTGACATTGAACGCATCGGGAGTGAAGTAGGGATGACCCGCGTTGACAGTAACGTTGTATTTGCCGTAATCACCAATTATCCACACCACAAAGTCCACCGAGTAATACCCGGGGGCGATCTCAGTTAAAGTCTGTATCGACCCGTTAAAACTTTGGAAGAAGACTGTCGCATCGCTAATTGGGTCGCCCGACAAAGAGTCATTGTACATCACCCGAATCCGCTGAACCGACCCGTTGACCACCTGATCCAAATCCGGATCATCCATAGTTATTTGAGCGAGATGTTTGACTAAGATTACCTTGGAACGAAGACCGGTTTCATTGCATTGCGTTGCCCCGCGGGTATTGTTCCACGTTACCAAAACGGTGTATTCACCTGCCATATAATTGGGTCCGTTCACCGGAATCTGGAAGGGGGTGAAATTCACTTTACCACTTGGACTTACCAGTTTTTCATCATGATGTTCACTCCATACCGTTCCATTGGGGAACCTTACTTCTAACTGGGCATAAGTGTCCGTTACGGACTCGGCGCCACCCGTCAGGATTTGGGCAGTGACATTCAGGTAATCCCCTGCAAAGAATTCATCGGTCGAATACCAGTCCATTGGACTCGTGATGTTCTTATATGTTGTCAAACCAGTCAGATAATTTGGACTGTAAAATTCCAATTGCCATTTTCCGGGAAAGTTTTCTGCTCGATTTGCCGAAACATCCAGACGTCCTGAACCGAAAGATATGCCAGACTCTGTTAGAACGTTCGTAGGAATTGGATCATAGAGAGCCCATAGGATCCAATCACTCGGATAAAAGATGCTAAAATTATATTGAGAGTAAAGGGTCAGGTCGGGGGCATAAAAGTATCCAGTCCAATTACATATCGTGTCATTTTGAATCGTGAAGGCAGATCCGGAGGTACCGTTAAATATCTGGGTGTTTTTCGTGTTATTGACGAATTGTGTTAAACTTGTGGTCAATTCCACGTCAGTTGAATTTCCAATCGAAAAATTCACTATGGTTGGTTGGTAATTCGCTTCTGATGGATTCGTCCAGGAACCGTTTAGAATTGCATACCCGATCCCATAGTCAATGTCTTGGACTTGGACGAGGGGACCTTCTGCCGTATCGTTGACTCTTAGTTGCACCTGGCTTGGTTTTACCGCTGCTTGCAAGTACATCGAGATATTGTCGAATACTACCGCATCTCTATATGGAGTGGAGGATTCCCAATAACACCCCGAAGTTTGTTGGTGAATGCCTATCGCGAAATCCAGATTACTTGGAGTGCTAAGATACTTGTCAATCTCAAGGAGGGGCATATCATATTCGATACGGTGCCATGTATTTGTGGCGTATGTACTTTCGAACACGTGGAAATCCTTTCGGAAGTCATTTATCCAAATAGACAACGTATCCCAACCTGCACCATAAGTAGTTCCCATTACTGTTTTATTGAAATAAAAGACGACCTTAACGGCCGACACACTCCCGCGGTCGACTGTAACCGTCTGGTTGAAGCGGCAATACTCTAAATTACTCTGTTTATCACCAATTGTATCCCCTATCTCTTTACTATATCCGTGGTTGACGCACAATCCACCACTACCTTTATTATTATAATCCCAAGGATTATTTCCATACCAACCCCACGAGTTCTCGCTCATATTATTTGATGCGCCATTATCCACATTATCAATGTCATACTCGTCATATTCCCAAGGATCCTCAACATCCATCGTACCGTTCGTCAACCACGAACAATTATCCGTGAGACCTGTCACGTCTGAAAATAACTGGTACGCAGTCCATTCT
>MBAA01000019.1:13142-13318 GCA_001940655.1 Promethearchaeota archaeon CR_4
GTCAACATATGTCAACTGATACGTTTCGTTGTCTGCGAGGTTGACTAAAATTGATGCGTTTGTACTTTGGGCATATTCAAATGCAGTAAGATTCCTGCCCACGCCGGAAATTACTCCATCCATAGATAACGCTAGTGAAGGATCTGATGGTGACTTTAATCCAGAATCAGGTTTGT
>MBAA01000019.1:13363-13680 GCA_001940655.1 Promethearchaeota archaeon CR_4
CTAATATGAGCACCAATCCTAGGAGCGAAAGGACATTTCTCACGAAAATTCTTCGCCTCATTATTGTTTCCCTCCTTCTGTGTTCTTATATTTCTTCTCCACGGAGCTCTTTTGAGGCAAGGAGGAAGTCCCCTGCGCCAGTTTTGGTGCATCTTCTTCCCTATCGCGGTGACTTTTCAGCGCGGTATGGTTGATGCCCGACATAGTGCCCTGCGACTCACTTAAGTAATCATCCGTCAGCAATTTATTCAACGACCGGGTCGAGACCGGCCTAGGTCTGCCTTTTCTGATGCCCCGCTTGAGGCTACGAATCTGCC
>MBAA01000019.1:13719-15860 GCA_001940655.1 Promethearchaeota archaeon CR_4
GCACCCCAACCATCACACCCACCAATGCGATTATTAAGAGGTATAACAACCACATCGGGAGACCTTCAAACGCTGTGACCGAGACTGTAATCGTATATTCATTTAGCTCGTAGTTCGGCCCAATGTAGACTCGGATGGTGAATTCCCACGTCCCCTGGGGCAGGTTCCCGAGGTTTTTTGTATAGTATCCAATTCCCTCCGAATCGGTCAGGACGCCACTGCCCCCGGCCCAAGTATACTCCACGGCACACCCTTTTATTGTACCTCCGAAGTCCAGGTTATCCACGAAAATACCTAAGGTAAATGCAGTGTTGGTGTCGGTGGTATAGGTGTTGTTATTTTCCGTCGTGCGGAAACCGGAACGAATGCGGTTGAGCTTGATTTCCACAGGTACCGTCACGTCTTTGAAATTGGGGCAAGTCGCTGCAATTGTGACGTAATGCGTCCCGAGGTTCAAGATCGTCCCACTAACAAAACGCTGGAATTCGTCTCCGACCCGCGTGAATGTAAGGGGCGTGTCTCCAATCCCCACGACTTGGATGGTGGCACTATCAAGAAGGCCCCAGATCCCAAGACCTTCCCACTCGACAATGAAAGTCAGGTTACTAGTGACGGGGAGACTGATGGTATTCGTCTCCGTATCCGTTATATTCACGCCATTGATGAAGACGCTGCTCAGCTCGGCTTCCCGGGGGACAATGAAGATGCTAAAGGGCAACTCTCGAGTGACAAATCCCGGAGCTTCCACACGGACGAGGAGCGTGTGGTGCGTGTTAGCAATTTTCGAGGAACTATCACAAGTAATCGTGTAATTTCCGTTACTTTTCGCTTGCCATGTCCAGTTTCCGGCATCCCAGTCTGCATAGATCGATGCAGTGGTGATCCCTTGGAATGTGACCGTCTGCGTGAAATTGACCTCAAAAGTGAAGATATCGCCCCAGAATACGTTCAACTGGGAATTGTTGGTCACTAACAACGTGGGGATGTTGTACCTGAGGGAAATATTTACAAAGGCATCCGTGTAGAAGGAGTGATTCCCATAAATTGTGAGATTAACCTCCCCGGTCAAATCAAAGGCAATAATTCTCGTTTCAGCATAATATACGCCTGGATCTTCGGTCTCGAACATTTTTTGAAGTCCTCCCGACATATTCGTAAACCACAGAGTTCCTCCATTAATAGCCACATTCGATTGCTGGTCGAGGAAATCCACGTAGATGTCGACTGTGTCGCCTTCATCAAGATTATCAAATACGGCCTGAGTGGGTGTGATTTTCGAATGATGCTTCAAGATGAAGGTCGTAGTCGCAAGACCAACCTCGTTACATGGATATCCGCTGATGGAGTTGTTCCAACTCACGAGAACCTTGTAGGTTCCACTCACATATTCAGGAACATTACTGTTAGGTAAGAAGATGGGCACAAATATCGCGTATCCTCCACTTACCATTGCCGATTGCGTTTGGGAGATCCAGAGGGTTCCATTGGGAAATTTCAGATCCAATTGGGCAATGGTGCCATCGGTAGCGTCCGGCAATGTCGCATTGACATTGAGCAAATCACCTGCGAGCCACGCACCTTCCGTTGAATTCCCCCCCACATTCACTTGCGTGACAACATTTGTCGAATAAAATTTCAACAACCACCAACCAGCACGGCCGAGTGCGTTCGAACTATTTACATCTAAATACTGAAATCCTGAATCGGATCGAATCGGTAGTAGAGCCGATAAGACATTCTGGGAATTTATTGGTTCAATCACTGCCCAGACGGTCCACTCTAGGGGGAATTGTATAGAGAAGTTATAATTTCCGTATTGTGAAGGGGAATACGCATAATATTTGGTTGTCCAATTGACCAAAGTATTATTCGATACCCAGAAAACAGACCCAAACCCACCTTCAGGCGTTCTAGACGTTTTAGTATTCGTAGCGTAAAGTATGAAGGTTACAGTTAATTGAACTTCAGTTGCATTGCTCGTGAATATTCCTTGCAAAGTACTGAAAGTGGTTGTTGGATTATACCACGTACCATAATGAGTCAATGTACCCGATCCATAACCAACATCAGAAACTGGTTGAGTATCCGACTCAAAATTTAATTCAAGTTCAACCTGGGATGGTTTAGCGGTTCCCCTAACC
>MBAA01000019.1:15880-16173 GCA_001940655.1 Promethearchaeota archaeon CR_4
ATAGATTTCTTGATACGTGTATCCTCCCGGACCATCATTCTCCGTCATATAGAACGGCCCAATTAAAACATCAATACCTAAGGATATCAAGAGACTTGCAGGTGTTACCAATGTCGCGATTTCCGCAGGGGTTAAGTCAAACGCTTCGTGTGCCCACGTGTGGTTGATATGGCCGCTCTCGAAATAAGGCAGGTTTCGCTTCACGCTATTGCCGCTACAATTAACTTCCACGTAGAATTGGGCCGCACCATAATCGGTATGGTTCGCCCAATAATCAAATTCAATCCTGACCG
>MBAA01000019.1:16188-16529 GCA_001940655.1 Promethearchaeota archaeon CR_4
TATCCAAGGCTGCCTGCTGGGTCCACCGGCAATAGTCACTCGGAGATATAGGGCGATTAAAATCAGATGCATCATACCCGTTATGAAGAAATAAAGCCCCGGTATCGGTCTTATTCGGAGGTGTTTCCCCGGGTGGAGTCCCAGCCCAATACCCCCAACAATATTCAAGGGAGTTGGAACCATTTGCGTTATAACCACTCAAATCATACTCGTTATAATACCACGGTAATTGTTGATCGCACGTACCATTTACAATCCACGTCTTGTTGTCCGAGAGGTCCGAAACCTCGGTAAAGAGTTTGTATCCTGTCCAATTGGGAGGAAGATTGATAGAACTCATT
>MBAA01000019.1:16549-18644 GCA_001940655.1 Promethearchaeota archaeon CR_4
AGGGCCAATATGCTGCGATGCGTTTGTGCAATTAGCATATTCATAACCAACCAGAGATTGCCCAATGCCAGTCGAATTATCGTCCTCGGTGATGCCTTGAGTATGCGGGATGTTATCAGGGACGAGTTTAGGTTTAGAGTCCGAGACGAAATTTTCAGTCTGATTCTCATCTATGATAGAAAAAATAGTGGGTAAAAGGAAAAATGCCGTCAGAACTACTACCGACACAAATCTAAATCCCTTTTTCGATAGCATCTTCATTATCATACAACTTTCTCCTCAGGAGAGCAATTTTTCTTTCCATGTTTCAGCGCGACTGTATAGGTCATCCTTGGCGGCGTTATCCCATTTGGCCGCGTGACGCAACGAACTGACGGTCGTTTTTATGTCATGGAGAACTGAATGGAATCCTTTCTTTTCAAAGATAAAATCCCGGAGAGTTTCAAGGTCACGAACAAGGTTAGCAGCGGATACAGCGGACTCGATTTTCTTCGAGAAGGAATCGATCTGGGCGATGATCTCGGCAGTGTTTGCCTCTTTCTCAGCAGGAGAGGCGTTTGAGGAAGTCTCCTGAGAACCTTCAGCAGGAGCAGGTGATAAACGAGAATTCGATTTCTCCCCTGCAGTGGAAATGCTCACGGGTGAATCGGATTGGGATTGACCTCGCTCGGTCTCTCGTTTCGAGGTTCCATCTGGTATGGGGGTCGAAACCACGACAGCGGTGTCAGGAATGTTTAATCCCGCGTATGCAAGATCCTTGCGAGCACCCACCCATGCGTCCTCGAGGATGCCCGCGAATATTTTAATGTGTTCTTGGAGCGTGCTGCCGATACCCGCAACTTCGAACGCGCCAGTCTCGCTACTCACTTCTTTGCTGACGATGCCCACGATGACTTCCTCGAAGTCCCGGTTAATCGCCCACAAGTTCTGGAGCTCCCATTGGCGGACGGCAATATTCGGGTGAGTGGCAAGGGTCTCGAGAACTTGCTTGTGTACGGGGTCTTCTGGTTTCACGTGCGTGGCAATCCGAATATTGATGAATTTAGGGGCTTTCACGAGACTTTGCACATCTATCTCAGCGAGCGTGGGGGCGATAACCAAGACCCGCATTTTTGCCCGGGACACCGCATCGATGATCTGGGCTTTCATCCCCTCCGGCGTGCGCACGAACCAGATATCTTTCGCGGACACGCGAATGACTCGTTTGGCTTCCTCCCAAAATTCCTCGATCGTCTTCGTGCTCATGTTGAGGCGACTGAGAACTTTCCCGAGGACATCGTCCAAGGTAATAATGACATTCTTGGAAAAAGTATTGCGTAACTCGGTAAATGCGTTCATCACGGTGTCCGAAATACCTTGGATACGATCCGATGCATCGGTCAATGTAGTGTTAAATTGAGAAAGTAGTGCGGTAAATTGATTGCGGAGGTCATCATCAATTTTGCCCGCATCTGTAGTGACACCTTGGATTTTATCGTTCAATTGAGCAAGGAGAGACCGAAAAGGAGCTCCGAATTCGTTCTCGAAATCTTTTTTCATTCCTTCGACCATCTGGCGAAATGGTTCCTTCATGTCGGTATCAAAGTTCTTTCGAATGGATTCGGTTTCGCCCTGAATGATTTTCTTCACCACGCCCTGGACTGTCTTAGAGATGACCCCCAGGCGGAGTTTTTCGAGATTTCGCGCGATTTTTTCCTGAATGACTCCAAGTTGATTTTCAATCTTGCTTATTTGGCGGTCGAACAGCACCTCGTTTTTCGCTAGTTGCTGGTCGATGCTCTGGGCTTGGTTATCAAGTAAACGTGTACTCTGATCGCGTAACGTGGAGATGATTGGAATGACATCTTGTTGATTCTTTAACTTCCCAAGGGTTTCTTCGAGGGCTTGTTTTTGCGTGTTAAGCTTGGTGGAGACATCTTCCTTGATGCTCGTCAAGTAGGAAACGAATTCCTTCAGGTTCTGCACGCCTTTCGTGCTTTCTTCAAACGTGCTAAACGAACGTTGTAATTCTCGCGGAGTCTCGTCTTTGATAGTGCTAATGAATCCCCCGAATTTTTGGAGCTGGGTGCGGAGAGCTGCATATGGAGGTAACGCC
>MBAA01000019.1:18707-18989 GCA_001940655.1 Promethearchaeota archaeon CR_4
ATCTCGCCAACCTCATCTGCAGGTAACGCGATGATGAGGGCCATTTCTCCCACCGATACTGGCCCCAAGCGCGTGCAGTGGAAATATAATTCGATTTCCTTCTGCGTGAGGCCAATATCACTGAGGACTTCCTCCAGAATGCCAACGGTAGAGGGCGCTTTCTCTGGGGTGATTTCTTTAATCTCGAACGATTCAACCTCAAGTTTTTTATTAATAAAGATGACGAGATTGTGGGCCGGTTCGCCGTGAATTTTCTCGAGTTTGATGGGGAACTGCCCTGCC
>MBAA01000019.1:19035-19287 GCA_001940655.1 Promethearchaeota archaeon CR_4
CCCGGCATTTGAAGGAGAGAGTTTTCTCTCCTTTATTTTCTTCTTGATTACTCATAGTAAATACCCACGAGGTTTAGAATTGAATTTTATCCTGGTAAGTGGCCTCAAGAAGCTCGAGACCACGTTGCGCGACCTCGGGTGTGAGGGGGGCGTCCATTGCGGTTTCGTCCACCTCATCGTGCATTTTCATAATAACGCGATCTCTTATTTTAGAGACGACATATTCAGGAAACACGACAATTGGGGTAATTT
>MBAA01000019.1:19344-19612 GCA_001940655.1 Promethearchaeota archaeon CR_4
CTTTTTGCAATTCTTCCAAGATCTCTTTCGAATTCGCAAACTCGGAAGCAATTTTTGGGATTTTTTCGACTGCAAAGTATTTTTCCTTGAGTAACGCGAAGAAGTCAAATAAATCCGGATCTAAGAGAAATTTTGCTAGGAACCTGCTCTCTTCGTTTAAATTTGCAAAGGGATCGTATTTATCGTAAAAAGATTTCAACTTCGCATCATATAATGATGCCAATTTCGATTCCTTTCTCATCTGTTCCACAATTTTAGGGGGGGGATA
>MBAA01000019.1:19618-21682 GCA_001940655.1 Promethearchaeota archaeon CR_4
CAGCGCCACATCTTTTATCAAGAAAAGATATTCGCCCTCGCCGTAGACGATACCCGTCTTCGGATCCTTGGTACCACGGGCCCAATCGCGGCGCACGATGTTTAATTCAAGGAAAGGTTTCAGAATAATGTCCAAGTTCACATTATCTTTGATCTTTTCCAGCTCGTAATTGAGAGCTTTCCGCGCAACAGGGCCTCCTCGCAATATCTCCAAGGTTCGGAGACGTTCGGGACTCGCATAGATAAGGGCGACTTTTTGCAATTTCTCTAAGTTTGCGAGACGTCCCACCTGGAAGAGGGTGAATTTAATCGCGTTATCAATTGCGTGTCTGACGTCCGTGATGAAATTGATATCTCCCAAGTTTCCCCTTGCCAGTCGGATGTATTGTGCGTCTAATTTTTCCGCGAGAATCCGAATGAGACCCTCGTAGATTTCAACATCTTCGTCGAGTTTAAAAATACTTAATGTCAGATATTGTGACTGGTCAATTTCCTGCTTATAATAGGAAATAACCTTGTAGGGAGACTCTTTCAAGCGTCCGACAAAGAAATTCTTCATTCCTTGCGGCGTTTTTTTTGAGGAAGCTCCGGCAGTGTGCGCGAAAAATATCCCAAAGAGGTCATTCGTTGCGATGAAATCTCGTAAATTCGCGCCTGAATACTCTTCGGCTATTTCAGACGAGAGAATCGAGAATTCCGGTTCTATTTCCCCATCTTGTGATGGATGGAGTTCAAATTTATATACAGCAATAGCTACGACCATATAAATTCCCCATTAGAGTAATATTAGAGTAACCAACAACTAAATCTGATATCGTGATTATTAATGATTCTTATCTTGGCATCTTCATTTTTCTAAGTAGTTATGTCGGATTGTCGATTATTATAAGTTGTTATTTTGCATATTTGTATTGATCACGGGGAAGTACAAATCCAGCCTTAAAGGGTTAAGGAATACGATCTCGAACCCACCGGATCCGATCCCGTTCCTTCTCTCCTTTGCGTTCTGTCTATAAAAAATTTGTCAATCAATAATAACGCTTTCTAACTAAATCTATGATCTCTTAACTAACATTTACATTAAAACTGATGTCGAATTGGATGAAAAATGAAGGAGAAACAAAACAATCGCGGAAAGAATTGAGCATTTACCCTCATCCGGCATTCAACGTTGTCAAACTTAAAATTCAATTCATTGATTAGCTTTTAGATTCAGAGGACTTTAGGAAGGTCATTGGGAGTGTGATCTCTACCGTTGTTCCCAAGTTTGGGCCAGGAGATGTAATTTTAATCTTCCCGTTGTGCCGCTCAACTAGCCCTTTCGTGAGAAACAGGCCGATTCCCGTGCCGGGTAAGACATTTCCTTTGGATTGCCACTCCTTCACGGAGAAGGGACGCCATATCTCTTTTAATTGCTCCGACGTGAATCCATTTCCTTGATCCTTAAAGAAGATAGTACATTCATCCCCGATTACTTCCGAGGTGACCCAAACTTGATTCCCCTCGGGGGAATATTTAATCGCGTTGGACAGGATGTTGATGAAGATTTGTTCCATACGAAATCCGTCCACCCACATGTTGACTTCTTGGATATTATTATTAATTGTAATATTGCGCGCGAGCGCCAGTTGGGTGACCGATTCAAGGGCATTTTTCATCAGAATAGTCGATTTGTGCTGTTGAACTTTGAGTTCGAGTCTCTTACTTTCGATTCGCCCGACATCGAGGAAATTGTTAATGATCGTTGTCAATCTCCGGGCAGATTGGAGGATGCTCGCAACTTCTTCCATCCCGATGATCTCGTCTAATCTTTTCCCCTTATTGAGAGTTTGGGCCATGAACTCCGCCCACCCGATGATTGGCACGAGGGGGGTTTTCAGCTCGTGCGAGGCGAACGTAATGAGGTTGGTCTTCATCTCGGAAATGCTAAGCGCGTCCTCGTACAGTTTGAGAATAGATTCTTGACTGTCTTTCAGCACTTGCATGGCCTGCTTCATTTGGTCGATGTCGATTAGGGTGACGAGGACACGAACTTGCTCCTTTAACCAGATTTTCTTTGCTGAAA
>MBAA01000019.1:21696-22000 GCA_001940655.1 Promethearchaeota archaeon CR_4
TAATCCGAAAGAAGTACCCCGACAATGTTACTCTCAAAGAGCGTGCGATATTTTTCCTCACTCTGCCGAAGTGCCTCTTCTACTCGCTTTCGCGCGGTGACGTCTGTGATGAAGACTAAGACGCTAATTAAATTGCCTGATTCATCCTTTTCCGAGATTGAGGAGAGCAAGACGTCCATTGGATCCCCATTCTTTTTCACTACTTGGTAGTGGGCATCGATTATCTCACCTTTCTTCCGAAATTCTGGCAGGATCGTTGTTCTATCATATTCCCGGGAAGCAGGGGTTAAGAAATTGGCATAAT
>MBAA01000019.1:22023-24725 GCA_001940655.1 Promethearchaeota archaeon CR_4
GTATATCCCATCTTCTCCAACCAAGTATCGCTAACATCGATGATTTTTCCCTGGGGATCGATGGACTCGAGCATCCCGGGAGTCCTCGTGTAGAGGGTGCGGAATTTTCCTTCACTCGCCTTGAGGGCGTCTTCCGCTTTTTTCCGCTGCGTGACATCGCGGTCAATGCCCCGGTAGCCCCGGAGTCTTCGGTCAGCACCAAAAAATGGCACGCCACTGGTTTCGAGTACCACGAAGTGCCCATCTTTGTGGCGGTTGACGTTTTCGAGGGTATTAATTGGCTCTTGACGAGTGACAGCATTTTGAAAAATCCCCTCAACGCGTTCTGCCTCTGCTGGGGGCATTAAATCAAAGGGGGTTTTCCCACGTACTTCTCCTTGCGTGTACCCCAAGATGTCAAATATTTTGGGGCTTGCATAGGTGTATACCCCCGCATTGTTGACTTCCCATATGATATCGCTCGCAGCCTCGACCAGATTGCGATACCGTTGTTCGCTTTCCCGCAGTGCTTCCTCTGCTCGCTTGCCCGTGGTGATATCGGTGAGGATAACTAGCGTGCGAAGCAACTTCCCTGATTCATCCTTTTCCGCGATTGCAGTGATCAGTGTATCCATCAGTTCTCCATTTTTTTTCACCAATTGTAGAGGGATATTCAGATATTCTCCCGTCTTCAGGAATACTGGCAGAGTTTTCGAGCGTTCATGTTCTCGGGACGCAGGGGTGAGAAACTCGGAATATTTGTGGTTTATAACCTCTTCTCGCGTGTATCCCATTTTTTGTAACCAAGTATCGTTAACGCTGACAATCCTCCCCTTGCCATCGAGGGATTCCAGCATCGCGGGGGTCTTCATGTAGAGCCTCCGGTATTTCTCTTCACTTGCTTTGAGGATTTCGTCTGCTTTTTTTCGCTCGGTGACGTCACGACTAATGCCACGAAACCCTTGGAATCTCCGGTCGGCATCGTAAAACGGTGTGCCACTGGATTCGAGTACGACAAGTCGCCCATCTTTATGTTGGTTGACGGTTTCGAAAGATCTTATTTTTTCCTGGCGGGTGAGTCCGTTCTGAAAAATCTCGCGAACGCGATTGGCCTCTCCTGGCGGCATGAATTCAAAGGGAGTTTTCCCACGTACCTCTTCTACGGTGTAACCTATAATGTCGAAAACTCTTGGACTGATGTAGAGGAAACTTCCTGCGGGGTTGACTTCCCACACGAAATCATTCATTTCTTCGCAAAAGTTACGATAGCGTTGTTCGCTCTCCTGCAATGCTTCTTCGGCATACTTCCGCTCGGTTATGTCTGTCAGGATTAGCATTACATGTTTGATTTTCCCCTGAGATTCAACCGGGAGGATCCGCGAGCGCACCCATTTATCCTCGCCAATTTCGCACTCGATCTCGCGGATTTCACCGGTTTGAAGGCAATCCGAGAACTTCTTCTGTAATCGGTCTTGATCAGATGGTGGAGGTTTCACATTAGCATCATGTCTAAGGGATTTATTTGTTCCTGCGGGCGAAAACAGTGATGAAAAATGTGTCCCAATAATCTTTTCCTGAGCTCTCCCGAGGAGTTTTTCCGATGGGCCATTTGCATTGACAATTTTACCAGAATGAACATTCACAATTAGTATTGAATCCAAGGTCTTGTCAAAAATGGCGTTCCAAAAGATGCTATCGGTTGAAGTCAAATTACTTGGTTTACTCATGGTCATCCACCATACATACTTAGAAAAATTTGTCCATTAAACTTTAATCGTCAGTGTTAACCCATTGCAACTTTTCGCTTTTTCCCGTAAAAAAATATCCCACAAATTCTATGTTAGTCTGGTTCCTTCACCTCCTTCGGTATTTATTGTCGTGATCGAGAATTCCCAAAATTGTGATGCTTTTTGTGTTAAATTATTACCCCCTAGGTCACCCCCTTGTGGTCTTCCAACTTCATTTTCACGGATTACGTTGGTTTTCCATGTGTCATAATGCTAGAAAAAATGAAATTTCTAACGTTCAACTATTTGTTTTTCAAAGGTATTGGGGAATAATCTCTTTAGAAGAGCACTTTAAAAATTAATGACTAAAGAATAGCGCGGATTAGGAGATTTGAACCCCTACAGCCCAGTTAAAACTAAGCGTATCAAAGAGGTATTTTTATGCGTGTTATCGATTATCTTAATTTTTTTGGGGGGATGACACCCTATTGGAGATCTATATCTTCCACGTCACCGGTTCAGTACCTCCAACACGGTCACGCTGCCCTGAATCCCCTGCCAGGCATACGGGCCCGTGGTGTAGCCCCCGAAATTGGGACAATCGTGGGTCGGGCAGGCGGACACCGCGAACGTCCGGGGGACATTGAGTTTCGCGTGAGCGATCGCGGAGTGCAATGCCGTGGGGGCCCGGGACGCGTCCACGTACACGGTCAAGTCGTCGCTCCCCTCGATCCACGTGCCGTCCGCTGCCCGAATCTCGTAACTCACCCGCACCGTGTCCCCCTCCCTCACGTCGGGCCACGTGGCAACGGCGCTCCACGCAACGAGGCCCACCACGATCCCGATGACGGTCGCGCCGATGGCGACTCGCTTGATCCATCGCCAGTTGGGGTATTTCAGTCGTATGCGGGGTGAGTTGTTCGGGTCGTAACGGTGCTTCGGGTTTGATTTCGGCATGTGTATCACCCTGCGTTCCGGGCATATTTAAGGGTATGG
>MBAA01000019.1:24756-25215 GCA_001940655.1 Promethearchaeota archaeon CR_4
CGAAGGTGACGCTACATCGTATCTTCGATCAGTCTCGGGGAGGGCGATGCCGGTCTCATGAAAATGTTGTTTTGGTCGAGATATTTAAACCCAGTTGGGAGGGAATCTCCCAGATCTAGTGGTTGTACGCCAAAGTCTTGAGGATCTACCGCGATGGAAACCTCTAAAAGTAATCCTAACTTAAATAATCCATCAAGGAGCAAATATTTGCCTTTTTCAAGGGTATGTGCGGCGGATATTAAATCCTCTGGCGAGGTTTATCTCAAACGAGGTATATTTCTATTACGGGGACTCATAATGTCGGAATGTGCATTGGTCTTCAGCGAGAAAACTATCGCACTCTTGACGCCAGGCGTTAGTATTTAAATGCTCTTTATTAACGAGTCTGTTGCATTCGGGAGTGGGTGGTATTGAGTGAAATAAGGGCTAGTAATATTTAAATCCGCTCCCTCATTTCCC
>MBAA01000022.1:0-147 GCA_001940655.1 Promethearchaeota archaeon CR_4
ATCCACAGTCATAATAATAATAATAAGTATTATATAAAGGAATATACACATGCTGGGGATAACTGAAATTCTAAAAAAATACGATCCGACATTTCAAAAGAAGTGGTCTGGACCGAATAGCATCAGAGCAGAGAGAATTGAACAATT
>MBAA01000022.1:161-722 GCA_001940655.1 Promethearchaeota archaeon CR_4
GAGAAAACCGGAAATTGGAAGCTGAAAAGGAAAAAGAATATGCGGAACGCTTGGGGAGGCGCTTCAAGTACTGGCTCGGAAGAACAAAGCATCTATCCCCAGGAGGGATATTTATGTTCATGAAACAAGCGAAGGATGGTCGAAATCCTCAAAGTTTGTTTAATTATTTACTCAAAAAATCACAACAAGAATGTCAAAAATCGAATACAAACCAGAAGAATGTGAGCATTGTGGACAAACAACAACCTATTTGCTCGGCCTCGACCACGGCACAGCCGACATTGTTCGAGCTATAGCAATCAAAATAGGGGAGAAAGGCATCAATATCGTTCACCCACGCAAGGAGATGGAGGGAACGACACTTTCCTCGAACCAAGTAGGAAACCTATCGCGTGCGCGTTTCCATGGACTCATAGCGTCAGTAAAAGGCGAAAAGGGAAACTACCTACTCACACGAAAAGGCGCTGCATTTCTACGAGGAGAGTCAGTGCCAAGGTATGCAATTATCTCAAAATCAGAAGGACATCAGATTGGGTACTTCACAAATGGAGAAAAGTTTAT
>MBAA01000022.1:928-3499 GCA_001940655.1 Promethearchaeota archaeon CR_4
ATAGAGGGAGACATAAAAATTGAGTTGGTCTTTCATGGAAAGGAAAACTATCGAAAAGACATCGACAATTTAAGTACCACAGTGTTTGATCTTCTTCAAAAAGCGAGGATTATCAAAAATGACAAAGATGTGGTTTGTATGTTTGCAATGAAGTTTAATATCGGTGAAAATAGTTGTGAAGTAACCTTGAGCACTCTATGAACGAAAAAGAAAATCAGAAAATATACCAAGAATTTGTACTCGAGGAAGCAAGGTGGCTCGACGGCATAGTCCGGCAATTTATTCCGAAATGGGTACAGTGGATTATAGAGAAAAATTCAAAGAATGTCATTGGGCGCCTTGGCCACTTCCTTGTAGACTACTTCCTCATCGGAAAAATACTCGGTATCAAAATCACGAGGAACCAAGATACGGAGATCCTCGGAGGGAAAGGATACCGGCAAGGAATGGATCACGGGTATAAAATCCTTGCAGTGCGCACAACAGTAGCAAGAAGGGGAAAAGAGATTGAGCAAAAAAGGTTTCCACTAGGCATTCATATTAAAAAGTAATCAAAAAAACACATCAATCATGAACGACGAAAACCGAGCAACATTTGAAATTTGGATAGACGCGCATCGTAAAGAAACGGCGACGCTCATCAAAAGTTTAGAAGGTCAGGAGATAAGCGAAAGCGAATTTGTTGCAAAGTATAAGAGCCTTGGTATTGCGCGGACAAGTCCGGCAAAAGGAAGAGGTATCTATCGTTTTTTAAGAAAGATGGGATTTATTAACTAACTACAATCAAAATGACCGGAATAGATCGAACACAGATTTTGCGAATAGATTGCAACACATGCAAAGGAAAGGGATATGAGACTACCTCGGAAGGGGAGCGCGCATGTTCTTCCTGTGAAGGGCGTGGAACAACGGAGAAAGAAGTACCGTTTAAGTTTGAAACAAATGGGAGATGGGAGAAGGAAGAAATTGCAGAGGCTTTTGAGCTTCCGGTCGACCAGATAACCGACGCCGGGCATAGTGCCGGAGATTAACATCATGACCATTCAAGAAATAACAGCAGAGGAGGTGAAGACATAAACAAAAAAGGACAAGACAATATGAGTTCAAGAATTGGTAGTCCTATGTGCGAAGACTGTTATAACAGAGAAGAATAACCCCCCTTGGAGGCAGGTCTGGGGGAGATAATAAAAAAATATGAAATTAACACCACCAAGATATTTTTGTGTAAATTGCACAACAGAACACAGTGCTCCTCGGGGAATGAGTAATCCACAACCTTGTAGATGTGGTGGGTACGTAATTGAAAGTGAGGACGATATTCGGGAGCGTATAAAGTTGGGTCGACTAGAAATAAAAGAATGGGGCAAATAAATAAAAATTATGAGAAAAGCACTAGAAAAATATACAAAAATGGATGTAATGAACTTGCCCGACTTATGTATTAAATTTTGCTATAACCGTGCCGTAATAACTATTAAAAAACCAAGAAATGATAGACCACGAAGACATTACGAAGTGAATTTTGGATTGTTCTTTTAGTTCAGAATTTTAATTGGTTTGGTGATTGTTTATTATAAAGAATTACTTAATAAATAACCCCCCTTGGAGGCAGGTCTGGGGGAGCAAATAAAATCAACAAACATATGGATTTAGCACAAACAACAACAGATATATGGCAAATGTCACCAGAGAACAATAAGTATCGTCTTGAACCATTTATCGGAGCTGACGGGGTAGCACTTGAACAGGAAGTAATTTTTTACAAAATGAACCTTGATGGCACAAGTGAACCTGGTACCACACTTGAACAAATGCTCATCGTGTCAATTGCTCGCCTTAATGACCTCGATAAACGCTTCCCTTGCCGTGAGAATGCACTTGCAATCACGAAGATGGAAGAGGCACTTATGTGGCTCAATAAGCGTACAGAGAACCGTATCTCCCGTGGAGTAGAAGGAAAACACATTATTTAATCATTTTGCTCCCCCAGCCCTGCCTCTAAACATTACTAGCTAATTAAAATAAAAATGCCATTTAAAGACACACAAGAAGGAAAAACGCACAGCTTCAATGACGGTTGCGAAACACATACCGAAATAGGATATGAATTTCGTGATAGTGTTGGGAATCTTCGTGTGATGAGAAAATGTGATGTTTGTGGCTCAATTTATTCCCCTAGAAAGACAGATATTAAAAGAAGAAAGAATTTATGTTGTTCAATCCAGTGTGGAAATAAAAAAATATCAGCAAGTAAAATAGAAAGTTTAAACCCACAATGGCGAGGTGATAAAGTAGGATACGGATGTTTGCACAGGTGGGTAGAAAGAAAATTAGGAAAACCAAACAAATGCGACAAATGCAGCAGTGCAGACGCTAAAAGGTACGAATGGGCAAATATAAGCGGGGAATATAAGCGTGATTTAACTGATTGGATAAGGTTGTGTAAATCGTGCCATAATTTATTTGACGGCAATGTTACCTGTAAAAATGGACATTCGTTAGGGAAAGACAATCTTTATATTATAAAGACTAGACCCAACTGTAGGATTTGTAAGAAATGTGTTTTATCAC
>MBAA01000022.1:3530-7054 GCA_001940655.1 Promethearchaeota archaeon CR_4
CGTGGGAAGAAGAATATAAAAAGAAGTTTGGGTTATGTTCTGAAGGCGATATGATTTGTAATTGCAATAAAGAATTAAAATTCATCCATTCCCTCACCGCAATGGCAAAGGAGGAAGGACGACAGGAGGAGCGAGAGAAGGTGAGCAAAAGAGTAGTTTCTATCCTTAAAAAATATGAGAGCGAGAACGATAGTTACAGACCCTTTTCTTGGTTGAGGATAGACATTAAGAATTTACTAACCACACTAACCATAACAAAATGAAATACCTCCACAAAATAGCCCACATACTAAACTGGAATTATGGCAAGCCAGATGCTTTTTATGAAGGCGAAAAATTGATGATGAGTTTCAAATGCACTGGCTGTGAAAGACGTTCTGGCATACATCCGTGCGACGATGTTATTGATAGAGAGTTAGAAAAAGGGATTTTAGGCTTCCCCGCCTAAATTATCAGCATCTCTGGGAGCATCTGCCCCCATTGTAAAGGAAAAGAAATATGATTAACAAAGCACTATTTACAAGCAACACGCCAGAATGGGCTACACCACAAGCATTTTTCGACGAACTAAACAAAGAGTTTAACTTCAATTTAGATCCGTGCGCAAACACAGAAAATCATAAGTGTGCGATGTGGTTTAATAAAGAAGAAGATGGACTTTCAAAATCTTGGGACAACGCACGAGTATTTGTTAACCCACCCTACGGACGAGTCCTTAAAGATTGGGTAAAGAAAGCAAGTGAAACGAGGGGGGGGGTAGTAGTTATGCTGATCCCAGCGAGAACAGATACACGATACTTTCACGATTACATTTACGAAAAGGAAAATGTAGAAATTCGCTTCTTAAAAGGTCGCTTAAAGTTTGGAGATGGGAAAGGAAGTGCTCCATTCCCAAGTATGGTAGTAATTTTTAGATAACCTATGACCCTCCACCCCAAAAAATGGTTCCTCGCACGAGTCGGGAAGACTATCAGACGAAACGAGAACAAATGTTGCCCCACGTGTGACAAGATAAGCAAGAACGGAATTACCATACGTGATTCTAACCACGCTGACTACCTTTATAACCTCCAACTTGAGTTCGCTCAAGACGGACATCCACTTAATTATCGAGATGGGAAATAACAAACTAACCGAGCAGTACGGAAGTCTTAAGAATCGCACATCCCTGCTTCCTGTTGGTAGATAGTAAATAAAATGGTATAATTTAGTTATGAAAAATCTTAAAACAATGTTGAGTAGTATGGTAATAATCTTTAAAAAATCATGTCCAAAGTAAAATCAAAACTATCAGCAGGAGAGGCATTACTCAAGAACCCGAAACACGAACTGTTCTGTTGGTTATATGCGGGATCACACAATCGAGAACTCTTTGGAAACGGAAAGAGATGCTATATACAGGTATATTTTTCAACGGAAATTCTCAAACTCAAAGAAGAAATCTTAAAACTTGCGAATGATACGGAGAAAGGATACTCACGATTAGTTTTGATGAAAGAAAATAGAATAAAATCACTCGAACACCAAGCAAGTGTGAGGGCAACCGAGCTTGTGGCAAACCGTAGTTTAAAGGCTAGAATAGACTTTTTGCTCCTCGAACTCATTTCTCATGATTTTATGGACCGAGAGCTTGCATTTACGGCAGCACAACGAAACGATCTCAATTCCAAGGTTCAAGCGATTAAGGAGTATAATCGAATGACAGACCGTGGCTCAAAAGGAAATCTCGAGGGGAACTTCACCTTCTCGTGGGAAGACGAGCCAGAGAGCAAGCCAGGGGTTAAAAAGAGGCCAGTGTTAAAGAAAGCAGAGGTAAAGGTCGGGACAGATGTAGAATGGGAAGGAGATAAATAACATCGTGACGGAAATTACCATCGCTACTAGGTGTGGAGGACATGAAGAACCGCCAGAGAAATGTGCCTGTGGCCTCGCATGGGAACATACGGGAAGGCACGCACCACTTCCAGAAATTAAAACGACCATCCAAAACATCGGAATGATGCGCCAGTGGCTCAACGAGGACCGCATTACTGATCCGAAGAAGATGGTTACAAACGAAGACATCTTGCACTGGCTCAAGTGGGACTTTGAAAATTAGTTATCCACAGTTGCAAGGTGTTGGCAGTGTTGCTAGAATAAAAGAGGTACAGAGATCATAGGTTCGCTAGATGCAGGAGGTCCACTGAAACCACCACGACAAAGTTGCTGTAAAACCTCTTTGTCTCCTGCGACTAGTGAGTCTATGTCCCGAGTACTACTAAAACGAGTTCCCTTACTTTGCCTCTTGTGCAAGCTGCCAAGAGCTCGATAGAACCAGGAGGCAAGGATGAGGGAATTAAAACTATGACCAAAAAAACAACCACAAAAAACAAGGGTATCATTGTTACCAGTAAGAATATCGGTGCAGTTATCGCAAAGACAAAGAGAGCCCTCAAAGGAAATAAGGATGTCTTCGTACGATGCCCTAAGTGTCATGCACGCTATATTCGAGCACAAAGGGATGTCGGACAGAAAGAACAGTGTGGCATATGTGTGAAAATGGTAGTCCTTGAAAAAGTAAAATAATTATGGATTGGCCACAACTACAAGATGGAAAGTGTCCGAAATGTTTGCACGCCCTTTCTCGTTCATCGTCATTGCTCGAGCCACAATGGTCGTGCGTGTGTGGTTTCTTTATCGATGTTGAGGCGTATTCACGCATTCTAACTGGGCATCTCCGCAAACATAATGTGAAAAACCCTGTGTTCAATCACGAGGAGCGCGAAAAAGAGACAGAGGAGGAGGAAAGCGAATACGAGGAGGCCTACAACTAAAACAATGTTCAACATCACACGAAATGCAGGGTTTGAGGGAGCATTCAATCCGGATGATCCACTCAACAAGTTACCAGAGCGCATAAATGAGGCGATAACGCGCACACTTGCAGTGCAGATTGATGATTTTATCCGTGCAGCAATTCGTACAGCCGTGCCGGATGAGACAGTGGCTCTCTTTGCGAACGATAACAAGGCGCTTCCCGGTCTCGATCTTGATATGGAATTACTCTCGTATTGTAAAAGACGCATGACAGTGAAGTTTAGGGGTCAGGAACTCGGACATGCAACCTTTGAGACTAAGATAGTCAAACAAGCTGACCTTCGCGGCATGAACTTAAAAGCGGCCATACTTGCGCAGGGAGGAGCAAACCCACAATCGGCAATTGTGCACGAAGTAACAGATGTGTGGATACGATCATAGAAAAGTGATATACTGTTGGTAGTCCATGGTGCCTTGATTGTTGCATCTCACAAGCATTTTTTACATGTGGCCACAATCCTATTGCTTGCGCGTCGTATTTTATCTCCCCGGCCGGGGTGTAACAATTAGGATGGCAGAAATGATCTTGTAGCTCATATGGTAGAGCACCTATATCCTAGGAAATTAGGAGGAGTGGTTCGAGTCCACACAAGATCAATAGAAGCAAAGCCGTCCGAACCTTTGCAATGGCATTACCACAAACAATCAAAATTGCGTATCGTCCTAGA
>MBAA01000022.1:7113-8105 GCA_001940655.1 Promethearchaeota archaeon CR_4
GCGTGGAGGAAAAACGACTGCTGCTTTCAATCATCTTCAACGAGATGCGCTCAAGAACAACAACACGCGCTATGCGTATGTTGCGCCTACCTACAAGCAGGCAAAGCGTATCGTTTGGAGTATGGCCAAGATGTATTCGAGAAATATACCGAATATCGTATACAACGAAAGCGAGCTCTTGATAAAGTACCCCAACGGGTCTGAAATAATGATCGTGGGTGCCAATAACCCAGACAGTTTGCGCGGTATCGCATTATGGGGTGCCTTCCTCGATGAGTATCCACAGATCTCCCCTACTTTGTTTACAGAGATTATCTCAAAGTGTCTCGCAGACCACGAAGGATATTGTATTTTTGGAGGTACACCAAAGGGCAAGGGACATTTCTACCGTCTCTACCAAGTTGCGCTCAAGCATCCAGAACGCTATGTTCTCGCATACAAAACGATTGATGACAGTCTTGTTGATGAGGTTGGTGATACCATCGATGCACTCCGCGCGTCGCTCGAGGATGATAGGCAACTCGTAAAGGACGGCATTATGACAGAGGACGAATTTCAACAGGAATGGTACAACTCATTTGAAGCTGCTGTGAAAGGTGCAGTGTATCTAAAGCAGATTTCTCTTGCGCGAAAAGAAAACCGTATATGTGGCGGACTGTTTGATCCGCTTCTTCCAGTATTTACCGTATGGGACCTAGGGGTTTCTAAGTCAGACGCTATGAGTGTTGGTTTCTTTCAGCGCGTGGGCAAGGAGGTACGCATGATAGATTACCTGGAAACGCTCCAAATGGGGCTACCTGGCACGATAAAGCTCGTGAAGGAGAAACCCTACATTTTCTCTAAACATTTCGCTCCGCACGATATTAAGCATCGTGAGGTGGGTTCTGGCCTCACTCGTCTACAGTCTGCAAGCAAACTCGGAATGGATTTTGAGGTGGTTCCAAGGCTAGGACTTGAGGATGGCATCGACCTAGCGCGTGCAATGTTCGTGC
>MBAA01000022.1:8160-8267 GCA_001940655.1 Promethearchaeota archaeon CR_4
TCATTACGAATTTGACGAGGCGCGAGGGATCTTTACACGAGAGCCTGTCCACGACTTCACTTCTCACGCAGCCGACATGATCCGCTATGCTGCAACAATTGAGGATG
>MBAA01000022.1:8375-8517 GCA_001940655.1 Promethearchaeota archaeon CR_4
ATGGCGTTCTCGGCAACGAATACTTACTCGACAGTATCGTATCCAGACCCAAATATATTTTCTGGCGTTCATACGGCAGAGGCGTCAGCATATCCATCGTCTATGACGCTCGAGGAAATAGAGACGCTCGTAAAGAAATATG
>MBAA01000022.1:8531-8783 GCA_001940655.1 Promethearchaeota archaeon CR_4
GTGAAGCAAAACTCTATGCTCGAAACTATCAAGTGCGAGGCCCCGAAAAATTCTGATGGCACCTATAACCCAAGGGGACAGTCGGAGATAATTGCAGAGGATGGTATAAGGGAGAACTCGTGGGGAATAACACAAATATCCTTACCACATCATCCAGAGATAAAAAAGGAGCAGACACAAGATGCAGAATTTTCAATACAGTTTATGGCTTCCGAGTTTGAAGCAGGGCGCGCGGACAGGTGGACTTGCTAT
>MBAA01000022.1:8838-9126 GCA_001940655.1 Promethearchaeota archaeon CR_4
ATACGCAGAGTAACGCCGAATGTAGCAATGACGCTACCCCCATTTAGTTGACAATCTTGTTGACAATTGAAAGTGAGGTGATCTTTAATCTCTGAGTGTCGCGGTACGACACCGCAACCGGTAACTCGAAACCGAAGCGTACAGACGGGGACACAGAGAAATCCCCAACTCCACAGCTCCCCACGATCTCGCAAGAATTGAGTCGGGGAGCTTTCTTTGTCGGTAGTATGGTTGCAAAAGTATTGACATTTTGATACTATATAGGTGCGGTAACTACGACCGACTAAC
>MBAA01000022.1:9132-10676 GCA_001940655.1 Promethearchaeota archaeon CR_4
ACCGGGCGAAATAATACCGGTATTAAAATCATGACTTTTAAGAGAGCGCACCCTAACTTGATATGGGTGCGCTTTATTTATTAGTTATCCACAGTTTTCTTTCTCTTGACATATGCGAAGTGTGCTATAATCAAAGCAACAAGCAAAACCGCCCCAATACTTTTGCATGGAAGAAACAAAATCAATCTTATCTTTCGAAGACCGACTCACCGCAGAAGCAGTAAAAATGCTCGAGGAAAATGCAAAAGCGCGACAGCGTCGCTTTGACGAAATCAAGAAAAACGAGGATCAGTATTTTGGTGTAAACACTCCAGCACTCAAAGGGCGTAGCAACATTCCGTTTGACTCCGTAGTGATGGGAGGTTTCATCGACACACTCCAGTCTGGGCTTCGACAGGACATTTCAATCAAATTCGGACATACACGCGAGCAGGATAAACTCTCGGCCGACAAAATCACCGCAGTATGGGAACGCGAAAGCGGACCAAATAAAGGAGACTGGGCTGGCAAACTTACAGACTCTCGTTTCCTTGCGTCTCTTTCAGGTGTCGGTATCAATAAACTTTTTGTAGAAGGAACGCCTAAATTTAAGGCAGATCTCAATGTCGTCGACCACTATGACTTTGTTGGTGAAGCAACTGGTGGGCCAGACATCGATAAGCATCTCTGTAAATTTCAGATGAACATTTTTAGATCGAAGTACGAACTCCTCGACAATGCAAACCATGGCTTTTACGACAAGGGACAAGTACGCAAACTCATCATAAGTTACCAAGACCCGGAGATGCGCAAGACAATTTCAGATATTTACAATAACAAGCAAATTCGCTATGCAACTTTTGGTATTGACCTCGCAACTATGGGATATGTTGGCACGAGCATGTACCGTCTCACCGAGGGCGTTGTCTATTTTGAAGGCAAATGGTGGTACCTTGTTTTCTCCGCAGAAACAAAGCAGTGGGTACGCGTAGAACCACTCGAGGATGTATTCTCACACGCAAAGGATTATCCCGGCCGGGGACCGTGGACGGTATTTCATACACACAGGCACCCGTTCCTTTTCTGGACCAAAGCGCCAGCAGATGATGTGCGCCCAGTAGCATACACGATGAAAAAGGTGGTAAACCTCACAATTGATAACCTCGAGAAGCGAAACTGGGACATGACAGCGTACGACCCTAAGATTTTTACAGACCCTGCACAACTTCTTTACCGCCAGGACGGACTTGTGCGTGCAACACTCAAGCAGAACCAAAATATCGCAAACGGTATTTTCAAGTTTACGACACCAGATACTACGGCTATCACTATTAACCTCACCGAGTGGCTCAACAATTTCCTTGGCCAAAAGACAGGGATCACGCCAGACTCTCAAGGAGCTGCTCAAACAGACCGTGTTGGTATTCTTGTTTCGAATATGGCACAGACATCCAAGCGTCTATCGCTCCAAAATGACCGCTTTAAGAAGGCAGTCGTTGATCTTGCTGTAATGTTCGACTACGGATGCTACGATCATCTTCGCGAAGCCTACGCAGTAAAAATCA
>MBAA01000022.1:10713-11431 GCA_001940655.1 Promethearchaeota archaeon CR_4
TCTTTCGGATGAGAAAATCAATATGCTTCTTGATACTAACTACGATGGAGACGGCGATAGTCGCGCACAAGCCGCGCAAGTAATTCAAGATTGCCTCGAAGGGAAAGAATTGTATCGCATGTACCGTGGCGCGACACCTGCATTCGTTGAGAAAATACTTGATTTCTGTGATGCAAACTTCGACCTTATCCAAGCCCCAGAACTCGCGAAGATGTCACAAGGACGACGCAAAGCATACGCAAAGGATATGGAGAAGCATGATAAACTCATTGCATACGCACAGGCACACATACCAATCGTTCAGAAAAATGTAGAACGAAAGGCCGTAGCATTCATTTCTGCGACAGGAGCAGAAACTTTAGCACCAGGTGGAGCCCCTGTATCTGCGTCGGCGCCAGTAATCCCCGGCGGTGGATCTCCAACACCGACTCCAACATTAACTCCAAGCGCATAAACCTATGACAGAAAAAATACTAAAAAACCCTCCGCAACTTGAACGCATATACGAGTTGAGAAAGAAACTATATGGCACAGACCGAGACGACCATGTCGAGGAACTTGACCTATGGGAGAGGAAGACTAAAAAAGCATTGATTTTCCTCAATTTAAAGGAGCATGAGGGTATTCCCGACCTACTTGCTAAGGCAGACGAGGAGATACAGCTCATCAATGCAAAACTTCTCGCCGAGGAATTTGGAGCAAACATTGCACCCGAGGA
>MBAA01000022.1:11496-13299 GCA_001940655.1 Promethearchaeota archaeon CR_4
TCACCACATGGAGAATTTACAACAAAGGAAGAAGCCGCTTTTGAAACAGGTGGCGCTCTCTCAACTCCAAAGCATCGCATGGAAGAAGCAAAAGATGCAGACTTCTTGATGCCAGAGGAACGCAAGTACCCGTACAAGGTTAAAGGGCAAATCTCATGTAATCTTCTCAAGGCCGCTATCACACGCAGTGCTCAAAATAACGAGACAGAGGTGAACAAAAAGGCTAAAGCATTATTTAATGACCATTGTTAAAACTATGATAACTTTCTACGCAAAACTAAGGATGATATTCAACCGTGAGGAGCGTTTGATGTTTACCATTAAAGAATTTGCGCATGCCAATAAAGACCTTCTCATTATAGTTGCAGACCCAAAGAGTGATCGCATGTTTGTTACCTACAAAGATAAATTCGTAAATGGAACAATCAAGAGTCCCCTCGGCAAGAAGTCCAGCGTTGTGAAAGATGTGCTTAAATACTCTCGCTTCAACGAGTCAATCGATCAATTTATTACCTCACTCGTGGAGACGCTCCATCTTCCTACTTGGAAAGGAGGAGCAAACCAATTCTTCCAATTCATAGACGGCTCGATGTACAACATTGCAAAAAGCCTACGAAAACACAAAACCTCGATCTCGCCTAACGGTCGAGCGTGAGGCTTTAATTTAATAGCGTTCAAATAAATAAACCAAATATCATGGCAAAAGGAACAGTAGCAAAAGGAACAGTAGGTGAGGTGGTAGATACCACAATCCCTACTGTTGCGTATACGAAGGAAGAAAAAGCGGTGATCAAGAAACTCACAGGGTATGGTATTGAGCTTACCGGTGAGGAAAGCGGGGAAGAATTGAACACCGCACTCGAAGCATACGAACTCGAGAATGGAGACGATGTTGGTGAGGCGGAAGTAGTAGACGGTGTACCCAACAAGCTCCCTGTACGAACAGAGTCCATTCTGATCGCAGGAAAGGCACAAGCGCTCCCTATCTTCTTCGTAGCAACGGTCAAGGGTGGAAAGCAGGCACTCTACGACTATGAAGGTCGTCGTGTATCCCCTGCATACGGTGCAACTGATCGTATCGATGGAGGAGATGCAACATCCGAATTTGGAACTCGTCATATTGCGAAAGCGGCCGCAAAGTTTAATGCGATGCGCCGTCGTAACATTATCCCGGGGGAAAAGCACATCGGGTAGTTTTTTAACAATTAGGTCGAACATAAAGCCGTCCCGAGTCTACTTTAAAGTAGTCTCGCTCTTATGTGTGTTTGCGCACTGGTTTCGACCCCAGTGAGGATGGGTTCTCGGACGGTCCCATACTCCTCGGCGCAAAGGCATATAAAAGCGATACTATTTTAAAATGGTACCGCTTTATTGTTTTTGAGATCAATCAATCAAATATCTCAAAGGTGTGGAAGCCTTAATAACGCCCGACGATGAGCGCCGTCGCAAAATAGCACCGAATTGTACTATGACCGAAACAAACAATGAACTCAATCAAGGAGTCGACGCTGATGCTTTGAACGGACTCCCCGAAGGAGAACGCGCAGAGACTCAAAAAATACTTGATGAAATTGCCGGCGAAACCGCTCCAAAAGAAGGCGATAAAAAGCCCGAAGTCGCCGCCAAGCCAGAGCCTAAACCCGAGGATGTAAAACCAAAGGAAGGAGACGATGGTAAAAATCTGGATGACAAATCAAAACCAGAAGCACGACGCGAAGTAAAACTTATGCCATCATGGCTCCATGAGCGCGCGAAGGCAGATTGGGAGAAACGCGAAAAAGAGTTGCTTGCGGAAGTAGACAA
>MBAA01000022.1:13316-15665 GCA_001940655.1 Promethearchaeota archaeon CR_4
GAGGCAGTAGCATTTAATGCTGACTTCGATCGTGTAGTACTCCCACTCATTAAAGCCGAATATGGCGATAGTGCACCTGCCGAGATGATTGACCAAGTACGCGAGGAGTTGAAAGCGAAAGCCTACACTCCCGAGTACGGAAAGGTTCCCTATTCAATTTTGTACAAAGGCGAGGATCAATTCCGTGGCTTAGTTGCTCCGGAAAAGAAAGGAGCCGAAGGAGGACGAGGAGGCACCAACGCCCAGCAAGATATTGCAGGACAAGGTGAACAAATCGACCTCACTAAACCGCTTACCGATGATGTCCTAAAGACATTGACCGATGCGCAGTTTACAGAGTACGAAAAGAATATGGAGACTCACGAACGATCATCACGATAGTAGGGGTGGAGCGATTTATCCATCGCTAATTAATTTCTACCTATATGAGTAATTCACTCGGGGCTATGAGCCCAACATATTGGAGTCGCAGAATGGGACGCAAGCTGTACAAGACAGATGTGTTTCGTTCTCTCGCCAATTTTGAAGAGCAGGCTGTTCTCAAGGATGGCCAGAAGGTAGATCGACCTTACCGCGCCGACATTGTAGTTGAGTCTTACACAAAGGGCACTGCCCTCACTGCGCAGGACCTAACTGCAACATCGGATCAGTTGACTGTTGACACCGTAAAGGCTGCACTTTTGTATGTTGATAACGTAAAAGAATCTATTCTGAAAATGTTTAGATTCGACTGCGTCCTTGCTTAGTAATAAGCATTGCAAACTTGGCTATATCGGGGAAACTCCTAACGAGAAAGACGAGGACAATCCCGACGGAAGAGCATATCTCGAGAGAGATGGAACACTCCCGCTAGAGACTACACGCCGAGTATCCTAAAGTTCTTTGAAAATTTAGAGGTAGCAAAAGCATATATTTTGTGATAAAATACAAAACATATGCGCAAAGGACAGTATAAAAATGGAAAACCATTTGATAGAAAGGAGTATATGAAAAAATATAACAAAATTTTTTATCAAATGAACCAAGAAAAAGAAAAAGAGCGGACTGAAAAATACCGTAAATTAAATCCTACTAAAGTAAAAATCATTCAAAAGAGTTGGTATGATAAACATGGTGCTCAATATCGTGCATTACATACTAAGGAGCTTTTAAGAAATCATGTCAAATATGCTAAAAAAAGGCGAGAGACTGATCTTGAATACAAAATTGTATGTAAGTTACGTAGTAGAATAATTACGGCAATCAAAAGGCAATATGGTAAAAAAGCATTCAGAACTCATGAATTGATTGGGTGTACTATTCCAGAAGTAAGGAGATATATTGAATTGAAATTCGAGCCATGGATGTCTTGGGATAATCATGGAGAATGGGAAATTGATCATATCATTCCACTAGCTTCATTTGATTTAACAGATCCAAAACAACAACAAAAAGCTTTTCATTATACAAACCTACAACCTCTAAGTTGGCAAGAGAATCTCAAGAAGTTTGATAAACTTCTAATAGGATAGTGATATAGTCCGACCTTCCGCGAAATCGGAAGAAGCACACGGAAACGATGTGTTCGCCCGAAAAGGTAGTAACAAAAGTGGGACAAGATACAAAATAAATACAGTGCAGCGAATGCTTGGATTGATGAAGCCGGCAAGCGTCTTTCTAACTCAATCGATGCAAAGTTTCTTTACCAGGTTTTCAACAGTAACAACACTGTTGACGACGGTAGCGTTGGTGGTACCACTGGAAACGCAATCACCGTTACGACATCAAACATCCTTGATGTTTTTGGTGCTGTAAACCTCCAGTTGGATCTCGACAATGTTGAGGAAGCAGAGCGCTTCTTCGTTATTTCCCCTCACTTCTATAAGACTCTTTGGGCATACATCGCTGGAAAGGCGACAATGCTCGGAGACAAGACAGGAGAGAATGGAAACATCGGACAGTACGCTGGCCTCCAGCTCTTTAAGAGCAACAACATCACGGGTTCAGCTCGTTGGACACCTGCAAATAACCCTTCAAACACTGATACTATCACTGTACAGTCGATCACATTTACATTCGTAACTTCGATTGGTACCACAGCAGGTAATATCCTTATTGGGGGTTCTACTGCATTGACCATTGATAACCTCGTAGCCCTTATCAACGCCGGTGGCGTTACTTCGGACTCGGGTGTATCAAATGTTTCTCTTTCAACTGCAAATCAGCGAACAGTGCAGAACTGGGTCGCTGTTGATGGTGCAACTTACATCGAAATTCGCGCAATGGGAGCTTCATACCTCACCGTTACCGGATCAGATGCTACAGATGTATGGACAGCAGCACAGCAAACACAGAACCTCTTTGCAGGTC
>MBAA01000022.1:15673-15993 GCA_001940655.1 Promethearchaeota archaeon CR_4
TGCGTAGATGTTGTGATCCAGAAGGAGCCATCAATCGAGATGGGTTCAACTGTTTCAGCAGGAAAGAGCGGTACAAACATTCTCCCTATGACCTTGTTCGGAGCTTATGTCTTCAACCAGGGCAAGAATGAGATGGTTATCGTGCGCGTTAGAACGGATGCTTATTAGTCGCAGGGAGAAATCCCTTTAATTCGCAACAACATCATGAGTACATTACAAAAACTCTTTGCCGGCGCGGTTGCGATAGTAATCATCCTAGCCGCAATCGGGTTCGGCGCTTCATCGAAAGGTGGAGTGCTCTCAACGGGTGCAGGTTTTCC
>MBAA01000022.1:16000-16164 GCA_001940655.1 Promethearchaeota archaeon CR_4
AATACGCCGGAGATCTATTCCCAAGGGCTCGATACTGGAGACGGATATGTGGAATTTTCAAAGGGTGGGATCATTGGCGCTGGTGCAAACCAGGGTTCATGGCACAACACTCTTGGAAGGACTGTGTATATCAATCCTACAGAAACGGTGATGGGCTTCTCGTC
>MBAA01000022.1:16249-17419 GCA_001940655.1 Promethearchaeota archaeon CR_4
ATCCTTGCAATTAGCGGATCTATTGTAGCTACCTCGACAGTTGGTCCAGCATTCGTTACGGGGACATCTACATCAGTTGGCACAGGTATTCCCGTTACTGATGGACAATACTTTGTGTTCCAACTCCAGCAAATAAATGCCTCTCCCGTCGGGGAAGAAGCGACATCCACAAATCGTGGTATCACTAACTTCTTCTGGCGTTTCAAAGGCTTTTATCAGCCCTAGAGCATAGCTCACTCTGTCGTTCTCTCACGAGGACGGCAGGAATGAGCTATGCTCACCATTATCAATTAACTTAAACCATTATGAATAAAGCATTAAAAGTACTTCTGGGAGTAGTCGCAATCTTTGTAACCGTTTTATTTACGGCACAAATCACGGCTACGAAAGTAGCAAATAAGGTTTCAGATACGCGCTCGACATCAAATCTCGGTGCGGCCGAACTCAATCGATACACCAAGGTGCCGACAAATACAAGTTTTGATTGTGGACCAACAAGCAACATCGCGGTTGCCACATCTTCCGCAAGACAATATCTTGCGCTTGTAAATGATGGGGCAACGGCAGTGTATCTCGGTATCGGTGCATCTGCGGTTTCTTCAAAAGGTATTCGCCTAAACTCAACAGGTGGATCATACGAAATGGGTCTCGAAGGTTTATTTACTGGGTCGATTTACTGCATATCATCAGCTACTTCTACACTCACAATCGTAGAAGCTAACTTTGCAAACTAACCATGAAAAAAATTCACTCATTTCTCGTACTCGCGCTCCTTATAGTTGTGGGAGCACAAGTTTCATCGGCTAAAATCTACAACCCTGGAAGTAGTTCACAAACTCCATGGACAGCAAATGTTGACGGGGCAGGATACTCTCTCACAGGGATTTCCTATATCACGGCATCTTCAACTACGGCAACAAGCACCTTTGCTGGGATTGGTGTATTTGGAGGCACGGAAGCAGATCAGACGATAGCTGGTACCCTCATCCGAAGCATTCTTACAACCCATGCGGAAGGCACCACAGAAGGAGATATAGCAATGCATCACCACACTGACACAGCAACGCGCGGGTCTACTTTCTACGGAACTCGAAGTCGCGGGACAGAAGCCAGTGAGACAACCGTCTCGGCTGACGATAATCTTTTAGACATTGTAGCGAGCGGTTTTGA
>MBAA01000022.1:17477-17910 GCA_001940655.1 Promethearchaeota archaeon CR_4
AGCAATGATATGCCAGGACGCTTCGTATTTAGGGTATCTCCCGATGGCTCCGGTACTCCTGCGGAAGTTATGAGAATATCCAATGCTGGGAATGTGGGTATTGCCACATCGTCTCCACAAACAAAATTACATGTCGGCTCCGGTTCTATTCTTGTGGCAGAAAATACACTTGCAACTTCTACTTCAATGACAGTCGACTGGTCTGCCGGCAATCAGCAACTCATTAAAATTGGGACTGCGGCTACAGCAATTACATTTACCAATAATATGGCAGGTCAAAATCTTAAAATGATTGTCTGCAATCCCCCAAGTGGGACTGCGGGAGCTCTATCATTTAGTACCACAGTTTATTGGTCTGGTGGTACTGCTCCGACGCAAACAACAACCGCGAATAAATGTGATGTGTGGTCATTCATAAGCACAGTGGCAACAT
>MBAA01000022.1:17931-18146 GCA_001940655.1 Promethearchaeota archaeon CR_4
GGGCATCAACTAACTTCTAAACACAATGAAAGCAACACTCTTCAAAAAAATAGTTACCGCAATGGTGATGATTATATACGCTTTTACTATAAGTGTGCCTTTTGCGAGTGCGGCGGCAAATTCAGGGTCAACTAACAATAAAGATACTTGGATTGACCAAGAATCACCAACTGTGACTCATGGTAGCGACACAACAATGATTGTGGCAGAGAGTA
>MBAA01000022.1:18364-21706 GCA_001940655.1 Promethearchaeota archaeon CR_4
ACTTACGAACCTGAACCATCTGGTTTTGCCTTCTGGCAGTGGTCTGACTTTTAGCATCTATTTAAAAACATCATGAGTACTCACGAAATAACAACCGCAACAATCATAAAAAACTTCGGTTACATCCCGGCGATATTTTTCGGGCTCTCAACAGAAGCATACGGCATTCTAGCATTGCTTATGATTGTAGACACCATTACAGGAGTGATCCGCGTTGGAGTAGTACACGGATGGCGTTCTGTAAATTCGCACAATCTTTCGTTCGGGATACTATCAAAAATGTGCCTCATTTTAGTGCCAGTTGTTGTGTCCGTCGCAGGAACTGGTGCAGGAGTTGACCTCACGATGATTGCAAAAGGGGCGCTTTCCGTGATCATTCTTAGTGAGGGATATTCCATTCTTGGAAATGTTCAGTCAATCAGAAGTAGAAAAGACATAGACGAATTTGATGCAATAAATTTCCTCTTGTCGAGATTGAGGAAAATGCTGGAAAAATTATTGGTGAACGATAGTGGCAAAAAAAGATAATATCATGACAAACAACAACGAAATAAAAGAAGAAAAAAAGATTTTAGGTACCGGATTGCAGGTGCTTCCGATTGACAAAAGAGACTTCTCCCATGCAGTTGTTTTCGGTGCAGTTGCTGTGGATGATTTACCCAAAGACGATTTCTTTTCCTCGGAACTACTTGGTATCAAGGACCAAGGACCATATGACTTTTGCGCTGGGTTCGCTGCTACGGAAATATCGGAAGACCAAGAAGCCGTAGAACTCAACCCATTCTTCACCTTTGCTACGGCAAAGAGACTTCTCGGGGGTGATGCGTGGAAAGCATGGGGCCTAAACTTGCGCGATGTTTGCGAAGCCGGGACAAATGTAGGATTTCTCGAGGAGGAATACTACCCATTCGCAAACAGAACAGATCTAACCAGAGACTTCCTCGCAAACCCTGCAAACTGGCCGGCAGACCTCGACATGCTCGCCGCAGACCACCGTAAAGCATCATATTTCGCCGTAGACGGGCCTCACGACACTTTTGATAATATCCGTTCAGTTATGTGGCAGAACCGCTTGGAGGCTCGTTCAGTGCTTGCAGGGTGTGCTTGGAGATATTCATGGAACAATGCGAAGGGCGGTATCATCCCAAGCACTGGATGGGAGAATGAGAAAGGTTTCGGGCACGCTTTTAAAGTATTCGGTCAAATGTGGCTCAATGACCCAGAAAATCCAGGGAAAAAGAAACTTTATCTCGTAATGGTGAACTCATGGGGTCCAAAAGTAGGAGACAATGGTATTTTTTACTTTCCCCGTGAAGTTGTGAACAGGGAATTTAGTCCTTACGGAGCATTCACTTTCAAGGATCTTCCAAAATCAGACGCGAAATTCCACAACGACAACGGTGTTTGCGTCGATGCAAGCGCGGTAACGAAACTAATCAAGGCACTGCTTGTGTTCCTAACGGAGCTTATGCACCCCTTCAAATAACATGACAGCACCAGCAATCACACCATTGGTACTACGCACGCAACTCGAGAACCTTATCGGGGACACTTTTGATGTTACGCATACATACCAACTGCTCACACAGGCGAAAAACCATATCGAGACTACGCTCAAACTTGCTGTTTTGCAGGCCTACGATAGCTCACAAACAGCATCTCCTGGCGATACATACCTCACACTCAAGAGTCTCCCCTCGGACTTCAAGAGCATGAACAAACTCGTCCTTTCAAACGGAAGTACCACAACGACATACTACCCTATTCCGATGAGCAAGCGCGAGATGATGCAGAAAGTCGCGCGTCGTTACTACATTGACTACAAGCGTATGGTCCAAGGATCTACGGCGCTCGGTCTTTGCGGATCAATCGGAACAGCGCAGACAATCGGTATGCACTACCAGGCTTCCACGCCGGCACTTACTGAAGTGAACGAAGGGACTACTGGTGTTGTTCTTTGGCCAGACGAATTTCAGCCAATCATTGCTTATCAAGCGGCGAAAATCATCCAAGCAAACACTGATGCGGATGAAATCAACTTCCGCATGAGCAAAGAACAGGAAGCAGAGTATCAGAGGCTTCTCGATGCGCTCATTGCGTGGGACCATGAAATTAAGTTGTCGGAAATGGGAAACCAACGCGGATATGCAGATGAAGTAATGGACGGCGAGGCAGGCTTTGATGTCGGTTTGTTGTAATCAAAAAACACCATGGTTAATATCATCACAGTAAAAAATTACAAATATGGGATTTTAGACAACCTCGAAAGTAAGTCTATTCCTCGTGGCGCAGCTTCTTCGTCTCTCAACTGGCTCACAAAAGCGGACCATGTAGAAATCCGTCGTGGCCAGGCGTATCTCGGAACTTCTTCTGTGAACACTGGAAATGGAAAAGCTACTGGACTTAAAAAAGCAACGCAGTCTACGGGGACAGAAATTTTGTTCGGTACCTACGGCCAGAAATTGAAATACTATGATGAGGCAACTACAGAGTGGATTGAAAACGGATCGAACATTCTCGGTTCTGCTGTGGTAGACGCTAACGGTCTGGGCATTGAGGATATTTTCATGAGCGAATATACCGGTCTTGCAGGAAATCAGCTCTTTTTAAACTCACCAAATTGCGCGGGGTACTACAAAATCATGGTGGCAAATCCTGCTTCGAAGCTTGACATGTATAGTGCTGCAAAGAACTTTAAGGGGTACCTTAAAATAGATACTAATCGCACGCTTCTTTGGGGTCGTGTGAAGGATCAGACAGGTCTTTATGGATCGTACATTGACTCTGGTACATACACTACTGTTACGGCCGAAGCACTCGGTGATACTGCAACGGGAACACTTGCCTTCGTTTCTGGAACTAGAACATGTTTTGGAATTTCAATAACAGACACATCCTCAAGCGAAGTATTTACAGACAATTACGACGGGACACTTACAGGAAGTGCCGGGGGAACTGGTACAATCAATTATATTACGGGCGCTTTCACCACGAGTCAGTCGGGGGCAGGCACGGCTACCTATCAATGGGAGGACTCGAACGCAGGGGGTATCACCGACTTCACAAAATCGGCAACACGCCTTGCAGGAGAAGGCTTTATTTTCCGCCAAGATGAAGGGGGCGGAGCGCTTCGATCTGTGGATCAGTACAATCAAATTTATTATTGCTTCCATTCAAAGAAAACATGGGTGCTCAACATCACCTCAACCGATACTAATGCTACAAACTTGCCATATCGCCAGAAGGTGGGCATTCCAAATGAGCGCGCATCAGTGGAGACTGGTGCAGGTATTTACTACATTGACGATACCGACAAACTTGATGTGAAAGTACGCCTACTCA
>MBAA01000022.1:21714-22378 GCA_001940655.1 Promethearchaeota archaeon CR_4
ATTTATGGATCTACGCAAGTTATTCCTGTACCAATCTCGAATAATATCAATCTCAATAACTACATTTTTGACCAAGCGGCCGCAATAGAATGGGGAGACCTGCTCCTTTTTGCGTGCGCGACCATTGACTCAACGCAGACAATAAATTCAAAGACAGTGGCTTTAAATAACCGCGTCCTCACCTATAACAAACTGTGGAAATCATGGGATATTCTTGACTACAATGTTACCTGTTTTGAGGTATACAACGGAACACTCGTGTGCGGAGACTCATTTACCGACAATTTCATTACACTATTTTCAGGCTTCGATGACTTTGCGGCCGATGCAATTCCTAATTATTGGATCGGAAATGTGGACGACCTTGATACCGATGGACTCAAGAAGTCTAAGAAACTATATGTGCAGGGTGCTATTGGTCCCGACCAAAGGCTTAAAATTTCAGTGAGCATCGACGGTGGTACTTTTGTCGAGATTGGTAGCAGTGATGATGCTGTTACTGGTGATCATACTTACGCAATCGAAGGAAGTGGATCATACATCGATAGAACACAGTCAGTAAACATCGGTGCATCTATCCTTGGAACGCACGAGATAGGTGGTGGTTCGAGTGGAGCAACAGCATACAATTATGAAAGACTGTTTAACCTTGCTCTTGATAAAT
>MBAA01000022.1:22459-24354 GCA_001940655.1 Promethearchaeota archaeon CR_4
TTAAAGGCAGGAAGGTCCCGACGAGGTATCGTGGGTAGCAATAAAATTATGAAAAAGACAAACTTAAAACTATTTCAATCTGGAGCGAATCACCCAAAATGGAAGGGCGGAATTTCTGTTGGAGAAAATAAAAAGAAGTATCAACAGGAAAGAAGAAAAGTTTTAAGGGAAAAGAAAGGTTTACCGCCGCTAGCGCCTAGAATTTCAAGGTTCCCGGGTCTTTCAAGTAAAGAGAGACTTCGTCAAATTAGACTAACAGTACTGCGTCATTATAGTGGTTTTATACCGAAATGTGCATGTTGCGGAGAAAATGAAATAAAGTTTTTAGCCATCGACCATATAAACGGAGGAGGAACTCGACATAGAAAAACTATGGTCAATGGTAAAGGTGGAAATATGGCAGCATGGTTATTAAAAAACGGGCTACCAGAAGGGTATCAGATTCTTTGCCACAACTGCAACATGGCTAAAGGATTTTGGGGGAGTTGTCCACATAAAACCCTTTAAAAAATTATTAATTAATTGTATAATAAAAACAATATGGAGACACTACTTTTTAAAATAGCAGGATACATTATCGCACCATTCGTTTTCTTAGGCAGTCTTTTTTCACCTTTCCATGACATTCCAGTAGCACCAATCTCGGCGCCTTCAAATCTCGGATCATCGAATGCAATTGAGTCTCCGGTAGCTCTTTTCTCAACAACGCTTGCAAACTCAATCACGAGTACTGCATCCACAATGACGCTCACGAGCGCTACGACAAAGGATGGCACATCTCTCGCCTCATCTACCTATTCTTTTATCATTGATGAGGGAACGGCATCGGAAGAATTTGTGAAAGCAGACTGCACTGGTACATCTTGTACAGCAATGGACAGGGGGCTTTCCGTACTTAGCGGAACGACAACAGTCGCATCTCTACAAAAAGCGCATAGACGAGGAGCAAGCGTAAAAATTACCGATGCGCCTATTCTCCTAAACTTGAGGAATATCATCAATGGAAACAGCACCTTTCCAAATATCATTTCGTATACATCACATCCGACATTCAATGCATCAACGCAAATTGTAGATAAATCCTATGTAGATAGTGTGGCTTTTGGGTCATCTACTGTGGCAGTAACAGCAGGTGGTACTGGAGCGACATCATTCTTAGCAGGAACACTTCTTGTCGGGAATGGAACATCGGCGCTCTCGTCTACATCTTCACCAAGTGTGGGCTTCATAAACGCAACAACAACAACAGCGACAAGTACTTTTTCTGGGAATGTTGCAGTAACAGGAAACCTAACTGTCTCTGGGAGTAGCGCCCTTGCTACAACAAGTGTTACATCACTTACAGTAAACGGGGCATCTCTAACTGCATCAAAATTTGGTGGAACTGGTACTGATGGGGCATTTGTAGCAACCTCCACAACAGTAATTGACTTAGGAAGCGCAAAGTTTGTAGAGAAAAACTACACATCAATTTCTATCACAGGGACTACTTCAGTTTCATTCATAAATCCTAATAATGCTGGTACTATCGTATCCTTCCTCTCTCAAGGAGATTGCTCTATTACATCAAGTACAAGCACGGCAATTGATTTGAGGAACTTGGGCGGAATAGCAGGAGTAGCTGGTGGTGCTGGAGGTACTGGAAATGGTAACGGTGGTGGCGGCGGTGCTGGAAGTACCGTTGGTGGTAATGCTTCACAATGGGGAACAACAGGAGGATCATCTGGTACTACTGGAACTGGGTATGGCAGTGGTGTGGTTGGTGGATATTTACAGACTGGTGGGGTGGGTGGAACAGCTACAGTTTCTGGTACTGGAGGCATTGCCCCTAACTATGACTCTACTTTTGCAAAATATACTCGTCTTTTTGTGATGCCTGGTTCTGGTGGTGGCGG
>MBAA01000039.1:0-3232 GCA_001940655.1 Promethearchaeota archaeon CR_4
AACTGATCTTGTCGGACGAGGCGAGAAAAGACGTGCGGAAATCTCTCGCGGGCGAAGTCGCCAAAAAGATTGAAACTTTAGATTATTTTCAGAGTTCCATAAAATTAAGTAGCAAGGATGTGCCTGCTACTCGTTTTCCCTAAATCTTTTTCTCCTTCCTACAAAATATTTCATAGGGTTTAGATCATTCCCTTCTTTTGACTAGGCCATTGAATATTTGTTTACAAATGCTCCGAGGCTTTCCCTTCACTAAGATTTGCTAACTTGAGAGCTCCTCTAATGAAGGCCCCAATGGTTCTAAGTCTTGTTTTTAGAATATTCTATTATTTTATTTTTCAGTCACCGGAATTCAACAGGTATATTCCTAATTGCATATATTAGGCGAGAATTAATATAATGGCACGTTCTTGCCTTAGTCGTGAGTCTTCATTTCCGAAGAACGAGAAACTAATAGCGAAATCCCCGCATCCTACGTCTTTATGAGTCAACTTGCCCTGCCATACTTGCCCACGCCGGAACGCGCCATCAAACAAATCATCGCATTTCTCCAAAAATATTTCTCGGAGACAATTGTACAAACCTATCGTCTGGTAGATCTTGGCGCGGGGGATGGGAGGGTGGTACACGCCCTAGCAATGGCGTTCCCTCAGTGGCAGGTGCGAGGGGTCGAGATTAATAAAGAATTAAGCGATACGGCAACCAAATTAGTCGCGGGTTTACCAAATGCCCAAATATTTCGGGGAGATATCTTCCAAGAAGATTTAACCGGGGTAGATGTCGTCTTTCTCTTTGCACTGCCAACGATTATGCCAAATTTGCGGCATACCTTTGCAGCATTGGGCAAGGACGCTATAATCATTACGTTCCAATACCCGTTGAACATTCTTGGGTTTTCCGTGAAGGAAATACATAAAGAAATCGTGCAAGTCAGCAAATACTCGTATCAATTTTTCGTGAACAGTATCGAATCTCGCGCCTGTCGATAGGATTAGTGAAGTTGCTATGAGTTTGGATGGAATGCGCCGCCCCTACCAGACACAATAAGAATTAGAAGGAAACAAGTAACCGATTTATTTACGCGCCATAAACGCAGCTAATTTCCTGAACGTATCTTGGACATTCTCTCCCGTTTTGGAGGATATCTCCTTGTAGTCCCTCACACCATATTTGATCTTGAATATTTCTAATTCATCAATCGAAATTTCCCGGGGCAAGGTCGGATCTAGCAGGTCTTTTTTAGACCCAACGAGGATGACGGGAATATTATTCGTATTTTTTCGAATGATCGTGATCCATTCTTCCAATTCAAAGAAGGATTTCGGTTCTATTAGCGAAAAGACCAGCAATGCTCCGGCTGCGCCCTTGCAGAAACCGGGGAGCATTGACCGGAAGCGTTGCTCACCCCCAAAGTCCCAGATTTGTAGTGTAATGTTCCCTATCTCGGGAATGTGCACGCTATGTACGGCAAAGTCCACGCCAATGGTCATTTTCGTGGATCCAGTAAAGGAATTAGTGGTATACCGGCGTAGGAGGCTAGTTTTACCTGCACCGCCCGAACCCGTGAGAATCATCTTGAAGAGGTATTTACTAGCCATGTTCCAGAAACCACTCGCATTTAGTTCTTACTCAAGTAATCCCAATTTAATTGTTTTTTTCTCATTTACTTTAGAGTTTATTCGGGCTTCACAGGTTTTATGTTTTCTTACCGGTTCAAGCGGAGGTGCCGCTGACGCTGTTCATCATTGTATAAACTGGATAACTTTCAAAAATGACGGATCAAAGCATAGAACTCATACATCAATGAAAATTTGACTCGTCATGCTAACGAACGAGAATTTGCTCCGTGAAAAGCAACGCATTCGGGAACTGGTTCGATCTCGAAAGACAACTCTGGGTGCCAATCTTGACTTGCTCTCGGATAGAGTCACGCGAAATCTAGAAACACTTCCATTCATTCCGCGAGATAAAGGTTCCTCGTTAATATATTTCGTCGGCAAACGTCAGACCTATGAAGTACAGACTTTACCCCACATACGCACATTGCTCGATCAGGGTCTCGAAGTCTGGTTACCAAAAACCATAATTGCTACCAAGTCCTTGCGCTGGGGAAATGTCCGGGATCTTAGAGCAGACTTAGCAGTGGGGGCATTTTCAGTGCTAGAACCAACAATCGAAGTCATTGCACGAGAAGCAGTCGATTTTAAGACGATACAACTTGTCGTTATTCCTGGTGTGGCATTTGATGAACAAGGACACCGCTTGGGGTATGGGCAAGGTTACTATGACCGGTTCCTGCAATCTACGCCCATAATTTGCCCAGTCGTTGGCCTCGCTTTCGATTTTCAAGTCTTTCCAGAACTTCCGAACGAAATACATGATGCGAAAATGGACTACCTAATCACAGAGAAGAAGGTTTGGACATTCAGGAAAAAAATCTAATAAAAGACGGTAAAGAGGGGTTATTTTAGACGCCGCTGCTTGGCGGCAAGGAATGTGTTTTCCATAAGCATGGCCACCGTCATCGGGCCAACTCCACCGGGAACAGGGGTAATAAGTTTCACCTTCGGGGAAATTGCCTCAAAATCGGCATCACCGGTCAGTTTTCCATCGATACGGTTCATCCCCACGTCAATGACGATTGATCCTTCCCCAACCATCTCTGGCGTGAGAAATTTGGTCCGACCGACTGCCACAACGACTATATCGGCAGAACGGCAGTGTGCCGCAATATCTTTCGTGTGGGTATGGCACACAGTCACCGTGGAGTTTTCTTTGAGGAGGAGAAGCGCCAAGGGTTTGCCCACCTCGATGGACCGGTTGATGATGGTCACGTTCTTCCCTTCCCAAGACTCCCCCATTGCTTTGAGCATATAGACGATCCCTTTCGGCGTGCACGGCGCAAAGATGCCTTCCGCTGCCACCAACCGCCCCATATTCATCCGGGTATAGCAATCCACGTCTTTTTCGGGAGTTATGAGCTCGATGAGCTCGTTCGTCCGGGATTTCAGGTGATCAGGGAGGGGAAGTTGGAGTAGAATCCCGTCTATGGTGGGATCTCGATTAAAATCAGCAATCGTGCTGGCGACTTTTTCGTAAGCGATATCCTTGGGCAATACAATCCCCTTAGATATAATGCCCACGTCCTCACACGCTTTATGTTTATTGCGGACGTAAATTTGGGAGGCGGGATCCTCGCCAATTAGGATCGTCGCGAGACCAGGTCGGTCATTCC
>MBAA01000039.1:3287-4934 GCA_001940655.1 Promethearchaeota archaeon CR_4
ACGTTTGCCATCGATGAGCGCTGCCACGCGTGCTCCCGCCTTACTCCTTTAATCGTGGTATTTCCGGTATAAGCGATATACCGCATAGATTGCAACGATGACGATGCCAATAACTATCAATAACAACACCCAGTCAAAAGGCATGAACCACACTTCCACGTCCAACATCCCTAACTTAGAGTCAAAAGTCATGAGCACGTCAAAAGCAAAAAAGGAGGTGATGACCGCTGAAGTTCCATAAGTTCCATCGACATTTTTTTCCGCAAACCCGCCATCCACGCTATTCTGGCAACTTAAAAGGTAGTTCTGAATTTGGGCAGCGTTCGGATTGGTCTCGCCTAGGAGGGAATAAGTTTTTTGGGCATAGTAAGTAGCCCAGACCGTTGCACGACCCGAAGTCCCGTAACCACCATAATTAAATTCATCCGCTGGATCCGAGAAGTAAAATTGGGCAACGTATTCGAGCGTTTTTGTTTTGTCGACTTCGCTTTCGAGCGAGAATCCTTGCAACGAAGCTAACCGGGAAAGACTGGCCACGGCAAGCCAAGTGCCTTTAAGTGACGAACTTTCATTGGCAATCTCCGCGAAACCACCATCTGCGTTCGAGCAGTTTCGGAAGTAATACCGAAGGGATTCCTCATATGTTGACAGAATTGAAACATTTCCCAGATAATATAATGCTTCGATGGCGTAATAAGTCGTGAGCGCATTAGGATATCCGCCCTTTTGCTCACTAAATCCACCATTTGTCTGATTACGCCGATCAGTGATCCAAGTTTGAAATTCGGATCCCAAGGAACTCAATTTTTCCGTGGTATTCAACGCCATACTCGCGTGATACATGCCCTTCATCGTGCCATTAAGGTCGGTGGTCATTATTCGGAACCCGCTGTCCAATGTCTTCAGGTTGTCCACAATCCACGTTGCAGTGTCAATGAAATCTTTTATCTCTTTTCCGAAATACAGCGACATATTAATTGCATAAGAAGTAGATACCACGTCCGGATTATTTGCAGATGTATTTGAAGGTAAGGCTGTTGCCTGAAATCCGCCTAATGGTGTCTTCGTGGACTCGATGAAGTTCATTAAATGGGTCCTCCGGGTTAGAGCTGAAGCCAGAGGAGTTATCAGGAGGAGTGTCAGACTGGTGCAGATGAAAAATGTCGCGAATCGCATGGCCCGCTTCATAATTTTTCCCTTGGAGCGCCGCTTTAGTATGATGCCCTTCATGAGCCTCGATTAAAAAAGTTTGGTGGTTTTGGTGTCATTGTTGAACAATGACAGGAGGCGTCACGATGTCAAAATACACTCGAAGATAGTTCTGATAAATGGAGGTAATTATTTGTTAAATTCTTCCCGTGTATCCATCGAATATAGTGCTTTCTCGATTCTATTCTTGAGTTGGGTATATAGGAGATTAATATTGAGTCACGCAAATAGGTTTTTTTTAAAATCTGGAAGTAATATTCGTCTTTATCAAAGAAAGCTTCGTTTACCTGAATTTGCGTTTTCTAGAATGATTTTTCCTACCAAATAATAGTTTAATGGTGGGAGCGGAAAACATGCTCTATGGTCCCAAAATTTGACTGATCGTCCGGTTGATGACGGTCGGGTTGGCGAGGAATTCGGCTTTTTGAACGAGGATTT
>MBAA01000039.1:4940-6132 GCA_001940655.1 Promethearchaeota archaeon CR_4
AGGTCGGGAGGGATCCGAGGATGGCCGCTCCTTTGAACGCGGCGAGTGATCGATCGTCTATCCCGTGGAATTTTATGACGGAGGTGGTCTTGGTTTCCGCAAATTCCGCCGCATCGCCAAATTCCGATGGCGCTTTTGATGCGGGCACGGTTGCTGGTTTGGAAGTGAACGGTGCTCCTTTCGCTTGCATTTCCTTAGGGGGACTCATTTGGATGACACCCAATTTTGGTTTCTCTTTTTCGGCCTTTTTTTGAGCACTCCTAAGATCAGTGCCGCAGAATGGACAAAAACTTTGATTGTCTGCCGGCAATTTCTTTTTGCATTTCGGGCAATCCGATAATATTGTTGCTGCTGGTTTTGTCCCGGTGACTTGTGAAACCGAGATTTGCGTGCTGTGTAATGATGTCCCACAATTGGGACAAAAATCTTCTGTCGCCGGTCTGACCTCGACCCCACACTTGGAGCAGGTGTCTTTTTGTTTTTCTGGCGCGGTCACGTCTACGAGCTTCTTTTGGGTGGTTTCTAGTTGCACCACGGGGGCTGGCGCGGGCATTGGCCCTAAATAGAGTAATAATTTTTCAAGCTCTTTTTCAAGGCGCAACTCGAACCCCTTGAAATTGGTGTTTCCACCGGAGAGCACGAGATTTTTCAGCAATTCCCACCGCCAGTAGGTGTCCAGGCGGGTGAGGCACGTGATGATTCCCTGGGGGATACTCTCGCAGTTATAACCCAGTACGGCAGGATTGAATAAAATTTCTGCTGCACTGTACCGTGTTTCCGGGTCGAGTGTGATGTCTTCCCCGTCCGGGAGGCTGTAACGGTTAATATCCTTCGGGTTGGTTTTCTGTTTTTCTTCGACCGGGTCAATGGCGATGTAGCAATTCTTCTCCTTGATGTCCCGGGCAATCTCTTTCTGGGCGGAAAATTGTAACGAGTGCCCGCGTCTTAAGAGTAGCCCTTTCAAATGTTCTGCCACATCAATGCCTGCCAGAGGTAATTTCGAAATAGCCGGAAAGAAGGGTTCACCGCTAAAAATAGGGGCAAGATACGTCATTCCTTCGCCGCTATCGATGACAAATCCATTTGTGAGGCCAACACTGAACATGGCGAGGACGGGGGAAGGAATCATAAAGAGGGAGGGGACGTTATACGTCTCAAATAAGACTCGGGCAATGTATTCCCGGGTTTCTTG
>MBAA01000039.1:6154-7447 GCA_001940655.1 Promethearchaeota archaeon CR_4
TAAATCACGGGATGCTGGGCCGGGTTCACACGGAGCACTGTGTAAAAAATATGGGTGAGTAACTCGAAAAAGTCTTCCCAATTCATTATGTTGCCGCGCTGGACGGGATATCCTATTTTGAGAACCCCCCGCATATGCTCACATTCCTCCCCCACGTAGGTCTTCTTCGTCCGCGAATCCACCATGACCACGGCATACTTCTCGTGTCCTACGAGGGACGGAAATTTGGCGCGGGGTTTTTCCTCTCCCGCAAAACCCACCTTGCAAGACGACTCCCCAATGTCAATGATTATAGGAGTTCCTATTGGAACCCCACCGGGGGAGGGTCCGGTGGGTTGCACGGGGGTTTGACTAGCCATTTAATTCCGGCGCCTTTAATGCCTCTTGATTGTCTCTAACTTGTGTCCAAAATTTATAAATATTTTACGTGGACTTGTTTTTAAAAGATTTTCGCATATTTTGCAAGAACAATCTCCGTGGAAAATCAATCCAACATCGATCTCTCCCTCAATTATGATTGATGTTCGTTCTCCTTTATTTTCCAGTACGTGTTTGAGAATCTTTTTCCAGTTAGTATCCTGTTGGTATGGGTTAACTGGAGAAAATGTTAAGATTAAGATCTCTCTCATATGGTAAAAATCAGACCCTAAATTCGGGTTGACATTTGGGATGTTTAGTTTTTCTATATTCCAATTAATAGCGCTCATCCCCGCTTGACTTTTCTGCAGTAATTCTCCCAACAAATCTCAATGACCTCTTGGAAAAGAGTTATACCTTAAAGATATTATAGACAATCCTGAAAAAGAAACCAAGAAAGAAAAAAATATTGCGATTTTAAACCCGGAGTTTCAATATATCTCAAACGCGTGGTTTGTTGTCACTCTCGGAAGGATGTTCCATCGATTACCTCTTGCGCCCCGCCTGCCCCTCTTCGAGCCGGACGATTTTTCGGTGGAGCAACACCCATAAGACCACGATACACGTCACGGCGATAACACCTACTGCTATTAAGAGGAGCACGAGGAAATCATTTGTAATTCCGCTCACGCTCACGATGACGGAGTCGGATGGTCCGGCCACGCCTTGATCGTCCGTGTACTCGATGGTGTAGGTGAACGTGCCGGGCGCCACGCGGTCGATGGGGACGTTCAGGGTCACATTGTCTGCCCACGATGTCGATGCCACCCACTCGTAGGATTTTCCAGAGGTGTCAGTGGCGAGCACGTGATATTGGCCTGGCCCCTGATCATCGGTCAGAATCCACCCAATGGAGTCCTTACCGGTGGCGGTCGT
>MBAA01000039.1:7663-9347 GCA_001940655.1 Promethearchaeota archaeon CR_4
TCGTATCTTGCCAGGTAATGATCGCGCCACCGAACCCGTCGCTAATGATTTCAGATACATAATACACCGCCCATGTGCATATTGGGATCCCGTTACCAGTCCACCATACGTCCCCCGCGGAGTCGACCCGCTGCGCAAAGAGATTATAACCCCCATTTCTGTCATCATACCAGACAATAATCGCGCCGCCGGCCCCATCGCTCGCGAGTTGAGGTTTACTTTGACTTTCTGCTGTGGTACAGATGGCGATCCCATTGGCAGCCCACTGCACAATTCCCGCGGAGTTGATTCGCTGGGCGTATATGTTAGTATTATCCCATCCTTCTCTTTCATCTGTCCACGTTATGATCGCGCCGCCAACCCCATCGCTGACAATTTCAGGAGTAAATTGATCCTCTGCCTCCGTGCAAATGGGAACCCCGTTAGGGGCCCATAGGGTTCCCCCAGTAGCGTTGACCCGCTGGGCATAGATTTCATAATCACCGTACCCATCCCTCCGATCTTCCCAAGTAATGATCGCGCCGCCGGCTCCATCACTCGCAATTTGCGGAAAAAGCTGATATGCTGACGCCATACAGATGATAATCCCGTCGGCAGTCCACTGGGCATTCCCTGTGGAGTTCACTCGTTGGGCACAAATATTGAAGCCAAAATAGAGAGATCGATTATCTTCCCAAGTAATGATAGCGCCACCTGCTCCATCGCTCACAAGTCGAGGCGCTCTTTGAACCGATGTCGCGGTGCATATCGGAATGCCATTAGTACCCCACTGGACAACACCCACAGCATTGATCCGTTGCGCATAGATGTCCGAAGTCCCACTTCTCGCATCTACCCAAGTAATGATCACTCCGCCAGCACCATCACTTACAAGTTGAGAATCATTTTGTTCATTCCCAGCTGTGCAGATGGCGGTTCCGTTGGCACTCCATACAATGTTCTCGGACACGAGCGGGATTCCTTCCTGAGCTTCCCCAAATCCATTATCTGTCTTTGTGAATACTTCCTTCTTGTCTACTGCGTGATTTGACAGGAGGAAGAAGACCACGGAGATGAGGAGGAAAGAGAGAAAGAATTTGATTTTTTGCGGTTTTAACGCGTTATTTTGCCGGTTGATATTTTTGTGCATATTCTGTCACTACCTTTTCTATTGGAATATCCTGTGAAAGATTTGCTATAATGTGAACAAATATCTGTTAATAGGCAAGATTATTGCTATGATTGAGCTCGGTTGAGATAATTTAAGTTTTCTCAAATCCAGTGCAAATTAGTTCTTCCGAGGAAGAGGCACCTCCATGACTCCAAGTGTAAAATCTCCCCCTCCCCTTAATTTCACGGGATTGTCGATCACGATGTGGATCTAGATAGAAAAAATGAGGAAAATAACTCAAATAGTAATGATATTCTTGACTGGGAGGCAAGAGTAGAGTAACAGGGCAGGGTATTCGAAAAATTAAAATTATAGCGTGATCTCTCCGGGAATTGTTAATAGATTTCTAGTTGGTAATTTATGTCCTCGTCTCTTTCGATGTTGGGATACGTCAATCGCGACACGGTAAGTGAGCTAGCGAAGCTTGACTTCTCCCCCGAGGAACAGATCCAATTAGCACATTCGCTCCTGACGCCCCAAACAAAGTATTATTTACGCGTCAATCTTACGAAACTTTCAAAACAGGAGTTTATC
>MBAA01000039.1:9359-10893 GCA_001940655.1 Promethearchaeota archaeon CR_4
TTAAAAGGTATAGAGATACTGGACATCCCGACATTCCCAGAGGTAGTTGGGACTCGTGTGGACGCGGGGACGATACCACCACCGCGAGACCGGATCGTGTATACCTACAAATATGCTGCGGAGTCCGTCTCGACTGGCGCCCACCTCTATTATCCTGGCGTGGGGCCTAATTCCCACGTTCCTCAAGGTGTGCCGGTTGAAATCCGCGAGTGGACGCGAAAAATTCACGTAGCAACGGGCATTACTCGTATTAACCTAAAAAATCCACCTTCGCGCACGGGCCTCGCCGTGGAAAACGTGATATCACCCCACAAGATGTGGCACTTTCACGAGAGCGAGGAATATGCGGCAGGTCTTTTTGACGACCAAAGCTTGCCGCCGGTTGCCGTAGCGCATGCATTGATGCAGGATTACCACCCAGGTCTAAACATTTTCGACCTTTGCGCCGCGCCAGGGGGAAAATCCACCGCAATGGCTCAAATTGGTAAATGCCAGTTTGGGGAATGGCCTGACATCCACGCGGTCGACCGGTCGCAAAACCGCCTCAAACATTTAGGGCAAAAAACCACCCGACTCGGATTGCAGGGGATTAGCGCGCTCGCGATGAAATTAGAGCACCTCCACGAGCAGCATCCTGAATGGAAGGGTCAGGGTGACTTAGTTTTGCTCGACCCGCCCTGTAGCGCCTTGGGCACGCGCCCCAAAATTTACATCGACACGCTCGCGAAGGATTATCACAATTTTGCCGAGAATCAATTTCGTCTCCTTCAGCACGCGTGGGAGCTCGTGAAACCGGGGGGTATCCTCGTGTATAGCACGTGCTCCATAACGGTCGCGGAAAATGAGGGCAACGTCGCACGGGTCTTGGATGCGTTTGATGCCGAGCTATTACCGGTGGGGATCAGTGCAGGTCACCAGGGATTACCGCATGAGACGCTCTCACCGACAGATATCCAAAAATTGCGCCGATTCTGGCCCCACCGCGATGATTGCATCGGGTATTTCATCGCAAAATTCCGGCGCTTTTCATAAGAACAATTCTTGAATGGTTTCCTCGTTAAACGCTGATTTTCTATTATTAGATGTTTCTTGTGTAAACAATTTTACAAAGGTCAGAAACCTTTTAATACAAACACAGACCTAGGTCTTTCATTGCGTCACTTGTTAAATAAGGTGAACTTCTTGGTAGCGTGAGATTATGGCAGATTATGGTATCAGCAAATATTTAGACGTGGACGCGGTGAACGCGAACCTCGACAAACTTGTCAAGCAACCGATGTGTCCACTGAAGAATGAGGAAATGACCCAAGTACTCAAGTGGTTCGACACGAAATGTGCCAAGTCGAAAGCGATGACCGCGGAAGCAAAAGGACTCATCCCGGGGGGGGTAGAGCACAACCTCGCATTCAACTATCCCTTTCCCTTGGCGATTGCCAAGGCAAATGGACCCTACATGTGGGATATTGACGGCAATCAATACACAGACTTTTTACAGGCCGGGGGCCCCACCATCCTCGGGTCTAATTACGCTCCT
>MBAA01000094.1:0-706 GCA_001940655.1 Promethearchaeota archaeon CR_4
AAGCAAAGCCAAGCGACGAATGGCAAATAATGTCGGGCAAAAATTCAAGAGGCAACGGAGAATGGATTTTATTTAAGTGTTCACTGAAAATTTAAAGGGTTATCTCGCCTGACGACTCTTAAATCCTCTTCTAAGCGACTACGATAGGAAAAGTTAGGGGAAAGTGTAGGTGTACTACTTCAATGCGCGTCCTAAACAAAGGGCCTTGGCAATTTTGCGCGCCAACCCCTTGGTTCGCGTCATTTTAACTATGGGAGAGACTTCCGGGGAAGGATATATCCGAGCAACCTCAACTTCGCGGAGAGCACCTAAGATCCACCGGTAACTCGCGTGAATCCCCTTTCGTGCCAGCTTGAGTCGGAGCAGTGACTGGAGAAGGAGCGCGAGGACGCACGTGAACACGTCCCCTCGGATGCACGGATCCGCGTGGTGGTACATGGGCCGGATCACGATGGATTGCGGGCACTTCATTCGCTCGAAGGCGTGCTCGACCACATATTTTTCCCGGTACGCCCAGATGACCTCCTCGGGGGCCCATTCGTCCTGGTTGGTGAAGATGACCGACTTGCCGAGCGTTTCCTCGTGCTTCTCCCGCGCTTCGACATCCACAGATACCGACAAGGTGAAGTGCTTCTTGGACTTGGGAGGCAATTTCGCGGGGCCAGCCACGGCGAAAGTAATCACGCCCTTGAAGGGGGAGCCCCCG
>MBAA01000094.1:724-2542 GCA_001940655.1 Promethearchaeota archaeon CR_4
GTTATTCGTTCCGCCCCGTAGATCTGGGTGGTGGTGCGGTAATACTGGACTATCTTGCCGTTGGGCATCGAGCATTCGTTGAACTCGCTGAGGGAGACATGGAGTAACTTCTTGTGCTCGGAGGGCCGGCGCGAGGCGACGAACTTGAGTTTAGCGTCCTCGAGGGTTTGAAATCCATCCGGGGAGAGGTTGCCGTTGTCGAACGCGAGCGTGATGTCTTCGGGGTTTCCCCCGAGTTCTTTTAGGCGCGAAGACACGCGCGGGGGAATAGACTTGAACAAGTCCGCGTCTTGGCGGTTGCTAGGGCACGTTTCGTGCATTAGCGGCACGCCGGTGCCCCACGTGCACAGGATCCAGTAGGCGACGAGGCGGTTGCCATTTCGACCCTCTTTAGAATGCCCGAACTGGAGGATCGTGGATCCAGCCCCACAAGCTTTGCCCCGGCCGCCTTGCGAGAACGTGAAAAAATTTGTCGAATCGTAGAGCACGCCGCTCAAGTCGAGGCCGAACCGCTCCACCACCGCTTTCCCGACTCTCAATTCGATTTCCTCAATTGGACTTACCTTGCGTGGGATCCCCCCAGCCGGCAATCCCTGGTTTGTGGGGTCCGCGCCCCCTCCGGCTAGCATTTTTTGCAATGGGGCATCTTCGTGGTCTTTCCCCATGTCACTTGGGTCAAAGGCAAGGTATTGGAAGTGGTTCCAATAAATCTTTGCGTTGAGTACCTTCGGATCCACCGATAGTTGTGAGGAAAGCCAGTTTCGGGCAAACCAGTGCCCGATCTTGGATTTGGAGCACGGATCGACGCACCGGTTGATGGCCGCAATCGTCATGTACTGGCCAAGTGTCAGGTTCTGGTGCCGCTGCTTGCCCGTGGCCGTGTCGATGATGTTTACAAGATCAATCTCCTTAGACACCTGCCAGAGTGCCGCAGATGCCCCAAACTCGCAGGATTCCACATCTACCTCCGCTTGCCCTTTCGAGAGAATGCCACTCAAATCGAGATTTTCGACCGCTTCCTCGGCACCCAAGTACTTCTGCCAGGTCCGGCGTGATCGCCCGTCGATCCAGGCCCGCTTCTCCAAATACAGGTAAGTGTGGCCCTTGACCACCTTGGGGACGAGGTATACTTTATTCATTAACATATTTCTAGGGGAAAGACCTAATAACTTTTTCGCAGAGTGGGTGCCATAACCCTTCATAAAAAGGGAGGGAGCAGGTAATTAGTTAGGGGAAAGGCGATCCCTTGATATTTGCGATAAGCACGTGTAAATATGGTATTTTGGTTCTGGACAAAAATCGCGTTATTGCGCCCGTGTTAAATTGGGGCGAAGCTGAAAAAAGAATGGTCGAGATTCGTTGTAATTCTGCCTAAGAATGTATAAAATTGTATTAACTTGGAAATTCAAGATTCATAATTTGTCTCAGCGATCAAAGTCTTCTTGAATTATTTTTCTCGTACGATTCTCTCGAAAAACCTCCCCATTAAATTAATAATTCAAGTTTGAACGGCAATTTGGCGTCTTTGGAAGGCAATGTACGCACAAACAAGGCAGAGGGTAATATAAAGGATAAGGCCCCAAGTTTCTCCCTCAATGCTTGGTGTTATCCAATTTCTAAGGGTAAAACTCGTGGAACTCCCTGGAATCAGTATTTTTGTATCAGAATATCTTGGATCCGGCATATTAAAGATGTGAGTAATTATATAACTGTAGTATGTTAGCACGAAAAAGGGTTCATTTTGCGAAGTTGTTATGATAATCAATCCGATAATTGAAAAAACAATCAGTAAGAAAATGAACCCTAAAATGGTTGCTC
>MBAA01000094.1:2594-4139 GCA_001940655.1 Promethearchaeota archaeon CR_4
CCACATATAAACAACTGCCCAACCAAAAGATGCCCACAAGGCGACCGGGAATTCATTTCCAAAAAGTTGTAACACCCGAATGAAGATTCCCGCATAAAAAGCAAAAATAACTATGCTTCCTATGGTAAAAACCGACATTACGCGTCCCACAAAAAGACGATCCTTAGGAATCTTTGGAAATAGTATATTACCAGTCTGCTTCTCAAAATCAGTTGCAATCAACGACCCACCCAAAAAACAACCCACAATAATTATATAGAAATTTATAAAAGTGATATATGTTGTAACATAAACCCCTGCATTTACCGGTAATTCCAACCCATTTCTGACCTGAATTTGCTCTATAAGTAAATTAAGTAAAAAGATGATCACTCCCGTAAAAATAAGGGTGATCATTTTCCCAAGGTTGCGACGAAATTCAAATATGATTGTGATTCCTATTTGGCGAATCCAGTGATATTTCAAGTTCTTTATAAGGCCTTGTCCCGGTTTTTGACTCATAAATTATATTTCCATTATTATTCATCTGCCCTCTTGTGAAATTAAAGGCTCGACTTTTTAAGTTGTTTCGATAAGTTTGTCGTCTGTTTGGATTAATTTCAAATATATTTCTTCCAATGCTGTAACTTTTGACGCTTTAAACTCACTAAATTCAATCCCGCATTCTACTAGGATCTTTATAATGTTATACTGTTCCTGGGGAGATCCGTTAAATTCAATCTCAAGTTCATTCGTGCTAGGATTATATTGCACATTCTGTTCATTTGGATCTTCTAAATTACGTAAGGATCCTATAAGGGTTCTGCATTCCATTAGTATTTTTTCGATTTCACCACTCCCTCGGTGGTGGAGCAGCTTTACCAAGATCCGTGAGTGTTTTATTTTCGCTTCTAAATTTTCAATCGAATCAACAGCGACAAGCATCCCATGGTTGATTATTGCGACACGATCACAAAGTTCGCTCACTTCATAAAGTAAATGGCTAGATAGGAAGATTGTCTTTCCGTCTGCCTTTAATTTTAATAGGAGATCGTGGATTTCCAACCTTGCTCCGGGATCAAGACCCGTTTGTGGTTCATCTAAAACCACAATCTCAGGGTCGTGCACAAGCGCAGCAGCAATACCGATTTTTTGCCTCATACCTTTGGAAAAAGTCTTGATTTTTTTATCAATCCATTCAGACATTCCAACCATGTCTACGACTTCCTCTACCCGGGTACGGACTTGACGTGCAGGAAAAGCGCCTAATTTTGCGAAATATGTTAAATGTTGCCGGGGGGTCAGGTCGGGGTAAAATTCAGGAACCTCAAGCAGAAAGCCTAGTTGGGTCACCAACAGGTCTATTCTGGCTTTATTTACTTGTTGTAAACTATCGTTAATCTGTACCCAAATTTCTCCCGATGTAGGCGTGATTGTTTGTGCCAGCATTTTCATAGTTGTAGACTTTCCCGCGCCGTTCGGACCCACGAAACCCAGAATTTCCCCCTTTTTAACATCCAATGTGATATTATCTACAGCGGTGAATTCTCCAAAACATTTCGTGAG
>MBAA01000094.1:4226-8162 GCA_001940655.1 Promethearchaeota archaeon CR_4
CACCAATAAAAAGAATGCCAATAGAAAAATGCCTGAATTCATGATCCAACCTAATGATGCGGCGAGAATGCCTTTTTTGAAAGGATCTGAGCCGATCGCAGTGATTATTACTGCGACCACTATTGAACTAATGATAAAAATAGCCAATACCTCTAGATCAATCACGGATGTGATAAGTGGTATTCCGCTCACGACAAGAAGAGCTATAATTCCGTTTAAAGCATTGGTCGGGTAGAAGGACTTCATTTTAAAACGCTGGGCCAAATAACCAATTAGATTAAAGAGGAATAAATAGTCAATAACAACAAAAACTGTCCCGAATAATATCACTGAGATTATTATTGACATAATGGCGAGTATTAGGTTACCACTAATGACCGAATTAGCAAGGATATTTGTAATTAACCCAACTATCATTAAGAAGGATATTAATAAACCACTTATCAAAGCATCCTTAACTGGATTCGGTCTCTTGGGTCTTTCCGCAGTTTTGGGGTGTGTTGAAAAAATTTCGAATTTTTGGGAATCATTCTTCGGTTTCCTCTTTTTCAGTATAGATTTATTATATTCGTCTATCTTCGCTATGGCAGTATGAAGTGAACCGGGATCTGATGTATTGTCCGCTGCCGATTCAAGATTCCGGTGTAGTGCACTTGATAAGACTAAGATCATAAGACAAATCACGATATAATTGAGAACTAACAGAAAAGGGGTGGTTATTAGAGATATAACACAGAGCAACACAACTAGTAAAAAGACTTGGGTCATCATTATTGTAAGGTTGTGTGCATATTGGACGTGTTTTTCTTCGTGTTCAAGAATAGACTCATACTCTCGTGTTTTATCACTGAACAGTCCAATAAGACCTGAACTAACAACAATGTAACCAAGATTCTTCCCACTTCCCACCGCCAAGGCGTTTGCAAGCGAGTCGTTGATTTTGAATACTTTTATTCCTGTTCCGCTCGTGCCGAATTGCTCAATGGTACTATTCTTCAATAATCGCTTTGAAAGCAAATGAACTCCCACGAAATTGAACACGATAAATGAAAGCCCGAAAATTATGATTAAGCTCAAATTAAAACCAATAATATTGATGAGGAGGGATCCAATAGTCATATTTAAAAAGAACGACCAAAAGGATGGTAGAACGAATAACATCAGGCGAGAACCTGGTTTTAGTTTCTTAGAAGGAAAACCTGCTATCATAGAATAATGACCTCTAATGTGGATGAAATTGCGATTAGAAGAATTGATAATGGAAGATAAACTTTCACAATTTTATTTTTATTTTTCCTTGCCATAATAACCAAACTAATTATTAATCCGTTTTCAAATATAGCGAAAGCTATAGTCACAAAAACAGGTGATATAATGCCAACGGTTTTAATTGCAGATACTATGATGTAAATCTGGAAAAATGAGTTGGAAAAGACTATTAGATCTTGCATAAGGCGAGAAAATGAAAACAAGGCGATGAGGATTAGAATAAAAATATTCCGAAAAAGTATCACGGGTAAGTCACTTAGACCCGCTGGATGAAATGTCACATTGACTGGAAAGAAAGTACTCGTTATATGACCGATTATCCCACCAAGTCCGACCGCTCCAAATGTGTCATAATAGGGAAATAAATATGTTCTGACAGACTCCTGCCATTTCCCTCTTCTTCTTGCAGAGTTACAGATCACTTTCTCTTTAAGGGCTGGGACATCTTTATCATCATATAAAAAAAAAGAGATGGAGAGTTCACGCTCCTTTACGCAACCGTTATAATAGCACCTAAAGCTAACCAACCCCACGGTCCCAAAGCAGCTGCAATACCTGATAGAGCCGCCCCTATGGCAACACCTGATGTATATGCAGCAGCAGCGGCGCCAAGAATGTAACCTGCCCCTATTGTGACAAGAGTGCTAGCTAAAAAGTCCCAATCACCCGTTGCCCAACAATAAATTGCATTGCTAACAAAGCCTCCAGCAAATGCCGCTGCTAGGAGGAATCCTAAAAGTGCCGCTCCTAAGAATAAAATCTTTTTTGGACTAAATTTTTCATTTTGCGATTCCATAATTATCTTCCCGCCAACCGGATCTAACCTTCACTAAAGAAATATTGGTTAGGTCAAATAAAATATGCAGTGAATTTCTATATAAATATTGTTGTTGAATTAGTGTGTTGCACAATCTGCTCTTCCCACCTACAATGGCATAAGGGGGCGAGTGAGGTCCCAATTGAGGAGGGCTAGCTTCCCGTCCACCTCGTGATCCTGATTCTCCCACTTGAGGGCCATTGTCGCTTCCCCGAACCGTCCCTTGAATACGGAATACGTTCGTTCCACCGCGTATCGCTTCTGGTCCTGGCGACTGTCCCGCCATCGCTTGTACCCGTAATCTTGCAAGTACCGTACCTCTTCCGCCCGGGAAGGACTCCCGCGGGAGCAACGGCTCGCATTCTTGCGCGGACGGATCCCCGGCGCGATGTGGTTCTTGGAAAGGTAGTTGAAAATCGTCTTCATATCAAAAATCCCGTCTCCCAACCCCCGGGTGACCTCGATGCCATTGTCCAGGCATTCTTGCACGAGCGGGACGAAGGTCGCCTGGTCACCGACCCCTCGGTCGTGAGCTCGTGCGCGAGGACTTCGCTGGTGTCCGCGTTGACCGACAGGTGCAACTTCAACCACCCGCGGCGGGTCTTCGTCTCGTCTCCCTATTTCTTGCGCAACCACTCCCCCGAGTTGACGACCTTGAGGTCAGACGCGTTGACGGCAATGGTGACGGAACCCGCTGTTGGCCGCTGGGGCAACCACTCCTCGAGGTGGATGGTTCGGCACCGGCGCCAGATCGTGGTGTAACACGGGGCGGGAAACTTCGCGAACGTTCCCAGCGTGCGCAACACACCTTCAATACTCCGGTACGGGATGGAGAAGAGAAACCGGAGAACGCACGCCACGGCGAATATGGCGTCAGGATACACGAAGGGAGTCCCCACCTTCGCCTGGTTCGCGCGGGCGAGGTTCGCGTCCCACGTGCTCAAAAATTCGAGATAAAAGGAGATGTCCCCCCGCTGCATGAGCTTCTCGTTGTAGAGGTGCCAGTCTCGGGGCTTGCGGAGTTTACGGGGCAACGTTGGTTGAGCGCCTGGTATTGGCTGTGGAATGGCGGGAAGGATTTAAACCTTCTCTCTTCCATGCCATTGCATAGATTCCTCAGGAATCACGCAACACCCTACGCTGAATTAGTCTGTAGCAAAAAGAGACAAGTGGTCTTAGGTGGAAGTAAGTCCCGCAATATTTAAACACGCTCGGAGCTGCGCTCCTCGGCGGATTTTGAGGCTTCTTTCCCCGCTCTCTTTAATGACCTTGACTCTATGGAAACGGGTGCCCGCTTTGCACCCGTTGCGAGTTGGGTGAAGAATTTCGCGAGATCCACGTACCAATCAGCAGATTCTCCTTCGAGAACACCCTCCACGTACCTGGCAAATTGGCGCGTGCGCTTGCGGAGGGTTCGCAATGCAACCGAGGAACGGGAACCTTCTTGGGGGGTTCTCTCCGCCAACACGGCACGTTCCGCTGGCACAGTAGCTCCAGAGGTCTCACAGGAACTCTCCGAAGGAATTTTCTATGATTCATAAAAGGGGTCGTATGTCCGGCCGGCCTTGAGGAGTGTGTAGACGATGCGGGCGACCTTGATGCCCACGTTGGCCTATGCGAGTTTTCACTCTTTTTTCACCCAGTGCAAGTTCAGTTGGGCGCGGACGTACTCCTTGAGATCCGACTCCCGCTTCACGGAGTGGCACAGCGCTTTTCCCGCCCAAATGAACCGCCGTTTGAGGAAGACATTCACCCGCTTGGAAAGGTGCCCGGGCCGGTGGGTATTTCCGGAGTCATAGTCGGCAGGGGCGCACCCTGCGTACTGCAGGAACTTTCGCACGGATGGAAAG
>MBAA01000094.1:8207-12084 GCA_001940655.1 Promethearchaeota archaeon CR_4
CGCCTCATCACGGCTCGTTTCGTTGAGACTAACACTTTAAATTTACCCGCGACGATGCCGTCTAGTGCGCGGCCGAAATCTCCCTCCGACCAGTCGATGGCCCGGAAGAGGTCGAGCGTCCAGTTTGCGTCTAGGTTCAGCTTGGGCAAGGGGAGACCCCACTCGGCGAGGACGTGTTTGATGCGGTTCTTAGCCCGGGTGCAGTCCCTGGTCACGAAATCCATTTCGCGCGTCGCGGATCATAGTTCGCGCGCTTCCCCGGCCGGGATGAATGAACCGCGGGCCATACCTCGGAGTCCGAGGGCGGTAAGGTCGAGGGCGTCCCTCTTGTCGTCGTGGGGTTCGCCCGGGTATTTTCGGAGTAAGGACGGGTTGATGACAGTGATGGCAGGTTTGATCATGCCCCACCCTCGGTAGTCGTCCAGCGTCCGCTTGACGGGAGGCGTGTAAACTCCTGTCGCTTCCATAACCACGATCTCGAGGAGGTACTTTCTGAGAAACTGGCGCAGATCCCCGAGTCCAGGCGGGGACTGCTTGAATTCTTGGACGGTGATTTTCTCAACCTCCGCCCCACGCTGCACGGCTACGCACGCCGTGATGTAGTCCTTGTGCACGTCCAACCCCGCACCATAGCGATACTTGGTATGGGGCACCACAACCTTATAGGTCTTTGTTGCCATTAGCATTCCACCAAGCGGCTCCTCCGGTTCGCCCGTGTGTCACGCGTCCCGTTGCAGGGAGACTCGTGCCATTTCCTGACCCGCGGGGGTTCCCCGGAGGGCTCTTGTTATCCCTTTTCAGTCCTGTATTCCCCAGGGGGGTCGGTACAGGTGCAGTTGCGGCCTTCGCTTCCGGCGCCCGTTGGGCGTTATCCCAAGTTTAATTTCGCGACTCGTAAGTCTTGCGGCCGAATCCGCTGTGAAATGGGCCATTTGGCGCACGGGATTCACCAAACATGCCTGGAAGGGTTAAGTTTAAATAAATGGATCAGTTCGCGGCATAATTCGCGCGTGCCGTGCCAAAAAGCTGCGAATAGCTCGTCCGGGCCGCAACTGCTGTGCCCTTACTGGAACGAGCAACGTAAATACATAACGCGTGGGCGAAGTAGGGCGTCAAGAATATAGGAACAAGTTGCGATAGGGGTTAGAAATGGGTACAACATAGGTCGCGATGCCTAACGGCGAACATCGCGACCTTTGGTAAGATTTTGGGGAAAGAAGAAATTAAATCTCAGGGTGAATTCAAACCCATTGATGATGATGGCAATCTCTCCTAGGACTTTTTACCCCCTTTCTCACGACTAGGGGTTTTATAATGACATAATCGTCGAACGGGGAGAATTGCTCCAGGTTCTCCCCAAGATCTTGGCCTGGTTCTTGACGTTACCCATACAAAATTTCGACAAAAACGGGCGAACCCTGGAATACCCGGACGAGCTCTTCCAAGTCCTCGCCGACCAGCGTTCTTCCTACTACACGCTCTGATGGTAGCTGCAAGGGTGCGCGAGCTTACTCTGTTACCTTTTAAAAGTAAAAGTTCCCCACTTCTCGACCATCTATCGGCGGTGCTAGGATGTGATGCTCGATTTATTGCTCGGACTCACGGACTTCGATGATGACATACCACGTCCGGGGAAGAAGCAACCTGAAACGCTTTGTTTTGACGCGATGGGCCTCAAGTTAAGCGAGCTGGGCGAGTAGCTCTAGAAAGTCCACCACCCGAGGACTCGCAAGGTCTGGTTGAAACTTCACATCGACTCGATCGCGCCCATTCACGAGATCTGCGTGCACGCGCTCACGAGTAGCCAAACGGGCGTCGGGTCAATGTTCGTCCCATTGTTGACTAATGCAAAACGGAAGGGTTCTGTTGGGAAAGCGTTCGGGAACAAGGGATAAGATAAAAAATATCATTTCGAGGTGTGTGCGAGGGATCACATCGTTGCTGGCCTCCTCCCTCGGAAAAATGCCAACACGCGGGCGCGGGGCGGGCCGGCGTGGAGTAAGGTAGTGTGGGAGATCAAGAAGGTCGGCCTGAAAGAGTAGAAGAAGCCTATCGGGTACGGCCATCGGTGGATCGCAGAGTAGGTATTCGCGATCTTCAAGCGGGTGTTCGGAGACAAGGTCTGGGCGCAGGAGTGAGACGCTATCGTACAAGAAGAATCCCTAAAAGTCCAAGTGCCGAACTATTATATGAAGCGTCTGAATACGTGAGGGGTTTAAATTGCCTACGTGTCATTTTCGGAGGGTAGTTCCTTTTACAACAATCTATACCGAATAAGAAGGCGTCATTGCTGCCGTCCCCCAAAGAATCAAAGTAGAAAATTTCCCCTGCAAGAGTCAGGAGGGTGCTCCAACCCCGACTCGCTGGAAGACCACTCGGGCGCTTCCAAGAATGACGCTTGAACCCTATATGCAAGGTCATCGTTTCACCACGCTTCCCTTGGGATTTTCTTATCAGGTATGTCCCTATGGTGGAGCACGAATGCTCCCGATTAGACACGATTGGACATGATTGTTGTTTATTCTTACATCCTCAACAGGGCGTTCCAAATGCGAGATCGACTCTCCAACAATGATTCCGTTCGATCGAATGTCCTACACCTCATATCTATGCCTATAGGATTTGTTACACACGAGCTAATCAAGGGTGTGGTGAATAAGACCCCCGTGATGACCTCCCGCACGCTCAACCATCAAATAGATGTGTCCGTGTATTTTAAGTGTGAAAACTTCCAGTGGATCAGTGGATGGGGGCCTTCAGGTTCCGTGGAACATATAATGCCATTTGTCAGTTGGGTTCCGCTCAAATATCTCAGGGGATTATAACCCACTCGAGCGGTAGCCACGCGCGAGCGGTCACTTTGGCGTCCCAAATTTTGGGAATCAAGGCAGTTATAGTTATGCCGAGGAATTCCCCGTTAGTTAAGGTGAACGCAACACGTGGATATGGTGCGGAGGTGGTGTTTTGCGAGAACACATTGGCTTCACGCAAAGAAACCCCCAATAAGCTGATTAAACTACACGACTATACGCTCGTCCATCTATATGATAACGAAAACGTCATCTGCGGCCAAGGCACCGTGGCTTTGGAACTGCTCAAAGATGTTAGTAACCTAGACGACATTTTCGCCCTTGTGGGGGGCGGGGGCTTCTTGAGCGAGACTGCTATTGCCACGAAGGGGTTTAATCCTAAAATCCGGGTTTATGGTTGTGATCCTAACCTTGCCGATGATGCCTTTCGATCCCTTGAAGCGGGTAAGATAATGACTAACGACCATCCCACCACCATTGCTGACGGTCTTCGGGGTAACCTCTGCGAGCGAACATTCACGATCCTCCAACAATTCGTGGACCAGATCGTGACCGTTTCCGAACAGGAAATCCTTGTGCCATGCGCTTCCTCTGGGAGCGGATGAAGCTCGTTGTGGAACCTTCTGGGGTTGTGCCTCTTGCGGGAGTTCTTTCAGGGAAAATCTCTACAAAAGGACGCAAAATTGGCGTCATCCTAAGTGGTGGGAATGTTGATTTGGACGCATTTTTTGGAATGATGAAAGAGAAAATAAACTCATAAAATACGAACTGTTTGGGTGATCGGGTGTTTCTTGATATAATCCATCAAATTGTCAGTACATGTGGGTAATCCTTGTCGGGCGCCCCACGTGGCGACCTCCATCGCCCCAAGGCAGGATCCAATTTTTGCCGTTGTTTCCAGGTCGTATCCTTTCAGATACCCGAAAATAACGCCAGATGCGAAGGCATCCCCGGCACCGGTCGTGTCTGCTACCTCGGTTTTATATACACCCGTCTCCACAACTTTCTTGCCATCACTTAAGATCGATCCCTTAGATCCAAGGGTCACGGAGACGAGTTTCACGCCC
>MBAA01000198.1:0-4420 GCA_001940655.1 Promethearchaeota archaeon CR_4
AAATGTCGGTGGTTAGCTTAGATTATATCATTTACGTTATGTGATCATCGATCTTATCGATCTTACTATCCTTGAGGTGGATGGTTTTCGCCGTGCGTTTTGCCACGTTCTCATCGTGGGTGACAATGATAAAGGTGTGGTCATATTTTGACCCAACGCACTATTATTCTCTGCTGGGATGTAGATCGTATCCCCAACACTCAAGTTGTTAAAATCGGCCACCGTTTTCGTTATCACACAAGAATTTCTAGGAATCCTCAAAAAGTCCCCAAAATAAGTGTATGACGCATATTCCTCAGAGGTATTTACAACAGTAATACTACTAAAATCTCGTTCATTCGTATCGATATTGTTAATCACCCTGCCTAGTGACATAAATCTCGACCCCTGGAGTGTTGTTCAAGTGTGCCTTCACAATGTCATTAAACTCGAACCAGTCGTAAGTCTCGTTGACTTTCAATTGAATGTCACTATGTTTTAACGCGCCTAACATACTTTGTTCAACCGAATACGCCACACTTTTCGACCCAATGCCCACACTAGCAATCAAAGTGACCCCCAATGTGACATATAATATCGTCAACAGCGTTCGAGTTTTATGCCGCCAGAGATTTCGCCACGCAATGGGAAATAAAACCGATATACTGCTTTGACAACTCAAAGAATTTGACTTTTATGATAATCAAACCTTAGTTGAAGCGCGTTTTAAAATAAAATGGTACAAAAATTCAATGCGACATCTATACTAGCGCTCGAAATTTCTTTTCTACTAAAAAGTCTCGAAAAGGGGTAATAAATTTTGATCTCCGGGTAATAAGTTCAGGTGAAGACATAAATCAAAGCTTCTGCACGAAGAATCGTATGAAACCATCCAGAAATGGGAGGAGGAAAGAGGAAGAGAAAAAAAGCTTTTATATCTAGCTAAGGTTAGTTTTTCCACAGTAACTTCCTTGGTACACCGGGAAGCTCATAGGATTCCTTTTTCCTAGTTCTTCTAGTGGAAAAGGCGGGATAAGCGTGCACAAAATAATTCCGTGGCGAAAAAATTTGGTAAAATGGCAAAGAGTATTCCTTTTCTCTTCTTTTCTCCTCTTCATCGTAACCCTCGCCCCATTGTCAAATCTTAGATCTGACAAGGTGGGGTTGTTCGGGGAGGTGAATGACGCACTTGAGAAGGAAATGAAAGGACAGCCACTCACATCTGAGAGTGTCGAATGGACTACCAACGGGGTAGTCATCTGCTCTGTAACAACTGACCAGAAATACCCACAAATTGTAAGCGATAGGTCCGGTGGAGCGATTGTTACCTGGCAAGATAATAGAAGTGGAAAATGGGACATTTACGCCCAGCGGGTTGATCCCGCTGGGAACGTCCTGTGGATGACCGGTGGGGTCGTGATTTGCAACGCGATTAATAACCAAGAATCGCCTCAAATTGTATGCGATGGATCCGGTGGTGCGATTGTTACCTGGCAAGATAATAGAAGTGGTACTAATCGTGACATCTATGCGCAAAGGGTCGACTCCGATGGGCAACTCTTATGGGCTCCTAATGGGGTAGTAATCTGCAATGACACAAACCTTCAACTATCACCTACACTTATCAGTGATGGGGCTAACGGGGCAATTATCGCGTGGTTAGATTGGAGAAATAGCAATTGGGACATCTATGCCCAACTGGTTGATTCCTTGGGAATCACCCAGTGGCCTGGAAATGGGAGTGTTATCTGCATGGTTACTGGCACCCAAAGTAACCCTCAACTTGCGAGTAATGAATCCGGCGGAACATTTATTGTGTGGGAAGATTTTCGAAGTGGGAGCAATTATGACATCTACGCCCAGTGTATCGACCCTGCGGGTACCCCCGAATGGATTCCCGATGGCATCCTCATCTGTAACGCGTCCTATGGACAAAAAGCACCTCAACTGGTAAGTGACGGGGTTGGTGGGGTGATTATTGTATGGCAAGACGAGCGAACCGGGGGATCTTATGATAACATCTACGCCCAAAGGGTCAGTTCCGCAGGAGACACTCAGTGGACGGAAAACGGGACTCTCGTTTGCGATGCCGCAAACTTTCAAACAGCGCCTCAACTTATAAGTGATGGGTTAGATGGAGTGATTATTACGTGGGAAGATGATAGAAGTGGCAGTGATAAGAACATCTACGCCCAGCAGGTGAATTCCACGGGGAACGCCCAGTGGACTCCTAACGGAACCGCTATCAGTACTGCCGCCAATGCGCAATATACCCCTCAACTTGTGGAGGATGGATCCGGTGGGGCAATAATTATGTGGCGAGATGAGGTATCTGAGGGAGTTAATGACATCTATGCCCAGCGAATTGACGCTACGGGAAATGTCCGATGGGTTGATAATGGAATTGCTCTCTGTACCGCGCTAAATAATCAAGACGCACCTCAACTCGTGAGCGATGGAGGCGGTGGCGCGATCATTGTATGGCAAGATAATAGAACTGGGAGTGAATGGGACATCTACGCCCAGCGGATAGCCAATGCCCCACCCGCGGTAAATCAACCCAACGACATTGTCGACAATCCTGCGGGCAGCGAGACGATCGACTGGATCATAACGGACGATCAAGGATGTGGGGAGTACCGTGTCATTGCTAATGACACTGCCGGGGAGGAATATGTGTGGGTGGATTGGACAACATGGGAGAATAATACTGCATTGAATATTCCAATTAACCACACAAATGAAGGCCGATTCAATTATACCATTGAATATAATGATGACCAAGGTATGAGGGGCACCTCCGACACCGTCATCGTGACTTTGACCACGGCACTACCCTCTGGGTTGTCCGTCACCATCAACGGAGGGGCAACCGATACGGCAACACTTGACGTGACGCTGATTCTTGCCGCCATAGACGCGACCGAGATGTGCTTCTCGAACAACGGTACCACGTTCACCTCTTGGGAACCATATTCAACCTCGAAGGAGTGGACGCTCGAGGGAGGGCCAGGGTTGAAGATCGTGTACTTTTCGGCTCAGAACGTGAATGGGCCCACGACCATCTCTACAAGCATTACCTACACCCTCCCGCCAAGTGGTTTGAGTATATCCATCAATAACGGGGCGGAGAACACAACCACCCTCGCGGTGACACTGACCCTATCCTCCACGAGCGCGACCGAGATGTGTTTCTCGAACAACGGGACTAAATATACCGCGTGGGAAGCATATAACGCCACGAAAGATTGGATGCTCGAAGGAGAAGCGGGTTCTAAAACCGTGTACTTCAAGGCCCGCAATAGTACCATCGAAGCAACGCCGGTTTCCGACACCATTATATATGCACCTCCAAGCGGTGGCGATAACGGAACCGGAAGTGGCGAATTCCCGACCCTCTATGTTATATTAGGGATCATTGCGGTTGTGGGTGTCATAGTTGTGGTGGTCGTAATCCACCGCATGAAGCAACGCAAAATACCGGGACAATCGAGTACCGTGTCAGGCACTGAAAAGTAACAAATATTAGGCTCTTATTAATTGATTCGTTCGATTCATCATCATTCCTTTTTTTTCTTGATCCTACCAAAGCCCTTATTATACCGTATTGGGTAAGTTGTGGTGGTTGGTCGAAATGGGGCAACAATGGGCAAAAGAAGGAGAGCAAAAACGAGTTGTTCCGACCCCCAAAGATGGCATGGGAGAGGCGGTCCTCGAGAACGTTAAAAAGGATCAAGGAATCTTGAAGAATACTGCCGTGGTTTCAGGACAAGCGTCCGTCCTCCACCAAACAACAAAGAAGAACTCGGATCTCTGGCCATTAGTGGTTGTATTTGCTGTTCTTGGCTTAATTGCGGGGTTTTTAATCACTTGGGGCATTTCAAGCCTCATCGGCGTCTATCGGCAGGATATCTTTTGGGATTTCTTTTCGTATGGATGTTTAATGGCCGTGATCCTTCTGTTCGTCAGAATTATTACTTGGATTCGAGAACACGATGACCCTCCTCACGGGAAGATACCAGATAATCGTGGTTCTGCTCGTCCATGAGGATGCCGTAGATGATAGAGAATGCCAAGTTTTGCGTCAGGGAGGTATCCAAGGCGTACGTTGCAATCTGATCCGCATAACCGTTAGCGATACGCTCCGTAATTTCCCGGGTAGATAATCCTAGGTCGCGTAAACAGATAACCAGTTTTCGAAACTCCCGGTAATTTTTAATGGCATTTTTCCCCGTTGTTTGGATGTTTTCTGCCCCGGCAATTCCCCCAAAGTGGCTGAAAAATGCAATGTCCGGGCGCAAATCCAATATCTTGTGGATGGAAGCGAGATATTTCCCGGAATGGAAATCTGGCGCGGAAGAGGCGGGAATGGGATTCAAGTCTCCCCGTAGATTAATACCAAACGCTTCACCGAGAAAAATTATACGATCGCCTCCTTGAG
>MBAA01000198.1:4432-4705 GCA_001940655.1 Promethearchaeota archaeon CR_4
GTCAAGATCGTGACCTCTGCTCCTTTCGTTTGGAAGAAGTCAATTAACGCGGGGAGACCGCCCGCGTGGTCGAAATGGTAATGCGTGGGAACTAGCAACACGCGCTTCGATTGGATTCCGTTAAATCGAAAATAATTGATGATGGACCGCACGCTTTCGGAGGTTCCCGTATCTATGATCGACGTCCATTCGGTATCTTCCACGATGGTGGCATTCGCGAACATCGAAGACTCATAGAGAAATAGATCCACGAGATGCACGTGTTCCAGCACC
>MBAA01000198.1:4738-11608 GCA_001940655.1 Promethearchaeota archaeon CR_4
ACCGCATTTTGTTTTGTCATAATTTCTTCTCAACTTGTTAGTATACCAGATTTACTCGAGTACCCCGCAATTTATACCAAGAAAATTTAGCGCCGTAAATTCCTCAATCGTACATGCGGGTTTCTGACCCAATATTAAAACCCCATTTAAGAAGTCTTCCATACTGACAACCATAGATGAATCAGAACTATCGCGAATCGGTTGAATGTATAGACGATCGTCTAGGCAAATAATAGAATATTGGATTCCACACGATAAATAGAGATTTAGAAATAATAGATATGACAAAAATGTAGGGAAAAGGGTGGTACGGAACATCTGCGGAAAAAACTACCAATTCTTAAATATATCTTGCTCAAAAAATATTCAACTGATCTACTACAAACGTTATTATCACACACATTGAGGTCACACTGTATGGGAAACGAATCATCATCGGGAATTATTGTTTTTCTGGGAGGTTTGTTGACATTAATCTCGCTGTTTCTTGGGTGGTTTCTTGTCTTCCAGATTGGCGATTGCACGAGAATAATAAATGGATTTGGACAATATACCGGATGCTTAGGAACGGTAGGAATTGGTGATTTGACTACTGCGGGCAATGTTATGCTGATTGGATCGATCATCGTTTTGTTGATGGGAATCTTATTTATCATAAAAGCCTTGTCTGCAAGGAACGCCAAGAGTGGTTTTGTTGTCGCATTGCTTGGAAGTATCGTATGCTTGATTGGGTTCATCCTCTACGCTTGGAATGCGCAAGATACTCCGTTCAATTTATACGATGCTTATACACTCTCATTCGGATTCTTCCTTGCAATTATTGGCATAGTCATCTCGCTTGCTGGCAGTTATAAAGGATTGAAATGATCTGCGGAATTCGCAACTTACTCATTTTTTTCTAACTCTTTTATAGGAAATAATTCACAAATTTCTGCATTTGTCGAAAGGAAAGTAAATCAAAAATTGGGGTCGTAAATTTGAGAAATTTCATCTTTTCATTCAATTAAAGTAGGTACGAAAAGCTTTTTACATTCAAAGGTTTAAACAAGTAATTTCTAGGAGGATTTGACATGGAAGCTCGAAATCTCTGGCGCGTGCGCCTTAGTTTGTTTGTTTTGATATTTTTTATAACCATCCTTATTCCAACGTATACCAGGACTCAAATTTTCTCAGATGAGATCCATATAAATTGGCTATTTGTGTGGGGTGGATCGTCTCTCTTTTCTGAGGAACAATTTTTGGAAACGGTGTTACAATTTTTATTTCAGATGATTGTTCCTAGTCTACTTTTAACCATAGGGATTAGGGGTTGCATATTGACAAAACGTTCAAAGATAGTGAGCGAAAAAAATTCTAAAACTGCCCGCATCTTGACGCAAATTAGTGTCACCGGGTTCCTCTTTTCTGCAATCACTTCAATTTTGTATTCGGGGTTAAATTCTTTGTTAGATATGAGTCTATCATTGCAATACTCAATTAGCTATAGTTATTTCTCCCTCAATATAGCCGCCCTCTGCATCCTCCCTATTACTCTCTTTTTGGCATATATTTCTTACGATTTTCCTCGCTTTCACGCGTCAGATTTTGCTTTAGAGAATTCAACCACTGAACAGACACCAGAGGAGGTGAAGACCCCACCAACAAGAGGGGTTCCTCAACGAAATCTTTGGCGCTTACGCCTCGTTCTTTTCTCTCTCGTATTTTTAATAACTATCCTCGTTCCAGCGTATCTAAAGCTTTTCGAGAATGCCTATTTGGAGTTTTTTGGTTGGCAGTATTGTATTAATTGTGCCAGCACATCCTTTAGTATAACCTTTCAACAAATATTATTCATCATGCTGGTTGGATTAATTCATATAATTATTCCCTGCCTACTTCTGGTGACAGGCGTTATTGGCTGTTTGTTGACCGGGCGAACTATGAAAAGCGGGGGCAAGATTTCCAAAACCGCTCGCATTTGGACGCAGATGGGCGTGACGGCATCCCTTATTTCCACAATCTATGGGGTAGTTTCTTCTTTCTGGAGGATGATCTATTATCTAATTTGGGATTTTTTTTATTTATACTTCGATATTGCCGTATTTTGTGTCCTTCCAGTAATTCTTTATCTGGGTTTTATATCCTATGATTTCCCTCGCTTTCGCGCGCGAGATTTTCTGCAAGAAACATCTGCTCCTGAACCCGTGCCAGAGGAGTCAACATTCCCGCCAGCGAGTTAAAAAAAAATCTCAATTCCTCCCCTTTTCTGCTTTCAACCTGAACGAACTTGGTTTAACGGGACACTTGATAGATTGAAGGCGTTTTTCGCTCAATCTTCAGGTTTTGGGTTGGGTTTTTTCCCGGGAATCTTTATCCCTACCTTCGCTAACTCCTTTTCGTGCTTTGCGAGTGCTTTCTTCGCTGCCCTAGAATGCAACTGCTCGCGCTCCATTTCCCAGTTTTTATTTTCCTGGTTCGCAGCCATGTTGGCGGCCATAGCCCCGGCAACCTCTTTCGCACTAGTACCTTTCTTTTCATCCAACCCATCTGTTTTCTTTTTATCTTTTACTTTATCAGGTTTCGCCATAATAAACTATCTCACACCTGAGAATGGTCCAACTCCTGATAAGAAGTTTATCACGTTTTTATGAGTTTAGGGTTGGATCATTCAAATCTATTAGATCATCTTCCAAACGGTTAAATTTTCCCGCACTCCCTATAATTTTGTGCCATCTTTTGGGGGATTATAAAAAAGAATTAAAATGGGGCACCCCTTGCCTTTGATTTTCATTAAGCCGGTGAGTAATGAATCCGCGGTTGGAGGTGATACAGGGTTTCGGTTTTTCCGAGACGCACTTCCCCGCCCGATGCCACATTGTAGGCTATGTTGATGCCATCTAGCACGATGTCCATCAACTGATAAAAGGCGTCCACGCAGCGACGGAGTTGCGCGACATTATTCTGCGCCAAACACTGGGTTATCGCGGGCACCAGCTCGGGAATGAAATCCTGACTGATCATCGTCTCTTCCGGGTTGAACGTCTCGGGTTTCCCGCGCGAAAAAGCTTGTGTGAGGTCCGAGGCTGCAAAGAGGAGGTTGCAGACAAATAGGGATGCCTTAATGTTTCGCATAATGTATTTGATCTTGTTGATTTCCTCTTCCTTGTCGAGGTTCGTGGCCATCTGGAAGATTTTTTCGTTTGTGACTGCGTCCTTATTCTGTAAGAGGCGACTCACCTTCTCTGAAACGGTCTTTTTAGGGAGCATGTCGGCGAGGATGGCCCGGTATTTTTCATAGAACGCGTTACCGAAGGCAGTCATAAATGACGGAGGTTCAATTCCAGCCGGCCCTTTCGGACGCTCGAGTTGAAATTGGTTTTTCCTAAATTTGTCTACAAATTCCTGAATTACTAAGAACTTTAATTTCAAATTGTGGAGTGCAAAGAAGAGACACGCCCGGGTCTTGGCGTATGGCACCACATTTCCCCGACGGATGACATCGTGGTGATCTCGCTCGTAACTGACGACTGGTTTCAGTTTGGGCATGGCGCATTTGATAAAAAAATCGACAATTTGTAAGTAAGCGGGATTCCCCTCCATATGTAACGTTTGGAGGAATTGAGAGGCGGACGGACGACTTTGGGGGATATCTTTGATGACATCATAATTCCCGACAGATAAATAGAGACTCACCAATGCCTCCATCTCCATTACCGTGCGGAAGGGGATGAAAATGGAATTCAGGTCATTATAATAAGGGTCTTCCCGGAAAATCTTCACGACTTGGGGCATATAGTTCATAACCTTATATGAGTATATCACTTCTGCTGCGTGTAATTACATACGAGCGATGATTATATGAAGTTCTGTTTTCACGATCACGGCAGGACTACCTCTTTTTATATACAATCTGTCCGGAGAAATGCCATCCGACAAGCGTTTCGCGTGCTCTTCGAACAGGTTTAATTTCCCTTTTTTCCCAAGAGATAAGGAAATCAACGACAATCTTGACCTTATAGTCCATTAAACGCAGAAAATCCGGTTCATTTTGGAGAAACTTTCTCAAACTGTATTCCGAAAGTTGCAACATATCCTAGATTTTCCCATCCTCCGGGTTGCCTCAGGCGTGGTCGATCTTGGTCAGGATGATGGTATTTCCCTCGAGGGGCCCTTGTAAAAGCACGCCCGGTTTGATGCCGCACCGGGTCGCAATATTCAAGGGGAGGTTAATTTTCCCTGCATTATCCACACTGGTTATGTCCATTTTCTCCGAACCTATTACAGTTGTAAAAAATAGTCTCCTTGCAAGGCTTGCATTTTATAAATTTATTTGCCTGGATCGCCCCGTGTTTCCAATATTTCATAAATTTTCGAAATTGGGGGATATAAACTGGCATCACTAAATTTCGAGAAATCGATGTAAGATTAGATCCCAATTAATCATATGATTGATGTTGGTTTGAATTCTTGGTGCCTATACGAGTTCTATGGGTCTAGAACCTAATTTCTTATAAAGGTCATGGGGTATACTCAAAACACCATCTAAGGATAGCAAAAATTTTGAATATAGGTGACACTTTTGCGTGGAAAATCGAAAGGTATAATCGTAGTGGTTTGTGTCGTGTTAGTCGCGTCCGTTGGCGTTTTATTTGGATCAATGGTATACTCTCAACCCATTACAGATGAGAATCGTATAGTTGCTCCAGAACGGCATTCTCCAAAAACTGCCGCTGGTTATGAAAGGATTATTAACCACACGTGTGCGAATGTCTCCCTCATTCCTCCCGAGTGGCTTCAAGCGGTTAAATCCTCTTGGAAATTGCACTACGCCCATACCTCACATGGGGGACAACTCACGGAGGGTCTTGGCGAAATAGCAACGGCAAATAGCACGTTTGCTTACGAAATCCGTTACGATGGCGTTCCCACGGGCACGGACGCATTCGGAATTTTGGACGGCCAAATTACTGACACTTATATTGAACCCCAAGACTATTAGTCAGACCCTGCGGGGATTGCTTTAACGGAAAATGTCCTCGACAATTACCCCGTCAATGTGTCGATGTGGGCTTTTTGCACGCAACTAGATAGTTATGATGCGTCCACTACCCAAGCTTACCTCGACCAGATGGCTGCTTTTGAATCCGATTACCCCGACGTTACGTTCGTGTACATGACGGGGAATGCTCAAGCGGAAGGAGATGGAGGGTATAATCGTCACCTTCGGAACGAGCAGATTCGCCAGTATTGTATTGACAACAACAAGTGGTTGTTCGATTTCGGGGACTTAGATTGTTGGTACGGGTCGGATTACCACACTTATGTTTACGAATCACAAAACATCCCGTCAGAACACCCCCAATTTAACGGGGATGAAGCGGCACACACGACTTTGGAGAGTTGTACGATTAAAGGGGTTGCATTGTGGTGGTTGATGGCGCGAATTGCGGGTTGGGATGCAGAGAATGTGCCCCCTACTGGACCATCGATTTGCATCGAAGCTGGTGCACTGGAGACTAGCTCCCTTGCCGTAACTCTAACCTTGTACGCCCCAGATGCAATCGAGATGTGCTTCTCGAACAACGGCACCACCTACACGGACTGGGAAATGTATAAAACCACGAAAGCATGGACACTCGACGGAGGGCCAGGTTCCAAGACCGTGTACTTTAAAGTTCGGAACAGTAGCCTCGTTGAGGCAGGGCCGGCTACAGATACTATCACCTACATCCTCCCGCCTACAGGGTTATCGATCTCTATCAACGGCGGGGCGGAAAATACAAGTAGCCCTCTCGTGACATTGACATTGGGCGGCACGGGCGCAACACAGATGTGCTTTTCCAACGATAGCGTGACGTGGTCTTCGTGGGAACCCTTCGCAGCGACCAAGATGTTGACACTCGCCGGCGGTGCTGGTTTGAAAACACTATATTTCAACGCACGGAACGGAACTATCGAGGCGGCAGCGCTCGCTACAGACACCATTACCTATACGCCCCCAAGCAGTGAAACACCCCCGGATGATGATGTTCCTACAAACCCCTTCGCAGGAATTCCCGGATTTCCTGTAATTTTGATCCTGGTAGCCACCAGTCTCGGCGCCCTCTTCCTCCGACGGCGGGCGAGGCAGACTCTCCGCAAATAACTCCTTTTCTTCCTCCTTTTACTTTTTCCTCAGAATAATTTGGTTGTTTATTGGTATTTTGAATCATTCAAGTCTTATTTGGTATTATGTATTTCGTGGACTCTTTTAGGCGTAATAATTCTTTCTTTTTCTCGTTCCTCCGGGTGGACTTCCAACAAATAATTTGACTTTACCCCGCGATTTTGATGACTTTTCCAATCAAACTCAATACAAGCTCGAAATTCCCTTATCTACACGAGTTCTATTGGCCTAGAACCTAATTTCATATAAAGGCCATGGGGTATAGTCAAAACAACATCTAAGGTTAGCATAAAATTTTAAATGATGGTGAAATTATGCGTGGAAAATCAAAAGGTCTAATAGCACTTGTATATGTCGTGTTAGTCGCATCAGTTGGAGTTTTATTTGGGCAAGTGTTTGGGTTTCAATCCAACACGTCTGCGAATCTAAATGAAACACCAAACACGAGTTCTCCAAAGTCCGCAGCGGGTTATAATCGGAGCGTTAACCACACGTGCGCGAATGTCTCACTCATTCCGCCCGAATGGCTTCAAGCAGTTAAATCCTCTTGGAAATTGCACTACGCCCATACCTCACACGGAGGACAACTCACGGAGGGTCTTAGCGAAATAACAACAGCAAATAGCACGTTTGCTTACGAAATTCGTTACGATGGCGTTCCCACGGGCACGGACGCATTCGGAATTTTGGACGGCCAAATTACTGACACTTATATTGAACCCCAA
>MBAA01000198.1:11704-11789 GCA_001940655.1 Promethearchaeota archaeon CR_4
GATAGTTATGATGCCGTCACTACCCAGGCATACCTCGACCAGATGGTTGCTTTTGAATCCGATTACCCCGACGTTACGTTCGTGT
>MBAA01000172.1:0-2818 GCA_001940655.1 Promethearchaeota archaeon CR_4
CAAATCAACATTCCAAGTCAACGCTTGATTGCAGGATCTTGACCATAATTGCCTGTGGAGGCGCAGCATTAACTTAATAAGTTTTCATTGAGAACTGATTATTGAGAAAAGCAAAAGAAGAAAGATGGCAATAACTAGTTTTCAATTACTCAACACCAATGTAGGCTGCGACAGATCCTATCATTACGATATTGATTATCAATGATGAAATTAACCAATCTTTGAAAATGGCCTTTTTATTTCCCGGATTTTTCTCTGTCATAATCGATAGGGCATAGCAAGTCCCTGCATTAACGATCAGGAAAATCAGTAGAGACAGAGATTCGCGTGTAAAGAGATGTTGGTAATCTAGGATGATAACGATAAATTCAATGACTGCACCAAAGAAACATATCCAACCCGCGAAGCGGGGGACCTTCTCCGCAATTGAGGTCGCTGGTGCCACTGTTTTTTTCGACATATGGAAACTCACTATGTCTGTTATTTTTTGAACTTATTGCTTCGATTTCAATTCGATGATTGCTTGGGCAATGTTACCGTTCGTTCGCTTAAGAGCGTCGGCGGCGACTTTCTCGGACACTTGTGCCTGTACAGCCACGAGTTTAATATCATCGGAGGTAGTTTGGGGTGCAGTGGAGATGCTGTCTTGCGCAGGTATCATTTCAAGCTCTTGATTTCCTTCAGCTAAAGGTTCACCCACGAGCATTTCAGAAGATTCACCTTTCGGGAGTTTTTCTGCGTTTCCCAGTATCTGATAGATCTCTTGACCAGCTTGGTTGATTAATGAAACTTGGGGAGATGAAATTACGATATCATATTCATCGCATTTAATTACGACTTCTTGGGCAGGCACCTGTTGCATATCGATCCCCATCCTATCCATCATTCTGCGCATGCTACGAGAACCTCCCTTCATCCCACCGGCCTGTCCACCAGCACCACCGCGTGGTTGTTGGAGGGATTTCCGCAAATTCTTCGGTAATTTTGCCATCGTTTCGCGACCTAGAAGTTATTTTTCGCAACCTTTACGTGTCTTTACAGCGACCCCCCAATTGAACTTTTTTACCTCAATTGCAGGTAAGAGCAAACGCCCCAGACCCAAGAGACGATCATGAGTATCAACAATGATCACCTCATCCTCAGGAAGGAGAGAAGTATCAATCCCTACTACGTGTTTAGCAAATACATTACGGCCATGTGCGATGTAATCCCCCACATCATCTTGGACAATGACCCGAAGGGCGGGAGGGAAAAGATTTTCTAGTAAGAACTTTGCTCCAACAGATCCAAGAGCGAACATTCCAATATCAGGTTTAAAATTGCAGAAATCCATTCCTTTCCAAGTGACACTCTTAAATCGGCCTGTTCGTCGAGAAAAGGTGAATTTTAATTGATTGAGGATAGTCTCCATAAATTTACCCACGCGGGGGCCAAATTGGTAAATAAAAATCGAAAGAAACTTTTCCCCCGCTATCTCTGCGCGGTCTGCCACAGGTTGCCCCTCAACTTAAGAGAAGTTTAACGATAAATTTCGGCGGGGGGTTCTTCGCCCAAGATTTTCTTGTTCATCACTTTTTCCACGGCCTTCTTGAAATCAGCATAGGTAACTGAAGTCCGGTTATCCCGGATTGCAAACATACCTGCTTCAGTCACAATTGCCCTGATATCTGCTCCCGTTCCACTGTCCGTGGTTTGAACCAAGCTCTTAAAATCCATATTCTTGTCAGTGAGATTTATCTTGCGGGAATGAATCTTGAAAATTTGGGTCCGAGCATTAAGGTCTGGTTTGGGAAATTCAATGATCCGGTCAAATCGCCCTGGTCGAAGTAAGGCAGGATCCAGAATGTCGGGGCGGTTGGTGGCTGCAAGAATACGCACGTCACCGCGGGAATCAAACCCATCTAATTCGGACAAGAGTTGCATAAGGGTTCGCTGCACCTCGCGATCGCCGGACGTGGCGACCTCTAGGCGGCGACTGCCGATCGCATCTAATTCATCGATAAATACAATGGTGGCGCCCCCACTTTTCGCCATTTGGAAAATTTCGCGAACCAAGCGTGCACCTTCACCAATGAATTTCTGGACAAGCTCTGATCCGATGATCCGTATAAAGCGCGCTTCAGTTTCGTGTGCTACCGCCTTTGCCAAGAGGGTTTTCCCCGTACCGGGCGGGCCCCATAAGAGCACACCCTTTGGAGGACTTATTCCTACTTGCTCGAATAGCTCGGGATGGGCAAGAGGTAATTCAACCGTTTCCCGAATTTCCCGTAACTGATCATCGAGCCCACCCACGTCCTCATAGGTCACATCTGGCACGTTGTCTTCAATTTCCATCCCTTTCACAAACGGATCGTGACTAGGGGGTAAATCCTCAACAATCGCAAAAGTTCGCTGATTAAGTGCACAGCGCGTGCCAGGTAGCAGGTTCTTAGTTTTTATCTTCTTTGACATATTAACAATGAATTGAGGCCCCGTGCTACTCTTCACGACGGCGCGTTTATCTTCAAGGATATCAATGACTGTAGCGGCTATGAGGGGGGGTTGCCGCAAGCGGTCTAATTCGGTTCGCAATGCATGCAATTCACGTTCAAGGCGTAACCGTTCTGTGTCGAGAAGTTGCTTCTCTGTTTCGAGGGACTTTAATCTTCTTTCCAGATGGCGTGTATAGGTCACGAGGTAATTCGCATCGGAGGGAAGTTCTTTTTCGTCCTTCTCGCTTTTTTTCTTGACCATGGTCGGCATATAGAACCCTAATCCGTTGACGACTGTTAACTAGTTTAATCACTAAATCTTTACTAATAAATCTGAAGGAATAACT
>MBAA01000172.1:2838-4162 GCA_001940655.1 Promethearchaeota archaeon CR_4
AGTTAATTCCCAATTGGAAATTGGCAACAAGGATATAAAAAGAATTATGACTAAAAGAAACTTAGTTTCTTAATTACAAAGCGATTCGTGGGGCATTCAAATGAGCTCTGAACGCACGAAAACTACTTGCGAAGTATGCGGGGAACGTATTTTTGGCCGATCTCATCGAGTGCGCATCGAAGGAGTGATGTTAACCGTGTGTGGGAAATGCACCACCTTAGGAGAACTCGTCATTCCTCCACGAAGGTCAGCATCAGTCTCCTCCCCTAGTTCCAGCGTCAAATCACGTTCCAGTTTTTCAAATAATCCTTACGCACCTCCGCGCTCAAGATCTCCCCGTAAGAAGGAACCTGAAGAGTCTTATACCATTATTCCCGGTTATGGGAAGTTACTTCAAGGGATCCGGGAAAAACTAAAATTAGATCAAGAAAAATTTGCGAAAAAAATTCAAATCCGCCTTTCACGCGTGCAAAAATGGGAACTAGAAAAGATCGAACCCACCTTACAGGAGGCGAGAGAACTGGAGAAATTATTTCAAATCAAGCTCCTCAAGAAGGAAGAGCAAGAAGATGAAACCCTGACATCAGAGGATCTTCAGAAGTTCAAAGCTACTCAAGGGACAACTATGGGGGATTTCATCAAAATCCGCAAAAAAAAGTAAATCTGTTTTTACAATCGAGGCCATTCTTGTTTGTCAGATCAGCGTTTAGCCATTTTAATTGAATTAGAAAATCCCGTAAAACCCCCTTATAATCACGATGAAAGCGTGGGGATGCTGAAAACATGTGGCTACAAATTGTTACGGGAAATAATCCAAAAACGTCACTCTCCTAGCGCACGTTATTTTCTTGGTGAGGGGAAAGTAAATGAAATTAATGAAGAATTACCGCCAGAACGCGGGCAATACACGCTAATTTTCAATCATAACCTCACCTCAACCCAAATTCAGAATCTCTCCGAAAAGTTGCGAAGCCGCGTTATCGATCGCAGGTTCCTCATCCTAGAAATCTTCGAGCTCCATTCAACAACGCGGGAGTCTAAACTGCAGATCCAGCTCGCACGCCACCGAATTGAATATGCGCTCCGCAAGATAGAGACTAGTGCTAAAAGTAGGGGGGAACGTCAAGGAGCCGACTTCATGGGAAAGGGATATGGTGCTTTTGAGGCGTTCCGGCGCGAGTTCCGGCGCCAAGAAGGTAGGATTCGGAAAGAACTCGCGGAAGTCGAGAAACAACGGGAAAATCAACGTAAACTCCGGGTAAAACAAGGAATTTATTCCATCATTGGGTACACTAACGTAGGAAAAACTGCCATCTTGAACCGA
>MBAA01000172.1:4290-7564 GCA_001940655.1 Promethearchaeota archaeon CR_4
CGAGGATTTACTCGACGCGTTCATGACAACATTAGAAGAAATAAACTATTCTCGAGGCATCCTACACGTGATTGACTTAACTGAGGCTTTAGTGGATATCCATAATAAAATCCGCGTTAGTCAAGAAATCTTGACGAAGGTGGGCGCATTCAATATTCCCGTGTTGTATGTCTTTAATAAAATAGATAAGCTTCCTCCGAAACCGCTCGAATCCATCAAAGAAGCGTTGGGTAAGGAGTTCCCCAATTCAGTATTTGTCTCTGCAACTACAGGACAAAATTTTGATCGTTTGATCGAGGGGATTCTTGCCCTGCATCCTACCAAAATTATTACTAAAAACGAAAGAGCGGAAGAGGAATCTAATTAAAACATAAAATCTAAAAATTTTTTAGGATCGCTTTTTCTCCAACTTTCACAGGTTATGCACCTAAATCGCTTGGCTACCCCGGAGGCACTCACCCTTGCCCAAAGACGAAGAAGACTCTGACAAGAAATTAAACAAACTCCAAAAAGCCCTGTTACTGGAAATCGCCGGCAAAGACGGCATGAAAATCGGCCAGTATCTCTTCCAGAATTCGGTCGAAGTTACGGACGAAGAGCTAGCTGACAAAACTGCTATTAAACTTAACCTAGTTCGCAAAATCTTGTACAAATTGAACGAGAACAAGCTAGCCAAGTTCCGGCGAGTGCGCGACAAGAAATCCGGGTGGTTTATATATTATTGGAGTCACGATTTCGACCGGATCGTGGAATTAGTGACGATGAAGCAGCGAAAAGTCCTACGAAAATTGCAATCACGGTTGGATTTTGAACAGGAAAATATGTTCTTCGTGTGTTCCCAAAAATGCAATGACGAACGGTATTCATTTGACGAGGCCGTAGAATTGACGTTCGCTTGTCCGAATTGTCGGGGGAAGCTCGAGTTCCAGCAGAACGAGCCGATTAAGAACCTGCTCAAGCAGAAAATTGAAGCATTGAAAGCTGAAATTGTGAAACAATAACATTTCTCATATATATTTATAAAGACGTTAGGGAAAGCGTTTTGAAGAGGGATAACGCGAGCATTTCAAAGGCATCATTTACCATGTCCCCCGTTTTTGCCGACGTTTCAATATATGACAAATTGAGCTTCTTCCCGAGCGCAATCCCTTCTTCGTATGTCACTTGGCGATTGGGGAGGTCGATTTTATTGCCCACGATGATCAATCGAATATCTGGTTTTCCGCTGCCCTGGCGGGTTTCTACCACCCATTTTTCGACCGTTAGAAACGTGTCCCGCCGGGTTACATCGAATACGATGATGCCAGCTTCGGCGTTTTGGTAATACGTTTGTCGTACGCGTTTAAACTGATCTTGGCCTGCTAAATCCCAAATTATGAAACGCACCTTAGCATCGGACCCACGAATGGTCAGTTCTTTCTTCATGATGGACGTGCCGATGGTGGATTTATAGTCTGTTTCAAATTTTCCCTCGATGAAAGAGTAAGCGAGCGAGGTTTTACCTACGCCACCTTCGCCCCCGAGAACAACTTTATACGCATAACTGCCAGAAGCAGGCTCAATCTTTACGAGTTTACCCTTTTCAACCAATGTGTCGGAACTAGCTCCAACGATCTGGGGAATGACTGGGGACACGGGGCGACCATCGAGGATCCGGGCTACTTTTTCCGCCATCACATATACATAAGGATATAACTCGTCAATACTTGCCAACGCATCCGCTATCGTGACTAAGATCGCTTGTTTTCCAGTTTCCACGAAAATGAGCCGGCATTTCTCCGTGTCGAAACTCCCCGTGCCGAATTGCCCCGACTTAAATTCCTTCGTAATCCGGGTTAATACCTGCTCCACGACCGCAGATACACCTCCAATCACGTCTTCATCGATTTTCGTTTTGGATTCGGACGCGATTGTCAAGCCCTGTCGGTCCACGATGACAACAGCGTCTACCTTTGGGGCAATTTTTATGAACCACTTGAGGAGGGCATCGAATTTCTGGCGGTCTATGGACATAGATATCCTACATATAGAAATGCGAGGAAAGTATTTAATTCATTTGTCAGAGAATTGTAATTGTGGCAAATATTAAAGCAACAGGTTTCAAACAGAATCTACGTAATTCCACAGAAAATTCAAAAAAAAGAGAGCGTGATGATTGAATGATTTTTCAAGGTGCAGAAGTTTGGTTGCTCATAGTTGGTTTGATTGTGGGCACGATAGTTCTTTTCTTGGCGTTATATGTGGCCGAAATGTACATCATCAGTAAAACGACAGCGCATGACAGAAAGCTGGCAACACTCCTTTGCGCATTTCTCGGGGTTTTCCTCGTACCAATCCTCGCTGGAGCCATTGGTCTCTTGTTCGGCATTATTGGCGGTGCGATTGCTAGTGTACAGAACCTCATACCAGCGATAACTCCGCAAAATTACCTAATGCAATTGGTTCCAATCTTTGCCTACTTAATTTTCTGGATAATTTGTAAATACATTATCTCCACAACGTGGGAGAAGAGTGGGTTGGTGGCGCTCGTGGGGTTGATCATCCTCTACCTCATCTACACGCTTTTCCCCATGATTCCACAGACCCTTGATTTTATTACAGTGGTTTAATTTCTTTCATTTTTTTAAATTTTTCTGGACATTTTTTTTAAAGATTCAAAAGATAATAAAATTTTGCAGACGCTTCCCCGTGGTGCAACCACGTCCTCGAGTTTTCCCTCGCATTTAGTGGGAAACCGTCAGTGGCGAGAAGCGGGAGTTATATGGATTCCTCTTCGCAAGGCGGGTTAGGATTACCCGTCCTTTCCGCCTCGAATTCCTCAGTATTCACACTCTGCTCCCGGCGAGCTTTTCTACGAACCATATACTTGATGAAAATCCAAATTCCGATGACACCACCACCTACCACGCCCACAGCGACCCAAAACAAAGGGTCGGTCAAAAGGTTGTAGGGACGGGGGTCATTATCATCCTCGTGGGGAGGCTCGCCGACATAGTCGATGTCTGTGAGCTGTCGCGAGATGGTGTGGTTGACCCACACGCCAGGGTTTGATGACTTGAAATCGTGAATAATGGTATAGGTGCCGAGCCAGATGAGTGATTGCATTTCGTAGTAATCTGTGGTTTGAACCGAGTATGAATCCACAGTTCAACCAGTGAGTGTTTGTGTATCAGTGCCAGAGAAAGGTATGATTTCGTAGGTATATCGTCCAATTGAATACGTACCGTTTGATCCTCGAGTCATATTCAGATCGTGGATAGTTTTGGAACCCCAC
>MBAA01000091.1:0-749 GCA_001940655.1 Promethearchaeota archaeon CR_4
GGTGCTGCTCGAGGGCGCGAGGTGAAGCGAAGACTCTCCGGCAACGCATGCACATAAGAGACGCGTGTCCTGTATCGGCGCAATGCCGGTTGAGCGCCTCCGCCGTGCGAAATCCCCGCTTGCACGAGGAGCAAGAAAAGTGATGCTGAACCATCCCACACTCACTGCAAAACTGGACAGGTTTCCTTTTTAAATCCCTACGCAGAGTTAATTGTTCTCTTTGGTACGTAGTATAGACATCATGCTGAATAATGTATTTATAAGGCAAGAAACCATAGAGGAAGGACGAGTAAAAACCCGGAGCACTAGAGTGGAGCATTATAGCGAAAAAAGCCGTAAAAAAGGTTGTAAAAAAAACAGCGAAAAAGGCGGTAAAGGGTGCGATAGTGCAGTATGTTGAAGCAACGCAGGAAACCACCCCCGAGAGCATAGACCTGCCAAACCGAGTAACACGCCTTGAGATGCTGATCAGCGAACTGGTGACGAAGGTTGAATACTTAGAAAATATTATAACTGGAATATATGGGGGAGAAGCCGGAACAGCGCCCGTACCAAAAAGCGAGGCGATCATAACGGACGCCGCACTCCTGCAACAGCTGGCGAAACTCGCCCCAAGGTCAAGCATTAGCCCGTGGGTCAAAATGCAGGATCTTTTGAAGGCGGCAGGCGTGCCAAGCGAAGAATTGCGAGTTCCGCTGGAGCGAGCCTTCCTCAATGATAAAATTGAGCTTGGGGAAGGAGGAAACGAC
>MBAA01000091.1:769-896 GCA_001940655.1 Promethearchaeota archaeon CR_4
AGAATTACGATATCTGCACGACTTGGTCCACACGGTGGCAGTGTCGCGCAGCACGAAAGCGGTCCAGCTCGAAGGGCCGGGGGGTTCGGGAAAGTCCACGCTGTTTGGATATGTTCTCCAGCAGATC
>MBAA01000091.1:983-7118 GCA_001940655.1 Promethearchaeota archaeon CR_4
CCCTCCTTTAAAGCCATATGGAGCAATATCTGCGATTTCTTCGAGGTAGGGATCACTTTATTCATCGAGATAGCGTCTCAAATCTTCATCAAGGCAATCGCCATCCTCTGGACGATCCCCGCCGCCCGAGATGAACTCGGGGACATTATTAAAACGCTCCGTTTGCCGATTAAGAACGAAGATGATGCAAATACCATAAAACGTGTGATAGACGTGGGGATCTTAAGCGATGCCCTGTTCGCGAATCCGCCGATGGCTCACCAGTTGATGAAGCTCATCACGAAGTTCGCGAGGACAATCATGAAGGAAAAAGTCATCCTCGACCATAGGGATGTCCAGTTCCGGTACAACGCGGTTTACCTCCAATACTTCCCCAAACTATTCGAAACGCTCGAGATCTGTCAAAACACTGAGTCTGTCCTGAAAGGATCCACAGGAAACCTCATAAAAACAGACGAGGATGCCCTGAATTTCGTTAAGTGGTTGCTGGAAAACTGGGAATGGGCACTCGAGAAACCGATCTGCTTTGTCGTGGGGATTGATAATTTCGGGTATTTTTTCAAGAACCTAGAAAAGCTCGACCAGAAATATTATACATTCACCGAAGTCTTGCTCCAGATGCGGGACCACCTGAGCAACCTCCTTTTTGTGGTGATTGGTACTTCCACGGATTGGGAGCGTTATAACAAATTCGTCAAGGAGCGGGAGAACTTCAAGAAACAGCTCACGGGATTTTTCGTAGAACCCATTAACTTGGCGCATCTCTCTGTGGAAGAAGGCGCCCAGGCCCTTGAAGGGTTCATGCAGCGATTCTGGGTAGAGGAAAAAATAATCCCCCCTGAACCGGCATATCCATTTTCCCGTGACTTCTTCCGGTACTTACTCAACATCTGCATGAAAGACCTGCGGGATGTCATGAACACTCTGACACGCATCTGGCACAAGTTCAAAGAGATTGGTGTGGTCCCCCTCAAGGACCCGTTTAATATGATCCAATTTTACCGTTCGTTCAAGAACGGTACCCCAAACAAACCCTACCAAATGACGTACGGGGAATTGTCAGACTGGGAGATTGAAACCATCCACCGCTCGTTCATAACCAGCGAGCACCCTACAGCAGCAAGTGTCCGCTCCCGGCAGGTGGAAAAGACATTGACCGAATGGTTGAACATCCTCGCGAAGCGGCAAGAGCCACGGCAGCTCGCACTGGCAGAACATGAACCCACAATAAAAATACCTGCGGGGGACGAATGCGAGTGCTTGGAACGAAAGCCCGACATCCTCGTGTCCCTCTTGAGTCGCCTATCAATGGACGAGAGTCGAAGCTTCGAGATCCAGGTGAAACTCTACGGGGAGGGAAGCTACGTTAATGAAGACGAGATCACCTCCTCAGTCGAACTGCTCACGAGCAAAAAGTCGATCGCGCTGGCCTTCCTCATCACGGGGGCGGGATTACACCGCCAAGCGGTCCAGAAGATCCTGAATGCGGGGATGTCGGAACGGGTGTTCAATCATGAACCGCTTGGAGAGCGGGAGCAAAAAGTGCTCTCCTTTATGTGCAAGTACGGGGAATTAACTTGGAGTGGTGAACCCGCGCCCCACGTCATCCAAGACGTGCTCGACCGTATCTTCCGGCAGAAGTGGGACAAGTTACTGGAACGAATTCAAGTCCTCTCCACGCAAGTACCTCCCCTTCAAATTATGCCTCTGCAACCGATCCCTAAAGAAACCCCACCTATCGTCCTCCCATCGCCTCCCCAAACCAAACAGATAACCTTGGACACGCTCCGTAAGAGTCAAGAAGGCGGAAAAGAAACGAAACCAGTTACAAAACCGGGAGAAGAAAAACCTGCCGAGGAAGGCCCAACGTGGCCCCCTTCGTGGATCCCCTTCAAGAAAGAAATACTTTGGTTGCTTAAATTTATGATTGAGCGGGAAGGACGCCTGAATGGACAGACCACTTGGTCATACGCGAAAAATAACCTCCCACAGAAATTAAATGACGATGAAGTGTATCGGGCCTTCAAGCAATGCCAAAGAGGCAACTCAGTCGATTCCCGGAAATTAATATTCTTTAAAGGATCATCACTTTTCGTTACAGATGCGGGGAGAGTCTTTTTCAGAGTTCAAATTAAATAAAAAGTACACAGAGGGCGAAAAATTATCATTAATTTGAAGATGAAACATAGATGGGGAAGCACCCCGGCGAATTCAATCGGTCCAGGACAACCAGGGGTCGAAGGGCGACCAATAATTCAAGGCCCGAGCAATGCGGGCCGCCGACAAAAAACGCGAAGGGAAAGTGAGGGAGTGCTCCTTTCCTCCATCTTTTTTTCAAACAGGTAGGTGAACCGCGTGGAATCGCGAAAAGCGAACCCAAAACCTCCAAAGAAAAATTCTGAAGGAGAAGTAGCGCTCTTCTGGGATTACGAGAACGTCCCCATACCCAAGCAGAATGGGACGCTCTTCCTCCAAGCGTTACGGAGCTTTTTCCAGCAGCATCCGCCCGAATGTGCTCGAATTTACGCTCACAAGGAGGCGCTACCCGCCGCCGTCCTGCAGAAAATCCGCCAGGTAAGCCCCTTTCGGGTGAAGTGGGTCACGGGAACTGGTACAAATGCGGCGGACAAGGTGATGATCCGATCCGCGCGAGATACGCTCAGGGTGCGCCCAAAACTGCCCTTCCTAGTGCTTATCTCGGGGGACGGCCATTTCAGGAACCTCCTGCGAGAACTGGGAGAGGTCACGGGGCGTACCATCCTCATCTGCGGCCAAAAAAACTACAACCGGCGCCTTTTCAAAGAATCCTACCACGTCTTTAGCAGTTCTTACCTCGCGATGTACCCGAACAATTGGTGGGAGGAGCCAACGTGGAGATTGTTCCGGCTTTCCCTAAAAAAAGATCCATTGAAATTTTGCCCCTCGTGTGAGAATCGACTTGAAATACGCCGGAACAGCACATGTCTCGAATATTGGTGCCCAACCTGCAGGCATCATTCTCTAATTCCCCCTAACCCGCAGGAAACGCCCGAGAAGGAAAGGAACGAGGCAGATCGCAAATTTATCGCGTTATGAAGGAAAATTTGGTGTAAAAATCCTTGAGGATCGAAATTACCAAGAACGCGAAAACATTTTTTGACGAATTGGAGAAAGGGTTTAACAGAGTTACGAAAAAAGAAAAATCTGACATCGATTGAAATTGTGCGGAAAATGAATGATTAAGTAGGAATGAGGGATAACATGGAGAAAGTCATACAGGCCAAATGGGGGGAGTTAGAAAAAGAATGCAATCGGTTGATTTTGGAAAACCCGGACATGAATTGCCAGATGATGAATATCGCAATAGACCAAGGCGTGGGGAGTCGAGCAACCTTCCGGTTAACAAAGATTTCTCCAGAAGAACGGACAAGGAAAATTGGGGAGTATGCCGTGATTATCGGACAAAGATTGTATGAGAAAGAAAAAACTGAGAAGGACTTTGAAAATAAAGTAAATGAAATGAACCCCGAAGAGGGGTGGCAATTAGTCACCATAACTTATCCCCTGGCGGTTTTCTCCCGAGACGTGGAGAATACAATGAAGAGTATGGGGTTTGAAAATGTAGAAGAATTCACCGAATTCGAGCGGAGCGGGTGCCCAGTGAAAATAATCTTTACAGAACATAAGCAAAATATTGGGGAATACTTAGCAAAGATCGACGAAATTCACCAGGACGCGGAATGGAAGTACGAACAGAAGCAATTTGGCGACTACATTCGCCTCGCCTACTTAGAGGTGGAAAAAATCGTGGAAGCACTCTATTGCGTGCACAATCACGTAAATGACACGCGAGGGAACAAATTTTCCGACCTTCTCGTGAATTTGGGCGGGGAGTTTGGGATACACCTAGTCAACGAGAAAGAATTAAAAGAGTGGCGAGAGGTACGCAATAAATTCGTGCACGAAAACCAGAAAGTAACCCTCGAAAATGCCCAGGAAGCAAAAATGTACTTTGACGAGACGACCGCCAAATTGAAGAAACTCTTGCAGCACCTCCCATACGCGGGAAAACTTGCTGTGGATCTCGAAGACTTCAAAAAGAGAAAAATTGGCGATACTGGGGAAGAACGTATGTTTGATTAAGAAGAAGATGCTGCAGAGGACGTGGATGGGGACGATGATTAATAGCATTCTAACAAATAGGCATCCTCATTCTTTTCGTTCAATACCTAGCTTTGATCCACATTTTGTGTAAAAAGTCCAGCAATATCGTTCGGTAAATGCATCAAAAGGGATTATGTTATCAAATAGCGGACGTTTTTCAACACATTGCGAAAGGGTTTGGCAGAAAAGGTATTGTTCACCCGGTTGGGGTCAAAGATCGTCAACGCATTCGGGTTGTCCGCCAAGGAAATGAGTAGACTGTGAAACCGGATCCCTGTTTTTTTGCACGTTGCGATCGCGGCGGCGGTGGCATCATCAACGGAATCCTTGATGAACTCCGAAATTATGAGCACGTCCGCTTTCAAAAACTGTTCCGTTTGAACTTGGGCAACTGCTTCTTCCAGTGCAGGCATAGCGTCCGTGCCCCCGCCGAACGAGAACGACAAAAAATGAATCAATTGGGGGAGAGAAGATTTGATATCGTTCAATGGCAGAGTTTCGAGGGTGGTGGAAAAAAAGGTAAGATAACAGGGGCGTTTTTCGAGCAAGGTAATGCGCAGGGAAAAGATACCGCATAGGCAATACTTTTGTGGGAGGGGCGAATGATGGACTTTCCACTCGAGAAGCAGGAGAGTTCGCACAGGTTTTTATGGGTCCTATTCAACGGTGAGAAATGCGATGGGAACCTCGGGAACCAGTTGCGATCCGTTTTGTACGAAATTTTATTCGTTAAGATTTCGCCCTCCTCCCCCTCCGGACCAAGCAGTCTCTATGCGGGATTCCCTCCCGTTAATTTTTAGATCTTGAAAGAGTGTTGGAGAATTTCTGGAGAACCACGGAAGGATGTGATCTTCTGTTTTTCACTTTTCCCGGCCACGGTAGGCCCGAGAAGTCTCTCAAGCGACCCTATCATTTCAATCGGATAGTTTGCTTGGGGCCTTTCCCTGCCACAGTAACTGTATCCTTGACCACCTCAAGGGCATCGGTCAGGTGTTTGGTCTTGTAGGTTTTTTTCCAGTTCTTGTCTTTCTGGGAGAGCAAAGTGCCGAGTTGGGGAGTGATGATGTGCTTCTTATCCGGGTTCATCGCGAAATACTCAGCGAGTGCGTCCAACAGGAATTGTCTGAGGGGGGTAGTCTGCCCCAATGCGTGGGCGGGCTCGCCAGTTTCGAGGGGCACGACGTACTCACTCTTGCCGATTTTTTCCCGCCGAAATTGCGGCCCTGCGAGGAGTAACAGGTCATTTATAGTCTTCACGCTGTATTTCTTCCGCCAGGTGGGCGCGACCTTCTTGAGTTCCTCCCCTACGGACGCGAGGCGCATTTCTCGCTTTGAAGTCTTCGCAAGGTTGTCTGCCGTGATTCGCTGGAGCAATTCCTTTACTTCGGGTAATTCGTCAGCCGCTGGTTTCGTTTCCTTGAGACTAGATTTAGGTTTGGCAGGTCTGGTTTTGGTTTTAGTTTTTTCCGGGACAGTGGGAGGTTGCTCAGTTATGGATTCGAAGGAGATATGGGCGTTTTGAAGGTAATTCTGGGTGAGCTCCACGCGTTCGTCTACTGTCTGGTAGAGCAGTTCAGAGACGGTAGATACGGGTCCGTGCACGAGGCGAATGATGACCCCCTCGTGTTTGACTGCAGTGATTGCCGGTAAAAAGTCGCGGTCCCCAGCAACGAGGACGATGGAGTCCACGTGTTTGGACGTTGCGAGGTGAACCATCTCTACCGCGAGGGCCACGTCCACCCGCTTTTGGGTGTCCACGGTGAAGTGTTCTTTGCAGTGGGGGCAGTAAAATTCCCGAGGCACCACGTCCCCGAGGGTGACCTCAAACCGATCCATTAGACGCAGGCTATCGTGGAAAGACAAGTTCTCTTGAACTTTGCCATCGAAGAACAGGGTTCTCACGCGATAGGCGGGTTGGCACAGGTAATCAGTCAGGGCCACGAGGTCTACTTTTGCGATGCCGAGGTTTTCCACGAGCTTGCGCCAGTACCC